>JBKPUA010000137.1:0-15523 GCA_046735815.1 Pseudomonadota bacterium
TCGATCCCGCTCTGTGTTCTCGATGTCGATATCCCGCAGGCGCGGGAGCTCTATGGGCGCGATCTCGCGCTCATTCGGCCCGATCAGTACATCTGCTGGCGCGGCGATCGTCTCCCCGACGATGTCGACGCGCTGCTCGCCCGCGTGACTGGATACTAGGCTGAACAGGACCTTCCTTCATGTCGCACCTCCCGATGACGTTCGCCTGCGGCCTCTACGACCGCATGACTGCGCTCTACACCGGAGAGGTGCGTGCGGAAGGCATCGATCTCAATTTCGTCGCCGTCAATGATCCGCGCGAGCTGTTCGACCGCATGGTCGCCCGGATGGAATTCGACGCCTCGGAGATGTCGACCTCGGAATACGTGACCCGGTTCGCGCGCGGGCAATGCCCGTTCATCGCCTTGCCGGTCTTTCCCTCGCGCATGTTCCGGCACGGCTTCATCACCGTCGATACCCGCGTCATCAAGTCGCCGAAGGATCTCGCGGGCAAGCGCATTGGCGTCCAGCTCTACACCATGACCGCCGCCGTCTGGATACGCGGCGTGCTGCAGCGCGATCTCGGCGTCGATCTCTCGACTATCGAATGGGTCGAAGGCGCGATGGAGGAGCCGAGGCGGCACGGCAATCCGACTGTCCTGCCGCCGCTCAAGCCGTTATCGATTGTCGCCAACACCAGCGGCAAATCCCTGAGCCAGTTGCTGGAGGCGGGCGAGATCCAGGCGGTGATCGGCGCCGAGGTGCCGAGCGCCATCCACCGCTGCGCGCACGTGCGGCGTCTGTTCCCGGATTTCCGCGCGGAGGAGAAAGCCTATTATCGCCGCACGAAGATCTTTCCGATCATGCATCTCGTGGTGTTGCACCGCGAGTTCTACGAGCGGCATCCGTTCGTCGCGACAAGCCTCTACAACGCGCTCGAGCAATCGCGGGCGATCGCGCACCGCCGCATGCGCTATCTCGGCGCGCTGCGCTACATGCTGCCATGGCTGCCGGCCGAGCTCGACGAGATCGACGAGGTGTTCGGCGGCGATCCCTGGCCCTACGGCATCGAGCCCAATCGTCCTACGCTCGAAGCGTTGGTGCAGTTCCTCGTCGATCAGTCGATGATCGCCGCGCCGGTGAAAGTCGACGATCTCTTCGCCCCGCTGTTTCCAGGCCTGTGAATGAGGTAGCATCGCTCGGCGTCGCCTCGGGCGGTTGCTGCAATCGCGCGGCGCCGTTTCGGGAGGACATATCATGAGCGAATTGACGCGCCGCCGCATCCTCGCCGGT
This sequence comes from Pseudomonadota bacterium, assembly GCA_046735815.1. Classification (GTDB taxonomy): domain Bacteria; phylum Pseudomonadota; class Alphaproteobacteria; order Rhizobiales; family Xanthobacteraceae; genus VAZQ01. The sequence goes on from JBKPUA010000137.1 coordinate 1,273, forward strand.
GCCGCCGCAACCACGGCCGCCGGCGCGCTCGCGCCGTTCACCTCATCCGCGCAGGCCGCCGCGCCGCTCACCGGCAAGCAGGCGCCGAGCTTCTACCGCTGCAAGGTCGGCGAGCTCGAGATCACTGTCGTCAATGACGGCGCGCGCGCCATTCCGCTGCCCCCTCAGTTCGTGCGCAATGTCAGCAACGAGCAGGTGCTGGCGGCCGCTGAGGCCGCCTACATGCCGAAGGGCAGCATCATCGCGCCGTTCAATCCGGTCGTGGTCAATACCGGCGCCAAGCTGGTGCTGATCGATACCGGCTATGGTCCCGGCCTCGGGCCGACGGTCGGCCTGCTGCCGGCGACATTGGCCGCCGCCGGATTCGACCCGAAGGCGATCGACATCGTCCTGATCTCGCATCTGCACGGCGACCATATCCTCGGCTTGAAAACGCCGGACGGCGCGCTGGCTTTCGCAAATGCCGAAGTCAAGGTGCCGGCGGTGGACTGGGCGTTCTGGATGAACGACGACAACATGAGCCGCGCGCCCGAGGGCTTCACCAAGGCGTCGTTCGGTTTCAATCGCAAGATTTTCTCCAATCTCGCGGACAAGGTGACGCGCTACGAATGGGGCCAACAGGTCGCTCCCGGCATCACCGCGGTCGAGACCAGCGGCCACACGCCGGGGCACACGTCGTTCATGATCGCGTCGGGACCGGCGCAGCTGTTTTTCCAGGGCGACGTCACCAACGTCCCGGAGCTGTTCCTGCGCAATCCCGATTGGCAGGTCATGTTCGACCATGAGCCGGAGAAGGCGGTCGCGACGCGACGGCGCGTCTACGACATGGCCTCGGCCGACAAGCTTCTGGTCTCCGGCTATCACTTCCCATTCCCCGGCATCGGCTATATCGAGAAGGCCGGCACCGGCTATCGCTTGGTGCCGACGGCCTGGAGCCCGGTGCTTTGAAGCCGATTTGCATACTTGCGGTCGCAATCGTGGCGCAGACGGTGCTGGCTGCGGTCGCGCAGGCGCCGGCTGGTGAGGCGGAAGATCAAGTCGAGGTCGCGCCGGTCCGCACCGGCAAGGAGCGGCTCGGCGGCAAGGCGAGCGACGAGCAACGCGTCGACAACTGCAAGGTGCCGCCCGTGCTGCGCGGCTCGAAGCCGCGGCCGGATCAGTGCGCCGAGGAGGCCAGCACCGGCGCGAAGCACTGAGCACGATGCGCGGCCTCGTTGTGCATCGGGCGCGCAGGAACGTGCCGGCGCTTGCGCGCGCCGCCTAGAGCACGCAACTTGCCCCTTGGCCGGCCCACTGGGACACATCAGATGATATCGTTTGGAAGGGCGCTCGCCGCCTGTTTCGCCATGGTCGTGGTTGCGTTGTCCGGCCATGACGCCCGTTCGGAGAGCGCGCGCACCATCAAGCTCGTGGTCCCGGTGCCAGCCGGCGCCAGCACCGACTTCGTCGCCCGCCTGATGGCGGAGCAGATCAGCCGCGCGCAGGGGGTGACGATGGTGATCGAGAACCGCCCGGGCGCGAGCGGGATGATCGGCACCGAAGCGGTATCGCGCGCCGCGCCCGACGGCACCACGTTGCTGATGACCGCCAATACCTACTTGATCGACGCGCAGGTGCGGAAAGCGAGCTATCACCCGGTGACGAGCTTCGAGCCGATCTGCTTTCTCGTGGAATCGCCGGCGATCCTGGTTGTAAACAGCGCATCGCCCTATCGCACCCTCGACGATCTCTTGAATGCCGCGCGCGCCCGGCCCGGCGAATTGACCATGGCGAGCGTGGGGCCGGGCACCTCGTTTCAGATCGGCTTCGCCACCTTCACGCGCATGGCTCATGTCAACATGACCTATGTGCCCTATGCCGGCAGCGCGCCCGCGGTGAACGCGGTGCTGGGCGAGCATGTGACATCGGTGTTCGTGGGCTACGCGGTCGTGGCCGAGCATTTGAAGGCGGGAAAGCTGCGCGCGCTCGCCACCGCCACGCGCAAGCGAATTGTGCCCCTGCCGGACCTGCCGACGTTCGACGAGTCCGGGTTCAAGGACCTGGAGGTCGACAACTGGTTCGGCGTGGTGGCGCCGGCGAATACACCAAAGGAAACGCTGTCGCAGCTCGCCGGCTGGTTCACCGCCGCGCTCGCGCTCCCCGAGGTGAAGGCGCGGCTTGCCGATCAGGGCCTCTATCCTGTCGGCACCTGCGGCGCTGATTTCGGCGCGCTCATCCGCAAGCGCTACGACGAGTACGGGCAGGCCATCCGCGAATCCAACATCAAGGGAGAATAGCGGCATTCGAGGCGCACGGCCGGCATCGGCTGCAGCAACGCTCGTATCCGCGCCGTTGCGGATGGTAGAATCGCGCCATGGGATTCCTCATCAGGCCAATGGAGGCGCGTGACCGCATGGCATGGGCCAAGATGCGCGCCGCGCTGTGGCCCGACGCGACCGTGCAATTGCACGCGGCCGAGATCGAGACATTCCTCGTCGGCCCCGAGGCGTGGAGCTTCATTGCCGAAACGACCGAAGGCGAGCCCGCCGGATTTGCCGAGGTCGCGCTTCGTCCCTATGCCAATGGCTGTGAGAGCCGCCCGGTGCCGTTCCTCGAAGGCGTCTGGATAGAACCTCCATTCAGGCGGCAGGAACTCGGTGCCCAACTGATGGCGCATATCGAAGCGTTCCTCATCACACGCGGCTTTCGCGAAATCGGCTCCGATGCGCTCATCGATAATTGCGTCTCCCACGCCGCCCATCGTGCGTGGGGATTCTCGGAGACCGAAAGAGTGATTTATTTTCGCAAGGCGTTGAACGCACCCGCGCGCTGAGTCACCACCTACCCAGCCCTGGCGTTCCTGCCGGCCCGCATCGTCCCAGGATCGGGCAAATCCAGACATCGGCATCGTTACGCGGTTGGATGTGCCGCGAAGCCTTCACCGCCTCGTAGCCCCACGCCGCGCACAGCACGGCGAAGGCCGCGATCCAAGCTGCGTTTGCGAGCCGTTTCTGCATTAGACGATGCGCGTCAGTTCACCAACGTCGCGTCCATGGTGATGTTCGCGTTCAAGAGCTTCGATACGGGACATCCGGCCTTGGCTTTGCCGGCAAGCTCTTCGAGCTTGGCCTGGTCTGCACCCGGCACCTTCGCTTTCAATGTGAGATGCACGGCGGTGATCGCGAAGCCGTCGGCGACTTTCTCGAGCGTGACTTCCGCAGTGGTGTCCATGCGTTCCGCGGTGAGCTTGGCCTCACCGAGGATCAGCGACAACGCCATGGTGAAGCAGCCGGCGTGGGCGGCGCCGATCAGCTCCTCCGGATTGGTGCCGGGCTTGCCCTCGAAGCGGCTGCTGAAGCCGTAAGGATAATCCTTGAGCGCGCCGCTCTTGGTCGAGATGGCGCCCTTGCCGTCCTTGATCCCGCCCTGCCAGGCGGCCGATCCATGGGTCTTCATTCGATTCTCCTGCGGTTGTCGTCAAACAGTCGGGTCAGGCGTGCCCCCGCGGCACCCCCGCGCGTTGCGCCAGCAATTCGATCATGATTCTGCGCGCGGCGCTCACGCAGGCGTCGGCCAGCACGGCCGCATCGCTCTCGGCCGCTCCCTCCGCCGTCGCGCCCGCGAGCAGCTCGGAGCGGCGCTCCGCGAGATAGGCCTCGCGCGCCTGGCTTGACGGCAGCCGCGCCGCCTCACTAGCTATCTCGGTGGCCCAGGCGACAATCTTTTGCGTCAGGTCCGTGGTCATCGTCCAATCGCAGATATCTTTCGTAGGTATCTTATTGCTGGCCCGAGCGGCCGCTCGCGGTTGTCTCGAGATTTGGCCCAATTGAGATGGAGACAATGGGTGTCCGAGTTCAAGGGTGCCACGCGGCAGAGTGACGTGGACACGACAAAGGCGAGCGCGCACCTGCCCGGCCTGGATATCGACGTCGTTTACCGCCGCTCGCCCGACGGCGAGGCCGAGCAGATTTCGATCAATCTGCAGGCGGTGCCCTCGTTCGAGGCGTTCGGCCGCTTTCTCGAGACCGCCAACCCGTTCGCCTTTTGGGCCGAGGCCACGCGACTGGCGTGGTCTCCCTGGCTCCTGGCCGCGCGTGCCGCGATGCTGCCTCTGGGCTGGGCTCCGCCGCCGAAGGCCGGCTCCGACGTGGCTGCGGGCTCTCCACCCGAGCGTAGGGTGGAATAGCGAAATACGGAGGGCAGATTAGCGTCTAGTACGCTATTGCGCTTTGCGCGGCGCGTATTCGAGCACCAAGGTCGGCGCAATTCGCTGCCAGATGTGATCGAAAATGCGCTTCCAGCTCTCGCAGTAGACGCTCGGATTATCGAACCGTCGCTGCGGCGACCAGCGCTGCGCGAGGTGGCCGCCGCCGCAGGAATCCAGGAACTCGCAGCGCCGGCACACCTCGGCGAGATTCATGCTGGCATGGAAGGCCTCCCGCCAGACCGGATCGTCCTGCACGTCCTGCAGCGCGTTGTCGCGCACGTTGGCATTCGAGGCGGTCGAGCCGGCGCCCGCGATGCGCAGCACGTCGAGCGCCTCGAGCGAGCCGTCGGTCATCAGCGTCACGGTGTGGATCGGTCCGAGCCCGATCGTGTCCGACACCGACAGATGGCCGGTCAAGCCCCTGATCATCGCGTCGAGCGTGCTGATGCGAACCCCGCGCTCCGCATAGCGGTCGAACCAGACGTCGAACAGTCTGATGAAATAGTCGGCGATCGGCGGAGGATTGTCGCTGTGGGTGGCGTCCGGCGGAAGGATATCGAAATGGAAAATGCCGAGCTCCTCGACGATATAGGCCACGATGCGCTCCGGGTCGGTGCTCGGATTGCACACCGAGATCAGGCCCGGCTCGATGCCCGCCGCCCGCAGGCAATCGAGCCCGCGCAACGTCGCCGCCAAGGTGCCGCGCCCCTTGAAATCGACCCGGTGCCTGTCGTTGATGTCAGGCGGACCGTCGAGGCTGATCGTGACGCTCACGTCATGCGCCTTGAACAGGCTCGTCCATTCCTCGTCGATGAGGATGGCGTTGGTAGTCACGCCGCGCTCGATCTTGCAGCCGGTGCGGCGCTCGACATCGGCCAGCTTGTTCTGAAGATTGCGGAAGCGATATTTCGGGAAGAGCAGCGGCTCCCCGCCGTGAAAGACCAGCAGGAATTGGTCGAGCTCGTATTTGCGGATGTGCTGCTCGAGCCGGGCGCAGAATTGATCCTCGGCGTCGAGCGTGAGCACCGGCGGCTTGTTGTAGACCTCCGGATCGCGAAACCAATAGCAGTAAGTGCAATTGATGTTGCAGCGGGAGGCGAGTTTGACCAGCACGAAGCTGAATGCGGGCGCCTCGGTCACGCCCGGCATGGCAACCTTCATGTCTTTTGAGACCGGCTGGAGCATGTCCCGATCCGTTGGAATCACGACACGCTCCAGGTTGCTATGAGAATTCAGCAATGCCCGCGGCGCAACCGCGCACCATCACCAACGCCGGTAGAAGCGCCGGTAGAAACGGCGGAACACGCGAAAATAAGCGGTCTGGATCGGGCGCTCCTCGCCTTCGCCCGGATGTGCCTGTGCGCCCTCTTCGATGATGTCGTTGAGCGCGTTGTTGGTGGACTTGAGCCGCGCCGTCGCAGCGGGACCGTTGTGAGCGTCGCTCTCCTTCACGCCCAGCATGACGGCCGCTCCAAAGGCCACTCCCATGCCCTTGAGGCGATTCAGCAGGCCGCGGCGCGAGAGCCGGCTGCTGTTGATGTCTTGTGTTATCTCGTTGAGCGCTTTCCGTTTAGTCTCATCGTTCATTACCGGACTCCAATCATCCCAGGCATTTCACGCCGGGCGCGTCTGCGCTGGCTTAAGTGTCGCCCCATTCCGACATCCTCTGCCGGCTCGGCGAGACTATCGTCGGACCGTGCGCATGAAAAGAGGAAGGAAGCGCGAGCGGATGAGGCGGGCTAGCGCGCAGCGGGTAACGCGGAATAGCGAAGCGCATCCCCGATTTGCGCACGGCGGTGCAACATCCTGCGCGTAACCCGCGAGTTTGGTGCCCCTGGCCGGACTCGAACCAGCACGATGTTGCCACCACCTGATTTTGAGTCAGGCGCGTCTACCAATTCCGCCACAGGGGCTTGCAGCGGGGGGATCATAGCGGCGGGGGGCAGAGGGTCAACGGGCCCCATACCATTGCCGGCCCGACATCGCTATATGGGCGCACAAGGGCGGTCGAACCGCGGCGATCAAGCACACGGCGAGGCATGAGCGAGATAACCACCAGCATGATCCGGTCGCGGCCGGTGGCTTCGGCAGCAATCGCCATCGCTGTCGTGGGCGCGGTGACCATCCTGGGCGCCTGGTTCTTTCAATACGGGCTGGGCTTGAAGCCATGCCCGCTCTGCCTCGAGCAGCGCTACGCCTATTATTTCGCGATCCCGCTCGCGGTGATGGTGGTGCTCGGCGATCACGCCGGCGCCTCGCGCAAGGTGCTGCTCGCCGCGCTTATCGCCATCGCGCTCGGCATGCTGTGGAATGCCGGGCTCGGCGTCTACCATTCCGGGGTAGAATGGCGCTGGTGGCAAGGTCCGCAGGAATGCTCGGGCGCGCTCGACGATCTCGGCTCTGCCGGCGGGCTCCTCAACAAGCTGCAGTCGATCACCGTGGTGCGTTGCGATGAGGCGGCTTGGCGCTTCCTCGGGCTGTCGCTCGCCGGCTACAACGCGCTCATTTCGCTCGCGCTCGCCGCCGTCGCGGCTTGGGGCGCGATGACGGAATGGCGCAGCAAAGCTCAGGCGTAAACTGAGCCGCTAATCCGCGCGGATATTGGCGGCGCGGATCACCTCGCCCCAGCGCTCGGTCTCCTCGCGGATAAACGTCTTGATCGCATCCGGCGTGCCGCCGATCGGCGTCATGCTCATTGCGCGCAAGTGTTCGGCGGTGTCCGGTTGCTTAAGCACCGCGTTGATCGCGGCGTTGAGCTTGGCAACGATCGCCGCCGGCGTCTTCGGCGGCGCCGCGAGCGCGTTCCAGGTGTCGGAGCGAAAGCCCTTGACGCCGGCTTCGTCCATGGTCGGCACCTCCGGCACCGCGGCGACGCGCTGCGCCGTCGTCACCGCCAGCATCTTGGCTTTCTTCGCCTGGTATTGCTCGCGCACCGAATCGAGCTGGAAGAACAAGAGATCGAGATGGCCGGCGACGAGATCGTTTACCGCCTGTGCGGTGCCGCGATAGGGCACGTGGGTGAGCTTGCTGCCGGTCGCCCGCGCGAACAATTCGCCGGTCAGGTGCGGCGTCGTGCCGACCCCTTGCGAGCCGAAATTGACCTTGCCGGGATTGGCCCTGGCATAGCCGACGAGCTCCGCCGCCGAATCGGCGGGAAAGTCCGCGCGCACCACCAGCACGTTCGGAATCGAGGTCATGATCGCGAGCGGCTCGAGCGCGGCCGGATCGAAATTGAGCTTCTTGTACAGCACCACGTTGGTGGTGAGCGGCGCCGGCTGCGCCGCCAAGAGCGTGTAGCCGTCGGGCTCGGCCGCCGCGACCGACTCGCTCCCGAGATTGCCGCCGGCGCCCGGCCGGTTCTCCACCACGAACGGTTGCCCCCATAGTTTCGCCAGCCGGTCCGCGATCACGCGCGCGACGATGTCGACGCCGCCGCCGGGCGGGGCGGAGACGATGATCTTCACCGGCCGGCTGGGATAGTTCGGCTCCTCGGCACGCGCTGGCGACGCCAGCGCGAACGCAACCATCACCACGAACAAGCTGGCACGTCCCAGCATCGATCAACCTTGGGGGCTGCAAACCGCGTTCGGTCGAGCTATTCTCTAACACAACGCATTGCGGGAGTGATGTGGCCGCCCGTCGCGGGCGATGGAGGAAACCCATGAAGATCGTTCAAACCGACGAGATCCCACTCAAGCGCGGCCTCGAGCATCGCGGTGGCACCTTCCACGGCCGCATCATGGCGGAAGGCGAGCCGGGCGCGCTCGATAATTTCCAGCTCTCCTTCGGGCAGATGGGCGGCGATTTCAACTCGCCGCGTCACCGGCACAATTTCGAGCAGATCCGCTATCAGCTCGAAGGCGTGCTCGACTATGGCCGCGACGGCAAGCTGGTCTCCGGAATGGTCGGCTATTTTCCCGAAGCGGTCTATTACGGCCCGCAGAGCCAGGATCCCAACATCGCCTGCAAGACCATTGTGCTGCAGTTCGGCGGCGCGAGCGGTAGCGGCTATCTCTCGCAGGCCGAGGTGCAGGCTGGAATGCAGGCGCTGCGGCAGGAGGGCGAGTTCAAGGACGGCGTCTTCCGCCGCCGCGCCGATGTCGAGGGCAAGCGCAACCTCGACGGTTATCAGGCGATCTGGGAGCACGTGAATAGCCGGCCGATGGTCTATCCGAAGCCGCGCTATCCGCAGCCGATCTTCATGGATCCGTCGACCTACGACTGGGTGCCGGTCGAAGGCGCGCCCGGCGTCTACGAGAAGCTGCTCGGCGTGTTCACCGAGCGGCGCAGCGAAGCGGGTTTCGTCCGGATCGATGCCGGCGCGACCTTCACCGCCCGCGGCAAGGGCGTTTATGTGGTCACGCGCGGCGGAGGCTCGGTCGGCGGCGAGGCGATGCGCCCGCTTACCACGGTCTATCTCGCTGCCGGCGAAAGCGTGACGTTCACCGCGCGCGAGAAGACCGAGCTCCTGCATTTCGGCCTGCCCAATCTCGCCGGCCTGCGCCTGACGGTGCACGACACCGTGCCGGCCGAAGCCGCGGAGTAGGGGAGAAAGAGCTACGCCGCCTTGGGCGTCGGCAGGTCGCTGGTGAGCGCCTGCGCCATGCGCTCGATCAAGGCGAGCACGTCGGGATGCTGCTCGGGTTGCCAGCGCGCCAGCGTGTCGGCGAGCCCCTTGCGCCGCGCGGCGACGACGCGATCGCGCATGGCGAGTCCGGCCGGCGTGAGCCGCAGCTCGCCGTTCGCGGCCTTCTCAGCGATGCCGCGCTCGCATAGCGCGTCGAGCGGCGACGCGAGCGCGCTTTCCGAAATCTTCAGCTCGGCGCTCAGCGAACCGAGCGTCATCGGCTCGCGTTCGCCTAGCCGCGCCAGCATCCAAAGCTCGGGCGCCGGCAGGTCGATGGCGGCGCGGCGGGCGAGATCGGCGTAGACCCGCCAGCGGTTCTCGTGCGCCACCAGGAGCGTGACGATGCGCTCGAGCTCCTGCAACGAGGTGGCGTCGCGCGGCATCGCGAAGCTCTCGCCCATGCCTTCCGCGGGCGCGCCCTCGCGCAGCGGGTGCTCGTGCAGGAGCCAGGCCAGCACGAAGCCGAGCGCGGAGGTGCAGGCCGCTGCTACGAACACCGGGCGCAGCGCCGCCATCACCGCGGTGATGTATTCCTCGTGCAGGTTCGGCGGCAGGCCGCGCACCGCCGAAGGAATGACCGTGGCGAGGAATTCCATGCCCGGCCCCGCGAGCTGGGCATGCAGGCGATTGGCGAAGATGGCGCCGAACAGCGCGACCCCGAGCGCGCCGCCGAGCGAGCGGAACAGCATGGTGCCGGAGGTGGCCACGCCGAGATGCTTGTAGTCGACGCTGTTCTGCACCGCGATGATCAGCACCTGCATCACCATCCCCATGCCGAGCCCGAGCCAGAGCGCGTCGATGGCGGTCTGCCAGTCGTCGCTCTCGAGCGAGAGCAGCGACAGCGCGCCGAGCCCGAACGTCATGGTGGCGGTGCCGAGGATGGGAAACAGCTTGTAGCGCCCGAAACGACTGATGAGGCGGCCGCTGATCACCGAGGTCACCAGCATGCCGAGCATCATCGGCATCAGCAGCAGGCCGGAGGTCGCCGGGCTCACGCCTTTGACCACCTGAAGGTAGATCGGCAGGAAGGTGACCGCGCCGAACAGCGACAGCCCCACGATCAGCCCGACGCTGCTCGCGACCGCGAAGTTGCGATTGCGGAACAGGGCCATCGGGAGGATGGGTTCGCGGGCGCGGCGCTCGACCGCGATGAAGGCGGCGGTGGCGGCCACGCTCGCCGCGATCAGGCCGAGGATGACGGGAGAGGTCCAGGGGAAGGCGGTGCCGCCGAGCCCGGTGAACAGGATGACGGCGCTGAGCGCAGCGGTGAGGAGGAGGGCGCCGGCGTAATCGATCTGGTGCTGATGTCGGGTGGAGCGCGCCGGCAGCACTGCGGCAATCACCACCAGCGCGAGGATGCCGGTCGGCAGGTTGATGTAGAAGATCCAGCGCCAGCTCAGGTGCTCGACCAGGAAGCCGCCGACCAGCGGCCCGACGATGGTGGCGACCCCGAATACCGCGCCGAAGAAGCCCTGATAGCGCCCGCGTTCGCGCGGCGGGATGAGGTCGCCGATCACCGCGATGGTGATGACGATCAGCCCGCCGCCGCCGAGACCCGCGAGCGCGCGAAAGGCGATCAGCTGCAGCATGTCGCGCGCGATGCCGCAGAGCGCAGAGCCCACGAGGAACACGACGATCGCCACCTGCAGCACGACCTTGCGGCCGTAGAGATCGCCGAATTTCCCGTACAGCGGTCCGGCGACGGTGCTGGTGAGCAGATAGGCCGTCACCACCCAGGAGAGAAAGCCCAAACCGCCGAGGTCGCCGGCCATGGTGGGCAGCGCGGTCGAGACCACGGTCTGGTCGAGCGCCGCGAGCCACAGCGCCAGGAACAGCGCACCGAATATGGCGCGGATGGAGGTCGGGTTCTGGTTTGCGGGCATGTCGTCCGGTGCATTCAGAGCAGCATCATCGTGACGTCAACAAGGCGTGAGTGCTGTTCGAATCGATGAAAGCGCCGCGGAGTCGGTGTTCTCCCTCTCCCCAGTTGGGGAGATGGGTTGGGGTGAGGGGGTTGCCGCGCTCTGATAGACCAAAACCCCTCACCCCACCCCTCTCCCAGCCGAACTCGGGTTTACCCGAGTTCGGCACTTTAAGCTGCCTGAAGTCGGATACATCCGACTTCAGGTGGGAGAGGGAGCACACTGCCGTTGTGGCGCGATCATCGCGACATCACCCGCCGCGGTGTGATGCCAGCAGGTTCTTCATGTAGTTGAAGGCGTCGGGCGAGGCGTGCGCCATATGCTCGATGCTGCGCGCCAGCTCCTCGGCGCCGATCGGGCTGATGTCGAGGCCGAGCCGTTCGGCTTCTGCGAGCAATTGCGGATCGCGATGGACGGCGAGGAATGCCGTCTTGAGCGCGCGAGCGCGCTCCTCGGGCACCCCCGGCGGGGCCGCGAACGGCCGTGCCATGGTGAGCAGCGGCGTCTCGGCGAATTCGATCAAAGCGCGTCCGGCGTCGTTGCGCGCGAGCTCGCGCGCGGTCGGCACGTCGGGCAGCTCCGGATGGCGGGTGACGCGCGCGAACTGCAGCAGGAGATGGAAACCGCTCTCGGGCCTGAGCCAGTGCGGCTTGTTGGCCTTGACCGAGGAGAAATCGAAGGTGCGGCCATCGACCTCGCTGCGCTCGACCGCGAGGAAGATCGACGGCGTATCCGGATAGCCCAGCACCTGCTTGATGTTGAGCCCGAGCGCATCGCGCAGGATTTTCGGCACGTCGCTGTCGCGCGCGCCTTCGCCGGTGCCGGCGAGCACCAGCGGCGGCCCGCCGGGCCGGCGCGCCTCCGCGATCGACTTCGCCGCCGCGTTTGGGCGCACCATCAAAATGAAGGCATCGCCGGCGAAGCTCGACGACGAGCCGAGCCAGGTGAACTTGCGCGGATCGAACTGCACGCTGGGATTGCTCGCGATCAAACCGATCAGCGCGATGTCGCTGCCGAACAGCGCGAGCGTGCCGCCGTCCTTGGGCGCCACCGAATAAAGATAGTTGGCCGCGCGCAGGCTGCCGGCGCCCGGCATGTTCTGGACCACGACGCTGGGATTGCCGGAAAGGTAGCGGCCGAGATGGCGCGCGACGAGCCGCGCCGCCGCGTCATAGCCGCCGCCCGGCCCGTAGCCGACGATCAGGTTCACCTGCCGGCCGCGATAGAAACTCTCGACCGCGTCTTGCGCCAGCGCGGCTGATGTCGGGAAGGATGCGCACAACGCCAATAGCCATGGGACGATGCGCCAACGCGAATGGTCACGACAGCCACGCGACATGGCCTTCACGCCAGAGCATTACCGAACCGCTGGAGGTTCGTCTTCTGCTGGGTGTTGCGCGGCGGCAGCTTGAACAGGCGCGCCGCGGTGCCGCCGAGGATGTTGTGCTTGGCTTTCTCCGACAGGAACGGCAGGTCCCAGATCCGGCTCGGCAGATCGAAGTCCCAGTGCGGATAGTCCGAGGCGTAGAGCAACTGCGTCTCCGCGTCGATCATCTCGAACGTGCAGGCGAGCGCGCGCAGGTTCTCGGCCTCCATCGGTTGCGAGGCGTAGTACATGTCTCGCATGTAGTCGGATGGCTTTTTCTTCAACAGCGGATACTCGGAGCTGCGCAGCATGTATTCGTGATCGAGCCGCTGCATCAGGAACGGGATCCAGGCGAGCCCGCCTTCGATCCAGATCACGGGCAGCTTGGGAAAGCGTTCGCCCAATCCATTGGTGACCCAGTTGGTCAGGTGCAGGATGTTGTAGAACGGGAAGCCGAGCGCGTGCACCGAGGCGAAGCGGTTGAGGCTCTTGAACACCGGCTCGCCCGGATTGATGGCGGAGTGGAACGAGAGTGCGAGCCCGCGCTCCTCCAACGCGCGATAGATCTTCATGTGCGCGTTGTGGTGCACCGCCAGGCTGCGCACGCAGGTGATCATGAACCCGGTGACGTATTTGCAGGTGCCGAAGGTCTCGATCTGCCGCAGCGCCGCGTCCGCATCCGAGAACGGCAGGGTCAGCATCGAGTAGAAGCGCCCGCCGCCTTCGGGCAGCGCCTTTTCGGTGAGCCAGCGATTGTAGGCCCAGCACAGCTCGACCTCCATGGCGGGATCGGGATGCAGGCCGACGGCAAGCATCAAGGTCGGGAACAGACAGGAATAGTCGACGCTCATGGCGTCCATCCAGCGATGGCCGAGCTCGACGTCGCGCAACTTGCCCTGCGCGGTCTTCTCGGAGGAGCGCATGGGATAGCGCGTGATGCGCCCGCCCATGTCCTGGAATCCGACCGCGAGGTTGGGCACCACGCTGCCGCGGCCCTTGGCGCGGCCCGCCAGCACGAGCTGGCGCAGCACGTCGTTCTCCATGAACGGAAGAAAATCATCCAGGCTTTCGTTCTCGTAGTGGTGGGCGTCGACGTCGACGATCAGCACGTCATCGAGCTTGCGCTGCTGCGCCTGCTTTCTCGCATGCGCCAGCAACCGGCTGGTGTTGAGCTCTTCGATCGCCACGCGCCGTCCGCGATCGGCGATGAGGTCCATGGCGTTTCTCCCGCGTTGTTGTCGAATTCGTTCGGAAGAATGCTATGCCTGTTGTCGTCCCCGCGAAAGCGGCATCGGCGCTTTCGCCTTCGTCACGCCCGGACTTATTCCGGGCATCCACGTCGTGGATTGCGGATGCAAAGACGTGGATGGCCGGGACGAGCCCGGCCATGACGTGGAGGGAGTCGATCGACGTTAGATATCGATGTTACGGATCGAGCTCGGTGTCCCAATAGAGATAGTCGAGCCAGCTTTCGTGCAGGTAGTTCGGCGGGAAGCGGCGGCCGTTGCGGTGCAGATGGTTGACGGTGGGCTGGAACGGCATCTGCGACGGCCACATCCGCGCCTCTTCCATCGTCAGGTTGCCCTTCCTGAGATTGCAGGGCGAGCAGGCGGCGACCACGTTGATCCAGGTCGTGTGGCCGCCGCGCGAGCGCGGCAGCAAGTGATCGAAGGTGAGGTCGTCGCGCGTGCCGCAATACTGGCAGCTGAACTTGTCGCGCAGGAACACGTTGAAGCGGGTGAAGGCGGGCTGGGTCGCGGGCTTCACGAAGGTCTTGAGCGACACCACGCTCGGGAGCTTCATTTCCAGGCTGGGGCTGCGCACCGCGCGATCGTATTCGGCGACGATGTTCACCCGCTCGAGAAACACGGCCTTGATGGCGTCCTGCCACGACCACAGCGACAGCGGGTAGTAACTGAGCGGACGAAAATCCGCATTGAGTACGAGGGCGGGAAAGCCTGTGGGCGACACGTTCACGGCGTTCCTGGTCTCCTTTCCCAGAAGTCCCCAGCGCGGCGCTAGTGTATAGGGGAGCGTGACGGGATTGTGAAGCCTGATCCGAAGCTTAACGGTGGTGCCGCCGGATCTGGCTGATCGCTGCGATTTGGCGCGGACAAGTCGGCTTGGCGCGAAACGGGGCCTGCGCTTGA
>JBKPUA010000138.1:0-4792 GCA_046735815.1 Pseudomonadota bacterium
AGAAAGGCGTGCAACAGGGTCTCGACCGAGGGGTTCGGCGCCGTCGGCTCGAGTAGATTCGCGCGCTGCACGCGCACCATATCTTCGTCGCTCAGCGCCTCGCGCGTGCGCAGCTTGCGCAGGCGCTCGAGCCGCAGCGCCGGCAGACCCGCGGGCTCGATCACGGCCATGTCGGCGCCGGAGCCCTTGACGCACAGCACCGCGACCTCGTCGCCGAAGAGGTCGGGCAGTGTGGTCTTCACCGAGGTATTGCCGCCGCCGTGCAACACCAGCCGGGGCTCGCGGCCGAGCAATCGCGTGGTGTAGACGCGCAGCGCGAGCTCCTCCCCGACGCCGTGGCGGGCATAGTGCTCGACCGCCGCCTGCGCCTCGCTGTCGACCCAAGCGCTCTTCATCGACGAGCTCCTGTCGCACGGCCGCAGTGCGTCGGGCGCAGCCGGTCGCGACTGCGGCGCAATCAGCCCTTGCCGAGCACGCGCCGGCTCCACCAACCGGAGCGGCGCGGGCGATCGCTGCTCTCGTTTTCGGTCGAGCTCGACACCACCGGCTCTACCGCGGGAGCAGGTGAGGCGAAGGACGGCGCGGGGAAGCTCTCGTCGTGGTGCAGAGCATTCGCCACCGGCTCACGCACGGTCGAACGCCGGCGCGGCGATTCGGATAGCGCTGCTTCGGCGGCGGCCGGCACTTCGGTCCGGGGCGGCGGGGCATCGTCCGGTTCGGCCGGGGCCGGTCGTCGGGGAGGGGTGCTCGGCGGCTCCGTCGTCACCTCGTACGCGGCCGGCGGTTCACTGGCGTCCGCCGGTGCTGCATCGAGATCGGAGACCGCGTGCGCGAGCTCCGGCTCCACCGCGTCGTCGGACTCCGACGGGGAGCCCTCGCTCATGCCCGCCTCCGGCACGAAGCCATCGGTCTCGCGCGTGTCGCGGCCGAGATCCTCGCCCTCGCGAGCACGCCGGTTGCGCCGTCCGCCGCGGCGTCCGCGCCGCCGGCGCCGGCGCTCGCCGTCGCTGCCCGACTCTCCCGCCGCCTCCGCGCGCGCGGCGCCATTGCCCGATTCCGCTGCTTCCGGTGCACCGTCGGCCTCTTGCTCGTCGCCGCTGAAATCCGCCGCCGCTTCCGGCGCGGACACGGCGCCCTCGCGCTCAGCCTGCGACGCCTCGCGACTCTCGCGGCCCTCGCTACCACGGCGCCCGCGCCGCCGGCGCCGGCGCTTGCGGCCCGGACCCTGATCCTGCCCCTGAAGGGCTCCCTCAGCCTGAGCGTCCTCTTCGGAGGCAGCCACCTCGGCATCCTCCGCGTCTTCCGCTTCCGCTATCTCCTCCTCGTCGGCGTCAGCCGCCTCCTCTTCTTCCTCCTCGCTCGCGACCGCGGCGATCGGTTGCATGGCCAGCGCCTTGGCCTGCTCGAGGCTGTGCACCTGCTCGCCCTTCTCGATGACGAAGGACAATTGCCCGCCGATGGTGGCGTCGGCGTTGACCATGATGGTGATACGGAAGCGTTCCTCGAGCGCGCGCAGATGGGCGCGCTTGTGATTGAGCAGGTAGAGCGCGATCTCGGAGCGGGTGCGCACGGTGAGATTATGGGTCGCGCCTTTGAGCAGCATTTCCTCCAGCGAACGCAGCAGCTGCAGCGCGACCGAGGACACCGAGCGCACGTGGCCGGTGCCGCCGCAATGCGGGCACTTCTCGGTCGAGCTCTCAAGCACGCTCGAGCGGATGCGCTGGCGCGACATTTCGAGCAGCCCGAAATGTGAGATGTGCCCCACCTGGATGCGCGCGCGGTCGTGGCGCAGGCATTCCTTCAACCGGCGCTCGACCGCACGGTTGTTGCGCTTCTCGTCCATGTCGATGAAGTCGATGACGATCAGGCCGGCGAGATCGCGCAGGCGCAGTTGCCGCGCGATTTCCTCGGCGGCCTCGAGATTGGTCTTGAGCGCGGTGTCCTCGATGTGGTGCTCGCGGGTGGCGCGCCCGGAATTGACGTCGATCGCCACCAACGCCTCGGCTTGGTTGAGCACGATATAACCGCCCGAGCGCAGCTGCATCACCGGCGTGAACATGGCGTCGAGCTGGCTCTCGATGCCGTAGCGGGTGAAGACCGGTAGCGTGTCGCGATAGGGCTTCACGTTCTTGGCATGGCTCGGCATGAGCATGCGCATGAACTCTTTCGCTTCCTTATAGGCGTCATCGCCCGCGACCATGATCTCGTCGATATCCTTGTTGTAGAGGTCGCGGATCGAGCGCTTGACCAGGGAGCCTTCCTCGTAGACGAGGGTGGGTGCAGTCGATTTGAGTGTGAGATCGCGCACCGTCTCCCACAGCCGCAGCAGGTACTCGAAATCGCGCTTGACCTCGGTCTTGGTGCGGCTCGCGCCGGCGGTGCGCAGGATCACGCCCATGCCTTCCGGCACGTCCAGCTCTTGGGCGATCTCCTTCAAACGCCGGCGGTCGTCGGCGCTGGTGATCTTGCGGCTGATGCCGCCGCCGCGCGCGGTGTTCGGCATCAGCACCGAGTAGCGGCCGGCGAGCGAAAGGTAGGTGGTGAGTGCCGCGCCCTTGGTGCCGCGCTCCTCCTTGACCACCTGCACCAGCATCACCTGCCGCCGTTTGATGACCTCTTGAATCTTGTATTGCCGGCGCACCCGCGGCATGCGCTCCGGCACTTCCTCCAAGGCATCGGCGCCGCCGACCGACTCCACCATCTCCACCTCGCCCTCGGCGTCGTGGCCGTTGACCTCGGTGATGTTGTGGGCGGGCTCGGCGGTCTCGCTGGTCTCGCCCTCGCTCTTCGCCGTTGCGGCGGTGATGTCCGCCGCCTCCGCGACGGGCTCACTTGCAGCAGGCGCGTCCTCGCTAGCGGTTGGAACCGGCTCGGTGGCGCTGTGCGCCTCGAGCTCGGCGAGCGCAATTGGCGTGTCGGTTGCGACCGCCGTCGGCGCAGTCTCCTCCTCGGCCTCGGCGGGAAGCGCAGCGGGCGCCGCTTCGCTCTCGGCCGGCGCGGTCGCGGCCGGCGCCATGTCCTCGGTCGCTTCCGCCTGCGGCGCCATCTGCTCGGATGCCGCCGCCATGGCTTCGCAGTCGGGATCGATCGGCTCGCTCTTGACCTCCGCGCGCCGGCGCCCGCTGGCGCGCTCGGAGCGTCCGTTGCGGCGGCCGGCACGACGGTCGGCCTCCGCCTCGGCGGCGCGCTGGGCGCGCTCGTCCTCGGCGATCAGCGCCTGCCGGTCGGCAACCGGGATTTGATAGTAGTCGGGATGGATTTCGCTGAAGGCCAGGAAGCCGTGGCGGTTGCCGCCGTAGTCGACGAAGGCGGCCTGCAGCGAGGGCTCGACCCGCGTGACCTTGGCCAGATAGATGTTGCCGCGAAGCTGCTTACGGTTGGCTGACTCGAAGTCGAATTCCTCGACACGATGACCACGCAGAACAACCACCCGGGTCTCCTCCGGATGGGTCGCATCGATGAGCATTTTGTTGGCCATTGACTAATCTCTTAATGACCGGCTGGCGCGCGGCCGCCGTTGATCGCCACGCAAACGGCGCAAGGCAGCGCGGCCGGAAACCGGCCTGACGTTGGTTGATGGAATGGGTCTGGCGCACGCCTAGGATCGACGCGTCCGCCAAGGCGGCGTCGCTACGCGACGTGATATTGCCTTGGCAGCGTCTTACGTTCTCGGTGCGCGGTCGTAGCATGACCCTTGACCCGTGACGGGACGGCAGCGCGCTCGCGCGCCGCCGTAGGTTCTCTTTGGCCGACGATCTTCGACTCGAAGCGGCTTGAAAAGGATAAGCCGGCGAACCGCCGCAGAAGGTATGGACGGCACGCGTACCGGTCATCGTCCACAAGAACATCGGCCGGACGGCTCGCGAGTGCCCATGGTTAAGGACCCTTGCGAGCCATTCTGCCCGCGAAGTTCCCTCGCTTTGTCGGGGAGCGAACCTTCGGCGGACCTGCCGGATGTCCGAACGCGGCACAACCGGAACTGCAAATCGTCAGCACCCCTTATTAGGGCGGGCGGCTGCCAATGGCAAGGGAGCGAAATCCCAAGTCCTGTCACGGCGTTGACGCTTGAGGGTCGCCAGAGGGCCGCAAGGGGCGGTTAGGATTAGGTTAACCGCGCCCTCGTAATGCAGTAAAACGGTTCGCAGGGCTGGAAACCCATGTCTGTCCGTGCGACCAGCTTGGCGTTTGTCCTCGGTGTGATCGTCCTCGGCGGCGCGGCGGCGGACGAGCGCACCGGTACGGCCGCAGTCCCGAGCCGCCCCGCCAGCGACTTTCCGGTGGCGAGCGAGGTGCGGCTTGCCGGCGACGACGGCCAGACCCGCCTCATCATCGACCTGACCCAGAAACTCGACATCCGCGTTTTCACTCTCGCCAATCCCTTCCGGGTGGTGATCGACCTGCCTCAGGTCACCTTCGCGTTCCCGGCCAAGGCCGGGGAGGCGGGGCGGGGCCTGGTCAAAGCCTTCCGTTTCGGCCTGGTCATGCAGGGCGGCTCGCGCATGGTGCTCGATCTCGCCCGCCCGGCGCGGATCGAGAAAGCCGTGGTGCTCGAAGCGGCCAACGACCAGCCCGCCCGTCTGGTGCTCGAGCTCGCGGCGGTCGACCGCGAGGCGTTCATGCGCAGCATCGCCGCCGAGAGCCGGCTGCCGGCGACCCGCAAGGCGGAAACCGCTCCGGAAAAGAGCGGCGACCCGCGCCCGCTGGTCGTGATCGATCCCGGCCATGGCGGCATCGACAATGGCACGCGGGCGGCAAGCGGCGAGATGGAAAAGACCATCGTGCTCGAATTCTC
>JBKPUA010000139.1:0-5010 GCA_046735815.1 Pseudomonadota bacterium
CTCAAGCGCCGCAACGCGCGCGCCATCGCCGACCTGTTCTCCGATGAAGCCGGCAAGTTCGTTTGCGCCTCCGCCGGACACCACATGGAATGCCAAATGGCCGCCCACGGCTCGGGCGCCATCGCACTTTCGCGCGGCCACAAAGCGACGGTGCTCAATGTCGATATCGGCGGCGGCACCACCAAGTTCGCGCTGATCGAGAATGGCCGCGTGCTCGCCACCTGCGCCATTGCGGTCGGCGGCCGCCTGATCGTCGAGGACGACGCGCGCGGGCTCACGCGCATTGAGCCGCCCGCGGAGGAAATCGCCAAGGCGCTCGGCATCGAGCTCGCGCTCGGCAAGTCGCTCGCGGCGGGCGACCGTCAGCGCATCGCGACGCGCATGTCTCGTCTGGTCATGGGGCTCATCGATCTGCGTCAGCCGGGCGAGCTCGGCCGCAGCCTGCTGGTCACCGAAGGCTGGCCCGCGCACTTCGCCAACAAGGGCGTTGACGCCATGACCTTTTCCGGCGGGGTGGCGGAATATCTCTACAAGCGCGAAACGCGGCGCTTCGGCGATCTCGGCTCGGATCTCGCCGAGGAGCTGCGCCATGCGCTGGCGCACCGGCGCGATCTTCCGCCGGTCTGGGACCCGGGCCAGGGCATCCGCGCCACCGTGATCGGCGCCGCGCAGTTCTCGGTCCAGATCAGCGGCAATACCATCCTGATCGCCGATCCCGACAAGCTGCCGTTGCAGAACCTCCCCGTGCTCTCATGCGAGCTTTCCCTCGACGAGGAGATCGGGCCCGCGGCCGTCGCCGCTGCCGTGCAGAGCGCGCTTGCCCGCGCCGATTTCGAGGAAGGAGAGAGCCCGGTGGCGCTGTCGTTCCCGTGGCGCGGCGATCCCTCCCATGCCCGTTTGCACGCGGTCGCCGCCGGCATTTGCGCGGCGCTGCCGCGCACGCTGCACGAGCGATTGCCGCTGGTGCTGTTGATCGACGGCGACGTCGGCAAGAGCCTCGGCCGCATCATCCGCCATGAGATCGCTCCCGCAGCCGACGTGATCGCGATCGACGGCGTGCAGCTCAAGGAGTTCGATTACGTCGACATCGGGAGCGTCATCGAGCTCACCAACGTGGTGCCGATTATCATCAAGTCGCTGCTGTTCAAGTAGACCCGCCCCTGCCTTAGTCTTGGGCGCGCTGTACGTCCGTGCGCCCCGCCACCCGAACCCATCGCAACGAGGAAGCCCCATGCCCGCGAAGAAATCCGCCGGAAAGAAGAGTGCCGCCCGCAAGCCCGCCAGTAAGATGCCGCCCTCGCGCGTGGCGGTCCTCGCGGAGGACCGACTTTCGCCGATTCAACGCGCGCTGCTCGACTCGATCCGTTCCGGGCCGCGCGGCGCGGGCACGACCATCCGCGGACCGTTCGCGGTGTTCCTGCACGCGCCGGCCTTCGGCGAGCTGGCGCAGCAGCTCGGCGGCTACTGCCGCTTCAAGACCGCCGTGCCGCCGCGGCTCTCCGAATTCGCGATCCTGGCCACCGCCAAGCTGTGGCAGGCGCAATACGAATGGTTCGCGCACGTGCCAATGGCCGAGCGCGCCGGCGTCAGCAAGGAGACGATCCGCGACCTGTACCGGGGACGCATGCCGACATCGGCCCCGAAGGACGAGCGCGCGATCTACGATTTCATCCAGGAGCTCTACAAGACACGCCGCGTGAGCGACAAGAACTTCAAGCGCGTGAACGCCATCCTCGGCGACGCCGCCACCATCGAGCTGGTCGGCATCCTCGGCTACTACGTCTTGATATCCATGATCCTCAACGTCTTCCGCATGTCCCCGCCCGAAGGCGAGCCCTTGCCGTTCCCCGAAAAGGCGGCGCGGTAAGGGCGCGAAAATATCCCTGCCGCCGCGGAATTCAGTGCCGCCTACAAGGGTTTAGCCTGGCGACTACCCAACTATGCCTGGCATGTGGTTTGCTGCGCGAGCCCAAGGCTGGGACTGCAACCAAAACGGAGGGGTTCAATGCCACATCGCAAATCTGCCAGGGCGGGCGCTGAAGCCGAAACCAAAGGCAAAGCGGTCCTGATGAAGCGTCGGGACGTTCTTACGGCCGGGCTCGCATTGGGCGCGGGGACCACCCTCGCCGCGCCAGCGATCGCCCAGACCCAACCCTCGATCCGCTGGCGCCTGACCTCCAGCTTCCCCAAGAGCCTGGAGACGATTTACGGCGGCGGCGAGTTTTTCGCCGAGCGCGTGAACAAGCTCACCGACGGCAAGTTCACCATTCGCGTATTCGCGGCCGGCGATCTGGTGCCCGCTTTTCAGGCACTCGATGCCGTTCAACAAGGCACGGTCGAGCTCTGCCACACGGCGACGTACTATTACGTCGGCAAGGACTTCACCATGGGCTTTGGCACGGCCCTGCCGTTCGGCCTCACCACGCGCCAGCAGAACGCCTGGATGTATCACGGCGGCGGCCTCGACACCTTGAACGCATTCTTCAAGGACTATGGGGTCATCGGCTTTCCGGCCGGCAATACCGGCGCGCAGATGGGCGGCTGGTTCCGCAACGAAGTGAATACGCTCGCCGATTTCAAGGGCCTGAAGATGCGTATCCCCGGCCTCGGCGGTCAGGTGATGGCGCGGATCGGCGCGGTGCCGCAGGCATTGCCCGGCGGCGACATCTATCCGGCCCTGGAGCGCGGCGCGATCGATGCGACCGAGTGGGTCGGTCCCTACGACGACGAGAAGCTCGGCTTCTACAAGATCGCCAAGCACTACTACTATCCGGGCTGGTGGGAGCCATGCTCGATGTACCACGTCATGGTCAACCTGCAGAAATGGGAGTCGCTGCCGAAGGCCTATCAAGAGGCGATCATCAGCGCGGCGCGCGAAGCAAACCTCGACATGGTCGCCGAGTATGACGCCAAGAACCGCCTAGCGCTGGTACGGCTCAAGAACAATGGCGTTCAGCTGCACAAATTTTCCGACGACATCATGCAAGGCTCCTACAAGGCGGCGACTTCGCTTTACGACGAAGAGGCCGCCAAAAACGCCAAGTTCAAGCAGATCTATGACGAGTGGAAGAAATTCCGCGCCGAGGAAGCGCAGTGGTTCGCGCTGAGCGAATCCGCCATGGATCAGTTCTTCGCGACGAAGCTGTAGGCGCAGCAGGCGCAACGCCGGGTCCATGCGTGCTCTTCTCAAGTTCGCGGACGCCGTCGATCGGCTCGACGAGCGGGTGGGCCAGGCGCTCAAGTGGTTGGTGCTGTTCTCGAGCGTGATCAGCGCGGGCAACGCACTGATGCGCTACACCATCCACTACAGCTCGAACGCCTGGCTCGAGATCCAATGGTACATGTTCGGCGCCATGTTCCTGCTCGCCGCGGGCTATGCGCTCAAGCACGAGGAGCATGTCCGCGTCGACGTTTTCTTCAGCAAGATGTCGCCGCGGACCCAGGCCTGGGTGGATGTCGCCGGCACGATCCTGTTCCTGATGCCGATGGCGCTCATCATCGCCTGGCTGTCGATCCCCATGGTCGTGAACTCGATCCGCATCCAGGAGCACTCCTCCGACGCCGGCGGCCTGCTGCGCTGGCCGATCAAGATCATGATCCCGCTCGGCTTCGCGCTACTGGCCGTGCAGGGCGTGGCCGAGATCATCAAGAAGACCGCCGTCGCCCGCGGGATTCGCGAGCCGGGTAAAGCCTACGAGCGGCCGGTGCAATGACGCCATCGTTCGAGCTGATGGCTCCGCTGATGTTCGCGGGGCTCATCGTTGTCCTGCTCATCGGCTATCCGGTCGCCTTTTCACTCTCCGCGGTCGGCCTGGGCTTCGGCTTTCTCGCGATCGAGCTCGGCTACTTCGATTTCGTGCTGCTGCAGGCGCTGCCCGAGCGCATCTTGGGCATCGTCTCGAACCAGCTGCTGCTGTCGATTCCGTTCTTCACCTTCATGGGCGCCATCCTGGAGCGCTGCGGGCTGGCCGAGGATCTGCTCGACACCATGGGGCAGTTGTTCGGGCCGATCCGCGGCGGGCTTGCCTATTCGGTCATTTTGGTCGGCGCGCTCTTAGGCGCGGTCACCGGCACCGTGGCGGCCTCGGTCATCGCCATGGGGCTGATCTCGCTGCCGGTGATGACGCGCTACGGCTACGATTCCAAGGTTTCGACCGGCGTGATCGCCGCTTCTGGCACTATCACCCAGATCATTCCGCCGTCGCTGGTGCTGGTGGTGCTGGCCGACGCCATGGGCCGCTCGGTCGGCGACATGTATGCCGGTGCGTTCATTCCGAGCTTCATCCTGGTCGGCCTGTTCTGCCTCTGGATCTTCATCGTCGGCATCATTTGGCCCGACAAGGTGCCGCCGCTTCCCAAGGAGGTCCGCACCGCGAGCCTCGGCGTCTTGTTCCTGCGCTGCATGGTTTCGATGGTGCCTTCCCTGGTGCTCATCTTCATGGTGCTGGGCACCATTCTAGTGGGTCTTGCGACGCCGACCGAGGGCGGAGCCATGGGCGCCGTCGGCGCGCTGGCGCTCGCTATCTTGCACCGCCGCCTCACTTGGAAGCTGCTCAAGGAAGGAATGGACACCACCCTTAAGCTCACGACCATGGTGATGTTCATCCTGGTCGGCTCGACGGTGTTCAGCCTCACCTTTCGCGGCGTGGACGGCGACCTCTGGATCGAGGGGATGCTCTCGAACCTGCCCGGCGGCGTGATCGGCTTCCTCGTATTCGTAAATGTGTTCGTCTTCTTCCTGGCCTTCTTCCTCGACTATTTCGAGATCGCCTTCATCATCATTCCACTGCTCGCGCCAGTCGCAGAGAAGATGGGCATCGACCTGATCTGGTTCGGCGTGCTCATCGGCGTGAACATGCAGACCTCGTTCATGCACCCGCCCTTCGGCTTCGCCTTGTTCTATCTGCGCTCGATCGCGCCACCCTCGATCAAAACCGAGGAGATACTCTGGGGCTCGATCCCCTGGGTCGTCATCATGCTGATCATGGTGGCGCTGGTGATCCTGTTTCC
>JBKPUA010000140.1:0-3549 GCA_046735815.1 Pseudomonadota bacterium
CCTTCCCACGCTGCGGCGGCGGCGATAGTATTCACTTTATAAGTTTATCAGTTCGACAAAGCCGCCTCGCTCGCCCGAGGCCGCAGCGCATGACGATCGAGGGAGAAGTCCATGAGCCGAAAAGATTCGCATCCTGAGGTGAGCCGGCGCAAGTTTCTGGCCGGCGTTGCAGTGGCAGGTGCGGCGACCACGGTGGCGCCGGTCGCCAATGGCGCGACGCCTGCGACATCGACCGATGCGGCTCCCGTGCGCCGTCCCTCGGCGCTGCCACCCACTATGCAAGTCGCGGCGGCGGAGACCGGAACGCCGAAGGAATTGCCGCGGATCGGCGGTGTGCCCGGTTCCGATTTCATGGTCGACGTGATCAAGACCCTCGACATCAAATACCTGCCGTCGAACCCCGCCTCGAGCTTCCGCGCCATCCACGAGTCGCTGATCAACTACGGCGGCAACAAGATGCCGGAGTTCCTCACTTGCGCGCACGAGGAATCCGCGGTCGGCATGGCGCACGGCTATTTCAAGATCGCCGGCAAGCCGCTGATGACGCTCTGCCACGGCACGGTCGGCCTGCAACACGCGGCGATGGCGGTGTACAATGCTTGGTGCGATCGCGTGCCGGTCATCGTCGTCGGCGGCAACGATCTCGACGCCGCCCATCGTCCGCCGGGCGTGCCGACCTTCCACTCCGCGCAGGACATCAACGCGCTGGTGCGCGACTTCACCAAGTGGGACGACACGCCGGTCTCCCTGCAGCACTACGCGCAGTCGTTCGTGCGCGCCTACAAGATCGCGATGACCCCGCCCTACGGGCCGGTCGCGATCTCGCTCGACGCCGGCCTGCAGCAGGAGCCGATCCGCGGCAACGGCGAGAAGCTCTACATTCCGCGCTACGTCCCCACCTCGCCGCCGCAGGGCGACTCCGGCGCCGTGAAAGAAGCGGCGCGGCTCCTTGCCAATGCGCAGAATCCGGTGATCGTGGTCGACCGCGCGGCGCGCAGCGAGAATGGTGTCCGGCTGCTGGTGCAACTGGCCGAGCTCCTGCAGGCGCAGGTGGTCGACCAGGGCGGCCGCATGAACTTCCCGAAGACCCACTATCTCAGCCGTCCGCCGACGGTAGTCGGCAATGCTGACGTCATCATCGGCCTGGAGCTGTCGGATTTCTGGGCCACGGTGAACGCCTATATCGACAATGGCGAGCACGGCATCGGCGTCAACACCAGCCGCATCAAGCCCGAGACCAAGCTCATCAGCATCAATTCGTCGGAGCTGTTGACCAAGGCGAACTACCAGGACTTCCAGCGCTTCCAATCGGTCGACATCTCGATGGCGGCCGATGCCGAAGCAACCTTGCCGGCGCTGATCGAAGCTGTGAAGGCCGCCATTGCGAACGACCGCAAGGCCGCGATCGACAAGCGCGGTGAGGCTGCGAAGAAGGCGTATGCCGAGGCGCGCGAGCGCACCAAGCAGCAGGCGGCGCTCGCCTGGGACGCGTCTCCCATCAGCACCGCGCGGCTTGTCATGGAGACCTGGGCGCAGATCAAGGACCTCGATTGGTCGCTGGTGTCATCCTCGGGCAACGTCAGCAATTGGCCCAACCGGCTGTGGCCGATGGAGAAGCACTACCACTGGCTCGGCGCATCCGGCGGCTACGGCGTCGGCTATGGCGCGCCGGCATCGGTCGGCGCCGCGCTCGCCAACCGAGACCTCGGCCGCTTCTCCCTCAGCATCCAATCCGACGGCGACCTGATGTATGCGCCGGGTGTGCTGTGGACCGCCGCCCGCCACAAGATCCCGCTGCTCGCGGTCATGCACAACAACCGCGGCTATCACCAGGAGGTCATGCACGTCCAGCGCCTGTCCAACTTCCGCAACCGCGTTGCGAACCTGGGCGGCGACATGGGGCCGGTGGGCACCAGCATCGAGAATCCCGACATCGAGTATCACAAGCTCGCGGAATCGATGGGCTGGTGGGCGAAGGGACCGATCAAGGACCCCGCCGAGCTCGGCCCCGTGATCAAGCAGGCGGTCGCCGTGGTGAAGTCCGGCCAGCCGGCGCTGGTCAATGTCTGGACGCAGCCGCGGTAGGGGAGGTCGTCGATGCGTTTTGTTCGTGTGAGTGGGCTGGCGGCGCTCGCCGCCGGCCTGGTGCTCGGCTGCGGCGGTGCTTTGGCGGCCTCGGCCGAGAAGGGCAAGGCGGCCTTCATCCAGCACGGCTGCTGGCAGTGTCACGGGTTCGTGGGGCAGGGCGGCGTCACCGGGCCGAAGCTCGCGCCAGACCCCTTGCCGATTGAGGCCTTCACGGCGTTCGTGCGCACCACCGATCGAGCGATGCCGCCCTACATGGAGGCGATCCTTTCGAACGACGACCTCGCCGACATCCACGCCTATCTGGAGTCGATCCCGAAGCCGTCCGACGCCAAGAGCATTCCGCTGCTGAATCAGTAGGGGCTTGACCTTGGCGCTGGCCCGCGAGTGATCGGACGGGCCATAACCTCGGATGTCATCCCCGCGAAAGCGGGGATCCATATTCCAGAGATCTCAGTAGGGCAGTATGGATCCCGCTTTCGCGGGGACGACAATGCGGGTTGCGGTCGAACTCACAGATCCAGCACCAGCCGCTCGCTCTTGCATCCCGCGCAGCAAATCATGACCTTGGTGTTGGAAGCCTGCTCCTCCTCGGTGAGGATGGCGTCGCGGTGCTCGGGAATGCCGGAGATGACACGCTGCTCGCAGGCGCCGCAGATGCCGAGCTCGCAGGAATAGTCAACGTCCACCCCGGCATCGAGCAGCACCTGCAGGATACTCTTGCCTTCGGGGATGACGAATTCCTGTCCGGAGCGTGCGAGCTCGACGACAAAGCCGCCCTTCTTGTCCGCCTCCTGTTTGGGCGTGAAATATTCGACGTGGACCTGCTCGCGCGGCCAGTTGGCGGTGGCGTTCTCGAACGCCTTGAGCATCGGCGTCGGTCCACAGCAATAGAGGTGCGCATCCTTGGGCGCTTCGGCGACGATCGCCGTGACGTCGATGAAGCTCCCCGCGCTCTCGTCGTCGAAGTGGAACTGGGCCGGCGCCATGCCTTCGAGCGCCTGCAGGAAGGCCATGTCGGAACGGGAGCGACAGGCGTAGTAGAGCGTCCAGGAACGGCCGAGTTTTTCCAGCCGCTGCACCATGCACCAGATCGGGGTGATGCCGATGCCGCCGGCGAACAGAATGACGTGACTGGCGTCTTCCACGAGCGGGAAATTGTTGCGCGGGGCGCTGATCTTGAGCGTCTTGCCGACGCGCAGCTCGTCATGCACGTAGCGCGAGCCGCCCCGGCTCGCCGGATCGCGCTTGACGCCGATGGTGTAGCGCGACGGCTCTGGCTCGGGCTCGATCAGGGAATATTGTCGGATGAGCCCGTTCGGAAGATGCAGGTCGATGTGGGCGCCGGGCTCGTACGGGGGCAGCGGCTTGCCGTCGAGCCGCGTGAATTCATAAAGGTGGGTGTCCCGCGCCGCGTAGCGGATCGCGGTCACGCGCACGTCAATGAGGCCATCGGCCGCCGTG
>JBKPUA010000141.1:0-4964 GCA_046735815.1 Pseudomonadota bacterium
AGCCGGTGATCGAACGAGCGCATGCCGCTGCCGGTGGTCATTTTCATCTTGCTGCCGACATAGCTCTCGCTCGCGGGGTTGTTGCCGACAAGCACCACCGCGAGCCCCGGCGTGATGCCGCGGTCGCGCACCAGGCGGTGCGCGGCGTCCGCCACCCGGCCGCGCAGGTCAGCCGCGATCCCTTTGCCGTCGATGATGGTTGCGGTCATTGACCCTCGTGTTGTGGCCCGGCCGCGTCGCTCGATACCTACGGCATTACCCGATCGCAGCGATTTTCTCCAGCGTGGCGGCGAGCGTCGCGCCCGCGCCGGCCACTTGGACACGCTTCACTCGCGCCGTTGCGCCCGCCGCCAGACGCACGTCGCGCGCGGCGACGCCGAGCGCCTTCGCCAGCAACTTGATGAGTGCCGCATTGGCCTCGCCCTCGCTCGCCGCTGCGCGCACCCGCGCCTTGAGCACGCTGCGTCCGTCCGCCAGCTGCTCGACGCCCTCGATGGCGTCGCGTCCGCCGCGCGGCGTCAACCGCACCAGGACGACGACGCCATCCGGGGTTGGCGACCACGCCCGGCCGCTCATCAGAACACGTTGGGAAGGATGTAGAGCGCGATGCAGTAGCGAAGGAAAATGATGATCAGGATCACGATCACCGGCGAGATATCGAGGCCACCGAGATTGGGCATCAATCTGCGGATCGGTCGCAGCGCCGGCTCGGTGATGCGGTAAAGGAAATCGCCGATCATGCCGACCGCGGGATTGCGGACGTTGACCACGCTGAATGCGATCAGCCAGGAAAAGATCGCCGCAGCGATCAGGATCCAGATGTAGAGCTGCAGGACGAGATCGATGACGAGGAAGAGGGCGTACATGATCCGATTGGCTCACGGGACCGATGCGAAACATGTAGCGGGCGGCGGGCGGGCAAACAAGCGTGCCCGCCGGCCAAACGCCCTGCATCCTTGACTCTAATGAGTCCCGGCCGTAAATGCCCGCTTTCGCACGCACCGCGCTCGCGGTGGCATTTTGGCGGGGCCGTAGCTCAGTTGGGAGAGCGCCTCGTTCGCAATGAGGAGGTCAGGGGTTCGACCCCCCTCGGCTCCACCACGCCAAAACGCAAGGCTTTTCGCAGGTTGACGCCGCATCTTCGCGGGCTGCCGGACCTTGGTCCGCGCCGATGAACCTGCCCGCGGCCGAGCCGGAATCGATCCTGCGCCACCGCCCGTTCGTGCTCTATTGGAGCGCGCGGACCTGCGCCTCCATGGGCTACCAGATGCTGGGCGTGGCGGTGGCCTGGCAGATGTATGCGCTCACCGGCAGCGCCTTCGATCTGGGGCTGGTCGGCCTTGTCCAGTTCCTGCCAGCAGCCGCGTTCATGCTCGTGGCGGGCCAGGTTGCCGACCGCTACGATCGCCGCCGGCTGTTGCGCATCTGCCAGGCGGTCGAGGGCCTCGCCGCTGCGGCATTGGCCGCCGGGTCGATGGCGGGATGGGTGAGCAAGGAATTCATCCTGGTGACGGTGTTCGTGTTCGGCGTCGGGCGGGCATTCGAGGCGCCGACCCAGCAGACGCTGCTGCCGAACGTCGTGTCGGGATTGCTGTTTCCGCGCGCGGTCGCCGCCTCGGCTTCCACCACCCAGCTCGCGACCATCACCGGGCCCGCCATCGGCGGCATTCTCTACGCCTTCGGCGCGACCGTTCCCTACCTGACGTGCTTCGCACTCTACCTCGGGTCGGTCATTCTGCTGTCGTTCATGCGCATCGAGCCCTTTGCCGCGAGCCGCACGCCGATCAATCTCGCCGCATTTTTCGCCGGCATATCCTACATACGCCGCAACCCGATCGTGCTCGGTGTCATCTCGCTCGATCTGTTCGCGGTGCTGCTCGGCGGCACCACTGCGCTGCTGCCGATCTTTGCCGACGACGTCTTCCACACCGGCTCGCAGGGGCTTGGGCTATTGCGCGCGGCGCCCGCCATTGGCGCGTTGACCATCACCGCCGTGCTGACCACCGTCCCACTCACGCGCCGCGTGGGCCGGATCATGTTCGCCACCGTCGCCTGCTTTGGGGTCGCCACCATCGTGTTCGCACTGTCGAACTCTTTCGTGCTGTCGATGGCGGCGCTCGCGGTGCTGGGCGCAGCGGACGCCGTGAGCGTGGTGATCCGCATGACGCTGGTGCAGATCGAGACGCCCGATGAAATGCGCGGCCGTGTCAACGCGGTGAGTTCGCTGTTCGCCGGCACCTCCAATCAGCTCGGCGACTTCCGCGCTGGCGTCATGGCGGCGTGGCTCGGCGCGATTCCAGCGGTGCTGGTCGGCGGGGTCGGCATTCTCGCGGTGGTGCTGATCTGGATGCGCGCTTTTCCGGCGCTGCGCCACGTCGATGGCTTCCATGCGAAGAAGATTTGAAGCCCTGCTCTATCCGGCGGACGCACGATCCTGCTGCTGCGCCGGCTCGCATTGGCCCAGCCAATGGTTGAGGAACGCGGCGAGCCAAGCGCGGCCGGCGGGGTCGTAGACCGCACGGTCGGCGAAATGCGCAGCCCGCGGCTTCGCGTTCGGCAGCAGCATGCGCTCGTGGCCACGCGTGGTCCACCGGCACATCATGGCGTGGGTCACGTCGGGATGGAATTGCAGCGCGAAGGCGGAGGTGCCATAGCGGAACGCCTGCACCGGGAAGGAATCGCCCTCCGCTAGCAAGTCGGCCCCGAGCGGCAGATCGAAGCCCTCGCGATGCCACTGGTAGACCTGTTCGGGCCAGGGATCGCAAACGTCGCGGCCGATGTCGGTTGGGCGGATCGGGTAATAACCCACCTCGGCATGGCCGTCGGGATGCCTGTAGACCCGGCTGCCGAGATGATGCGCGAGCATCTGCGCGCCGAGGCAGATGCCGAGAAACGGCTTCTTCTCCCTGAGCGGCACGGCGAGCCAGTCGATCTCGCGGCGAACGAAATCGTCGCTGTCATTCGCGCTCATGGGGCCGCCGAAATAGATGGCGCCGGCATGATCGGCCATGGTCGCGGGCAACGGGTCGCCGAAGCGGGGACGCCGCATGTCGAGCGGATAGCCCCGCTGGCCGAGAGCGTGGCCGACACGCCCAGGACTCGACGTCTCCTGGTGCATGACGATCAGAATCGGCGCAAGCATGGGGCGATGATGTCGAGCAAAATGGGCAGAATTTCAATGACCTCGCGCTGGAGCTTTGCAAGATTCGCGCTTGCCCGCAACCGATGCCGAGCCGGCAGAAGGGCGGGGCTGGTCAGCGGCGGGCTGTGCGACGGCCGCCCATGGCCCAGAACAGCACACTGCGGGGCACCAACGGGATGAGCGCCGTCACCACCCGGTTGGCGGAGCCGGGAACCACCACCGCGCGGCCCTCCTCGAGCCCACGATAGCCTTCGCGCGCCACCCGCTCGGCCGAGCGGGTCAGTAGCGGCGGAAACATCTCGCTGCTCATTCCGGCGCGCGCCTGAAACTCGGTCGGCACCGGGCCCGGACAGAGCGCGGTCACTCGTACGCCGGCGGGCTTGAGCTCCTGATGCAGCGCCTCGCTGAACGAAAGCACATAGGCCTTGGTGGCGTGGTAGACCGCCATGCCCGGACCGGGCAGGAAGCTGGCCACCGAAGCTACATTGAGGATGCCGCCACGGCGGCGCTTGAGAGCATCGATGAAGGCGAGCGAGAAATCGGTCAGCGCGCGCACGTTGAGATCGATCATGGCGAGCTGTTCGGCGCGGTCGAGCTTGTCCGCAGTTCCAACGAGGCCGAAACCTGCATTGTTGACGACAATGTCCGGCTCGAGACCGCGCCGCTCCAGCTCTTGTCTGATCTCGCGCGACGCATCGGGACGCGCGACGTCGCTTGGCAGGACGGTCGGCCGGAGCGCGCCTTTGGCCGCAATGGTATCGGCCAACGCCAGCATCTCCCGCTCGCGGCGCGCAATAAGGACGAGCTCGTGACCGTGAGCGGCGAATTCGCGCGCAAGCGCCACCCCGATGCCGGCCGAGGCGCCGGTGATCAGGGTGACGGGGCGCCTCTCCTGCGTCACGTCTGCGCGGCCCTCCGCCGGTTGGCCACGCGCTCGCCGAGCTCGATGCGGTCGCGCGAGGAAATGCCGAGCAGATCGGCCGCCCGCCAGATCAGATTGCTCTCGAAATCGCTGATGCGGCCATCGGCATAGACGATCTCCCACATCATTTCGACCATGCGGCGCCGCCCATCCTCATCGAGCGAACGGTTGATCAGGCTGGTGAAATGATAGAGGTCGATCGACTCTTGCTCCGCCGCGGTCGCCTCGGCGACCAGCTCGTCGGTCGTGGCCTCGTCGAGACCGAACTGCCGCTTGATGACGGCATGCAGCTTGTCGCGCTCGAGCGCGGAAATGTCGCCGTCGATGGCGGCGGCATGGACAAGCAGCGCCGCCGCGGCGAGGCGATAGTCGTCATGACCGAAATGCGCCGGATGCTTGTCGCCCTCGGAGACGTCGGACAGAAATCTTCGGAAGCTTTCAAACATGCTGCACGTGCCGTGGCCGTTGAGACGGCGTCACGTGGCATGTCGTCCTGGCAAAGTCCAGGGGGCCGCGGGTGCGGCTACTGGGTGGCCTTGTCCTTGCGGACGCTGGCCTCGAGCAGCTCGAGGTTGTTCTTGATATAGGCGTTGCCGGGATCCTTGCCCTGGGCCTCCGACAGGATCTCGCGGGCGCGCCGGTAGTCGCCGCGCAGCAGATAGGAATAGCCGCGATTGTTGAGGATCTCCGCCGTCGGCCCGGCGATCTTCACCGCTCGATCGTAAGCGCGGTCGGCGAGCTCGAACCGGCGCAGGTTATCGTAGCAAGCCGCAAGCCCGAGCCAGGCTTCGAGATCGCGCGGATTGACCTCAAGGGCGCGGCGGAAGTGGCGCTCGGCGACCGCGAATTTGCCGGCGCCGAAGTGTTTCTTGCCGAGCGTGAGCTCGTTTTCGCTCTTGC
>JBKPUA010000142.1:0-20296 GCA_046735815.1 Pseudomonadota bacterium
TTTGAGAGGTTCGGTGATGACTTGCAAACGTATCGCGATCGCCGCTGGCTTTGCCGCCCTGCTGGCACATGAGCTGCCGGCTGTCGCGCAGACCTATCCGAGCAAACCCGTCAAGGTCATCGTCAGCCACGCGGCCGGCTCATCCCCCGACGTGGTCGCGCGCCTTGTCACCAACAGCTTGGGGCAGCGGCTCAATCAGACGTTCGTCGTCGAGAACAAGGTCGGCGCGAACGGCAGTCTCGCGGTTGAGATGGTCAGCCGTGCGCCGGCGGACGGTTACACCTTGCTGGTCGCGGGCTCCTCGATCATGGCGAGCAATCCGTATCTCTATCCGAAGACCAGTGCGGCGATCCTGAGCGGCCTCACCCCGCTCACCAAACTGACCAATCTTGATTTCGTGCTGGCGGTGCGTTCTTCGCTCGGCATCCAGACATTTCAGGAGCTCGTCGCCCACATCCGGGCCAATCCCGGCAAGCTGAATCTTGCGACCACCAATATCGGCAGCTTTCAGTATCTCGGCGCCGAGCTTCTCAAGCAGCAGGGCAATCTCGATTTCAAGACAATTCCCTATAACGGCGGCGCTGCAGCCGCCGCGGCGGCGG
Source organism: Pseudomonadota bacterium (assembly GCA_046735815.1). Classification (GTDB taxonomy): domain Bacteria; phylum Pseudomonadota; class Alphaproteobacteria; order Rhizobiales; family Xanthobacteraceae; genus VAZQ01. Next base: position 603 of record JBKPUA010000142.1, read on the forward strand.
CCGGCGGTCACGTCGACATGTTGATCGACGCGGCGGCGATCATCGCTCCCCTGGCACAGAGCGGCGTCTTGAAGATTGTCGCGACCACGGGCGCGGCGCGAGCGCCCAATTCGCCCGACATACCGACGATCGCCGAGTCGGGCTTCCCGGGCTACCGCGTGGATGGCTGGATCGGCATGGTGGCGCCGACAGGGACCCCGCCGGACGTCATGCTGCAGGTGCAAGACAACGTCGCCGCCGCGTTCCGCGAGGACGCCACCCGGGCGCGCCTCAAGAGTCTGGATTTGACGCCCGTCGCGAATACGCCCGTCGAGTTCGCGAAAGAGCTCGAGCAGGAGCGCGAGACCTGGAAGCGGGTGATCGCCCGGCTCGGACTTACCCTGGAATAGTTTGCCGGCACACCGCGGGCACCGGAGCGCGCGGGGATCACTTCGTCGCCTGCGCGATCAACTGCGCGCGCAGCACCTTGCCGTAGTGGGAGCGCGGGAGGCTCGCCACGAAGCGGATCGCGCGCGGCTTCTTGTAGCCGGCGAGGCGCGTCCGGCAATGCTCCACGAGCTCGCACTCGGCGACCGACATTCCGGGCTTGATCACCACGAAGGCGGTCACCGCCTCGCCCCATTCCGGATCGGGCAGCCCGAGCACCGCGACTTCGGCGACGGCGGGATGCAGCACGATCACATCCTCGACCTCTTTCGGGATGACGGTGCTGCTGCCGGATCGGATCACATCCTTGAGCCGGCCCACGATGTGGAGATTTCCGCCGTCGTCGAACTCGCCGATGTCGCCGGTGTGCAGCCAGCCCCCGCGCAGCGCCGCGACGGTCGCTGCGTCGTCCCGCCAATATCCGGCCGTGACGTGATCGCCGCAGATCAATACCTCGCCGGATCGATCCGAGCCGGCGGATGCGGCTCCATCCGAGCCGGCGATCCGCACCTGGTAGTTGCCCAGCACGCGGCCGACGGAGTGCATGAGCCGCGAGCGCGCCGCTGGCGGCGCGAGCGCCTGCGGCGGCAGATAGGATGTCACCGGCGCTTCAGTGAGGCCATAGAGCACGCCGAGCTTGGGCCCGATGAGCTCGAGCGCGCGCTCGAACACCGCGGGCGGAATGCGCGAGCCGCCCACATAAATCGCCTCGAGCCGCGCGAACCGCTCGTCGCCGGCGTGCAAGTGATCGAGACAGCGCACCAGCTGGGTCGGCACCAGCGAGGTGCGGATCGCGCCGGTTTGATGCACGAGGGTCGCGAACGCCTCCGGGTCGAACCGACGCAGCGCCACCCTCGCCCCGGCAAACAGGTGCGACATCAGGATCACCTGCGCAATCGGCCAGAGCGGACGCACGTTGAGGAAGACGCTGCCGTCCTCGATGCCGAAGCCGGCGATGGTGTTGTGGGCCACTGCCAGCAGGTTCCGGTGGCGCAACATGGCGGCCTTGCGCGCGCCGGTCGTGCCGCCGCTGAAATTCAGGCTTGCGAGCTCGTCGCCATCGCGCGGCGACAGCGGCTGGTCGGACGCGCGCTGCAGCAGCGCCTCGTAATCGAGGCCAGCACCAGCGCCGATGGTAATAATGTATCGAAGGCTGGCGACATCCTCGCTCAGCTTGTCCGTCGTCGACGCAAACGAAATATGGGTGACCAGCGCGGTGGCGCCCGCGTAGCGCAGCAGCGCCGTCAATTCCGCGCGCGTGAGGCGCGGATCGAGTGGCACACGCACGAGACCCGCCGCCATGACGGCGTAATCGGCCTCGAGATATTCGCGAATGTCGGGCACGAGCAGCGCGACGCGGTCGCCAGGGCTCAGCCCAAGCGCGTGGAGCGCATTGGCGAAGCGCGTGATGCGGGCGTGGAATGCCCGGTAGGACCAGGTGCCATGCTCGTCGACGATGGCGGGACGATCGCCGTGCTGCAGCGCCAGCTCCCGCCACTTTTCGGAAATGTGCATCTCACCAGCCTGCGAGCACCACGCGCCCCGTCACGGCGCGCCCTTCCATTAGCGCGTGCGCCTCTGCCGCCCGCGGGAACGGCAGCACGCGGCCGATCACCGGCTTGACGGCGCCGCTGGCGAGGAGATGCAGCGCCATGTGCACGTCCTTGAACGTGGCGTTGCCGGAGCCGGCGATGCGAATCCGCCGCGCGATCACCAGCCCGGGCTCGAGCTCGACCGGCCGCGCACCGATATTCCCGAGCACGACCACGCTTGCGTGCTGCGCGCACGAGCGCAGGCTCTCGCCGAAGGTTCCAGTCACGACGTTCTCCAGCACCACGTCGGCCCCTTGCTTGCCGGTCAATCGCCAGACCTCGCCGCTGAATTTCAGGTCGGGGGCGACGATGACCTCGTGCGCGCCGGCCGCGCGCACGCTCTCGGCCTTGTCCGAGGAGCTCGTGACCGCGATCACCCGTGCCTGCACGCTCCTTGCGACCTGGATCTGATGCAGACCGAGGCCGCCGCCGGCGCCGGTGATCAGCACGGTTTGGCCGGGCTCGAGCACGGCCACACCCAGGATCGCGCGCACGCTGGTGCCGACCGGACAGACCGCGAGCGCAGCCGCCGTCATGTCGAGCCCATCGGGGATGGGGATGGCGTTGCGCGCGGGCACGCAGGCGAACTCGGCGTAGCCTCCCCCACCCTGCTCGCCCAGCACGCGGCTGTTGCGGCAGAGGTCCTGGCGGCCCGCGAGACAATAGCGGCAGGTGCCGCAGAACAAGCGCTGATAGATCACCACCCGCTCGCCTATGCGTGTGGGAGCGATATTGGCGCCGACGGCCACGATCTCGCCGGCGATCTCGTGGCCGAGGATGCGGCCGGGCTTGCCGCCCGGGATCTTACCGCCGCGCGAGAGCACGTCGTGGTGGCAGACGCCCGCGGCGTGGATGCGCACCAGCACGTCGTCGCTGCCGGGCTCGGGGCGCGCGACCTCGGTCGGTTCGAGCACCTCTGGCCCGCCGAAGGCGCGAAATGTCACCGCCTTCATCATGCACGACGGCCTGAGAATGCGGCGGCGCCTTCCTTGTAGTCGTCGTGCCTTTCAACCAGATCTCGCATGGCCTCGATCTCGCCGCGCTCGGCTTCCGACAAACGGCGCGAGAACATGGCGAGCCGCTTGGTGGCCTGCACGGCCGCCGGCGAATAGCCGGCGATGGTAGCGGCCCAGCGCTCCGCCTCGGCTACGACATCGTCGACCACTGCGTTGAGCAGACCCCAACGCAAGGCTTCGTCGGCCGAGATGTTGCGCGCGAGCAGCAGCATTTCGAGCGCCTGGGCGCTCGGGATGACCTGCGGCAGGCGCAGCGCGCTCACCGCCGAGATCATTCCGTGCCGCACTTCCGGGTAGCCCAGGACCGTGTCCTTTGCCGCAAGGCGCAGGTCGCAGTGGAGCGCCAAGGTCATGCCCATGCCGATGCAATAGCCGTGCAGCGCGGCAATCACCGGCTTGAACAGGGGAACGCCGACGCCGGGAATGGCGTCCAACAGCGTGTCGGTGGTGACCATGCGCCCGGTACGGTTGATCTCCTTGATGTCCGAGCCGGCGCAGAACGCCTTTGGCCCGGCGCCGGTGAGCACGGCGACGCGGACCGCCGCGTCGTCGGCGATCTCCCGCCAGATCGAGGCTAGCCTTTCCTTGGCCGGGACATCGAGGGCGTTGAGCACTTGCGGGCGGTTGAGCGTAACCACCGCGACGCCGCTCGCACGCTTCTCCAGTAGAACCGACATGTCTTCACCCTATCCGCCCGTGCCCGCGCTTGTAGCAGGATCGGCGACGCGCGTCGCGAGACGCCGCGCATCACTGTCCTGCCCCGAGAGATGCCGAGCCGCCGCCAATTGATTTTTTCCATGGCCCACACAATCATCGTCGGCCGCACCACGCCGGGCAGCAATGTCTGATCGTCAACGAGCCCCCTGCCTATGACTGAATTGGCCGCCGCCGCAAAGGCAAGCGGAGCCCAGCTCGGGCTGCGTCGGCTCAGCAAGGCTTTCGCCGGGACCAAGGCCGTCGACGAGGTGTCGCTCGATGTTCCCGCCGGCGCCTTCGTGTCGCTGCTCGGGCCCAGCGGCTCGGGCAAGACCACCACGCTCAACCTGATTGCCGGCTTCCTCACCCCCGATGCCGGCGACATCCTGCTGGACCAGCGCTCGATCGCCGACGTGGCGCCACACAAGCGCAACATCGGCATGGTGTTTCAGTCCTATTCGCTATTTCCGCACATGACGGTGGCCGAGAACGTGGGCTTTCCCTTGCGGATGCGCACACGCCTGTCGCGCGCGGATGCTCGCCGGCGCATCGACGAGATGCTCGCCTTGGTGCAGCTCGGCCATCTCGGCACCCGCTATCCGCGGCAATTGTCCGGCGGACAGCAGCAGCGGGTCGCGATGGCGCGGGCGTTGGTCTCGCATCCGCGCCTCCTTCTGATGGACGAGCCCCTCGGGGCGCTCGACAAGAAACTACGCGAGCAGATGCAGGTCGAGATCAAGCGCATCCACCGCAGCGTCGGCACCACCGTCGTTTACGTGACCCACGACCAGACCGAGGCGCTGACCATGTCCGATCTCGTGGTGGTGATGCATCAGGCCCGCGTCGCCCAGGTCGGCACGCCGCGCACGCTCTACGAGTCCCCCGCCGATCTGTTCGTTGCCGATTTCCTCGGCGATTCGAACCTGCTGGCGGCGAGAATCGTCCGCGCATCCGGCGACCAATGTGTGGTGGAGCTCGCGACCGGCGCAACCATTCGCGCTCGGCGCGGCACGTTCGCGGCGCCTGCGGGAAGCCGGGTCGTGGCCCTGATCCGCCCGGAGGACATGTCGGTCGCCACGAGCACGGAATGTCGGGACGGACAGGAGGTGCTGAAGGGCATCATCAAGGACATCAGCTATCACGGCGATGCATTCAAGCTCGATGTGGCGCTGGGCGACGAGGTGTTGAAGGTCAAGGTCGCCCGCGAACGCGGCGCCGGGATGGAGCGGGGTCAGCCGGTTTTGCTGACGTGGAACGCCGGCGCGGCCAAGGTTCTGCCGCCGGCGCAGCGCTGTGATGGTGGCGATGGCGGTGACGGAGACTCGCGATGACCGCCGTGGCCGAGCCGACCGCCACGGTATTGTCGCGCCCGCTGTCAGCTTCGGGCGCCTGGCTGACGCCCACCCTGCTGTTGCTCCCGTGTCTCATCTGGATCGCGTTCTTCTTCCTGCTCCCGCTCGCATTGATGTGCTGGCGCAGCCTCGCCAGCGAAGGCTTCTCGCTCGAAGCCTACGCCGTCCTGTTCACCTCTCCGCTCTACACCAAAGTGATGCTCACCACCGTGAAGACCGCGGCCATCACGACGGTCTTTGCGCTGCTGCTGGGCTATCCGCTCGCCTATGCGCTCACCATCAGCGGCGGCAAGCTTCGCGGGCTGATCCTGGTCTTCGTTCTGATCCCCTATTGGGTCGACATCATCGTGCGCAGCTTCTCCTGGTTGATCCTCCTGGGCGACAATGGGCTCGTGAACAAGGGGCTCATCGGGCTCGGGATCCTGAGCGCCCCGCTGCAACTGCTCTACACGCCCCTCAGCGTGCTGCTCGCCATGGTGCAGATCCTGCTGCCGCTGACCACGGTCACCCTGTTCGGCGCCATGCTGCGCATCGATCGCACGCTCATGGCAGCGGCGAAAATCCACGGCGCCAACGAATGGCAGGCGTTCCGCACCGTGTTCTTTCCGCTGAGCCTGCCGGGCGTCTATGGCGCGGGCCTTCTCGTCTTCGTGCTCGCGCTCGGCTTCTATGTGACACCGGCGCTGCTCGGAAGCCCGCGCGAGACCATGATCGCGCAGACCATCATGGTCGAGGCCAACCAGCTCCTGGACTGGCCGCAAGCGAGCGCCGCGGGAGCGGTGCTGCTGCTCATCACCACCTCGATCGCCGCGGTCTACAATCACTACTTCAGCCTCGACCGGCTGTGGGGAGGCGCGGAGAAATGAGCGCGACCGCGGGCAGGGTCGCGCTCGGCGCCGCCGTCCTGGCCATCCTCGGCTATCTCATCTTTCCCGTGATCGTGGTGGTGGCGATCTCGTTCAGCTCCGGCAATTTCCTGGTATTTCCGCCGCCGGGTTTCTCGCTGCGCTGGTACGAGAGCATCGCCCGCGATCCGGAATGGGTGAGCGCGCTCTGGGTAACGCTCAAGGTCGGCAGCCTGTCGGCCATGCTCGCGTCGCTGCTCGGCGTTCCCGCCGCCTTCGCGCTGGTGCGCCACGTCATTCCCGCGAAGGCGCTGCTGAACGCGCTGATCTTGTGCGCGCTAGTGACGCCGCCGATCGTCACGGCGGTGTCGACCTATCTGTTCTTCGTCCCGCTCGGATTGGTCAATACGGTCGCCGGGCTCGCCTGCGCCCACGCCGTGAGCGGCATGCCGTTCGTGGTCATCAACACCGCCGCGAGCCTGCGCAGCGCCGACATCAATCTCGAGCGCGCGGCGGTGATCCACGGCGCCCATCCGTTGTGGGCCGTGCTGCGCATCACCCTGCCCATCATCTCGCCCGGGATCGTCATCGGCGCTATCTTCGCCTTCGTCCATTCCGCGCACGAATTGCTGGTTGCAACTTTCGTGCTCGGCGGCGTCGGCAAGCCGGTGGCGGTCAAGATCTGGTCGGGCGTGCAGGCGACCACCGATCCGACCATCGCGGCGGCCTCTGCCATCCTCATCGGACTTGCGATATTCACCTTCGCGAGCGCGGCGGCGACACAGTCGTTGGCGAAACGGCGTACGATATAGAACGAAAGGACGAGGAATGACCCAAGAAACGAGCCAAGCGACAAGCCAAGCAGCGAGCAACGAGATCCTCTACGACGTCGACGAGGGCATCGCCACCATCACGCTCAACCGACCCGAGCGCATGAACGCGCTCACCCACGACCTCGAGACCGAGCTGCATCGCACCTTCGACAGGGCCGACGCCGACCGCGCCGTGCGCGTGATCATCCTCACCGGCGCCGGCCGCGCCTTCTGTTCCGGCTACGACCAGGGCCAGATCGGAAAGTCCGGCACTCGGCATTCCGATCCGACAGGCAAATCCCACGCCGAGTTCATCGAGTACTGGCAGCGCAACGACGCCGAGCGGGTGGCGTACTGGACCCATATGTGGCGCCTGGGCAAGCCGATCATCGCGGCGGTCAACGGCTGGGCCATGGGCGGCGGCTTCTGGTACCAGCTCGCCGCCGACATCACTATTGCGTCAGACCAGGCGGTGTTCGCCCAACCTGAGGTGCGCCACATCTCGAACACGACGTTCATGTTCGGCGCCCTGTGCGGGTGGAAGGCCGCCAACCGCTGGGCCCTCACCGGCGACCATTTCGACGCCCAGGAGGCGCTGCGCATCGGCATGGTGAACGAGGTGGTGCCGCACGATCAGCTCATGCCGACGGCCCGTGCGCTCGCCAAGCGCATTGCGCTGGTGCCGGAGCCATCGGTGCGGCTCAACAAGGCCATTAGCATGATGGGCATCCAGGCGGCAGGGCTTTATTCCGGGCTGCTGCTCGAAGGCGCTCTGGGTGCGCTCGCACATTCGTCGCACAATGAGGTCCGGGAGAAGTTGCACGCGACCCAACGCGAGCATGGGCTCAAGGCCTATCTCGAGATGCGCGACGGACCGTTCCAACCCGAGCCCATGGGTCCGCGCTCCGCCAAGGGGCGACAGAAGAAGGCGGGGCAGTGATCCGCCCTCATCCAGAGGAGCGCGCGTGTCGGAGGCGTTCAACAAACTCCGGACTCGCATGACTGCGTTCTGGGCAGGCACCGTGCTTGCGCGCTCCTCAGCATGAGGCCGATAACTACGGAGAACGCATATGTTTGAGCCTCCGAACGAAGCCGGCGACGTCGACCACGCTTGCGCGCGACTGCGGGAGGTGTTGCTGCAGACGCGCGACCTCGGCCGGCGTGATTTTCTGCGCGCGCTCGCCAAGGCCGCGGCCGGGTCGGCGCTGCTCGCGCCATTCGTCGCCATCGGGCCGGATACCGCACAAGCCGCCGAGCCGCCGGTCACCTATTTCAGCTATGGCGGCGCCTGGAAGCAGGCGATCGCTGCCGCGTTCTTCGATCCCTTCACCAAGAAGACCGGCATTCCGGTGCAATACCAGGAGCCCTACACCTTCGCGAAGCTGCGCGCCATGCACGAGGCCAAGGCGCAGCAGATCGACATCGCGGGACTCAGCGGCATGGACGTCTATATCGCCGCGCGCCTCAACATGATCAGCCCGATCGACTGGAGCGTGGTCGACAAATCGGCGCTCGACCCCCAGCAACTGCACCACGACAACGTCATCGGCTGCTCCAGCCAATCCATGAATATCTGCTACAGCAAAAAGAAATGGCCGGGCGAGCAACGCCCGAATTCCTGGGCCGACTTTTGGAACGTGGAGAAATTCCCCGGCCGGCGCGCGTTGCGACGCGACGCATTCTGGACCATGGAAGCGGCCGCCAAGGCCGACGGCATCAAGGACGATGCTTTCTACCCGCTCGACGTCGAGCGCGTGTTTCGCAGCCTCGATCGCATCAAGCCGCACATCAAGACGTGGTGGTCCGACAACTCGCTGGCGCAACAGCTCATGGAGCAGGAGGAGGTCGATCTCATCTACATGACCAACGGGCGCGCCACCCAGTCCATCCTCGATCACAAGGCGCCGTACGAGATGGTCTGGAACGAGGCCATCTATGCCGGCCACGCCGAAGGCTGGATCGTTCCTGCCGGTTCACCCAATCCCAAAGGTGGCATGAAAGCGCTCGACGTCATCGGACGGCCCGAATATCAGGCGGTGTTCGCGCGGCTGCTCTACTACGCGCCGCAGAATCCCAAGGCCTTCGAGCTGCTCGACCCCACGCTGGCGAAACTGATGCCCTCGCATCCGGACAACGAGAAGGTCGCCCACGTCGCCAATTACAAATGGTGGGCGGACAACAACGCGCGCGTCCAGCGGCGCTTCGAGCAGTGGCTGCAGTCCTGAGCATCGCGTGACAGAGACCAAATACATCGGGCAGCCAATCAAGCGGCTGGAAGACCTACCGCTGCTCACGGGCACCGGTCGCTTCGTGGCCGATCTGCGCGTTCCCGACATGCTCGAAGCGGCCTTCGTGCGCAGCCCGCACGCCCATGCCGCAATCCGCGGCATCGACACGCGTGCGGCGCGCCAATGCCCGGACGTGCATGCGGTGCTCACCCTCGCCGATCTTAGGCCGCTGCTCACCCACGAGCGGCTGCCGCTGCAGTTTCGCACCGCGCAGCTCCCGGCCGATGTTACCCCGCTTGTGCTCGCGAAGGATGAAGTTTCCTTCGTCGGCGAAGCGGTGGCGGTGGTGATTGCAAAATCGCGCTATCTCGCCGAGGACGCGGCCGCGCTGGTTGCGGTCGATTACGAGCCGCTGCCGGCGGTCTCCGACTGCCGGCAGGCGCTCGCCCCCGAGGCGCCGCGCGCCCATCGCGTACGCGCCAGCAATCTTCTGGTCGAGTTCAAGCAGTCGTATGGCGACGTCGCCGGCGCCTTCGCGCGCGCTCCCCGCCGCGTGAGCATCAACCTCAAGCAGCATCGCGGCGGCGCGCATTCGCTAGAGGGCCGCGGCGCGCTCGCGGTCTATGACACCAACGAGGACCGGCTCACCTTGTGGTCGTCGACGCAGCTCGCGCACGAGGTGCGCGCCTTCCTGATGGCGCTGCTGCGGCTCGACGAAAATCAGCTGCGCGTGGTGGCGCCCGACGTCGGCGGCGGCTTCGGCGCCAAGTTCGTGATGTATCCGGAAGAGGCGACCTTGGCGGCGGGTTGCCTGCTGTTGCGGCGGCCGATCAAATGGGTCGAGGACCGGCGCGAGCATTTTCTCGCCGCCATCCAGGAGCGCGACCAGTATTGGGACCTCGAAGCGGCGTTCGATAACGACGGCCGCCTGCTCGGCGTGCGCGGCGCGATGATCCACGAGCAGGGGGCCTACACGCCGCAGGGCATCAACCTGCCGTATAACGCCTCGACCGCACTGCCCGGCCCTTACCTGCTCCCGGCCTATGAGCTCGACGTGCGGGTGGCCGAGACCAACAAGGTCGCCACCATGCCAGTGCGCGGCGCCGGCTATCCGGAAGGAGCCTTCGCCATGGAGCGCCTGCTCGACCGCATCGCCGACGAGCTCGGCCTCGCGCGCGCCGAGGTCCGGCGGCGCAACCTGGTGCCGGCGGAGAAGATGCCGTACGTGTCCCCGCTCAAGACGCGCGCCGGCTCGCCGGTCGCGCTTGACAGCGGCGACTTTCCCGCCTGCCAGCGCATGGCGCTCGACGCCATCGATTTCGCCGGCTTCTCGGCGCGCCAGCGCCAAGCGCGACAGGAGGGCCGCTATCTCGGTCTCGGCGTCGGCAACGGCGTGAAAGGCACCGGGCGAGGCCCATTCGAGTCCGGCATCGTGCGCATCGGCCGCTCGGGGCGCATTTCCGTCTACACCGGCGCCATGCCCATGGGGCAAGGCATCAAGACCGCCCTCGCGCAAATCTGCGCCGAGCAGTTCGGCGTTGCGCCCGCCGAGGTCACCGTGGCCGCCGGCGATACCGCCGTCATTCCCTACGGCCAGGGCGGCTTCGCGAGCCGGCAGACGGTGACGGCGGGCTCCGCGGTCCACCTCGCCGCCGCCGCGGTGCGCGAGAAGGCGCTCAAGGTCGCGGCCCATCTGTTGGAGGTGAGCGTCAGCGACCTGGAGCTGCGTAACGGGCGCATCGAGATCGCCGGTGCGCCGGGCAGTGGGCTCACTTTGCGCGAGGTCGCCGAAGCGGTGTCAGGGGTGCCCGGCTATGCCATGCCCGGCAAGTTCGATCCCGGGCTGGAAAGCATGCAGAGCTTTCTGCCGAGCGCGCTGACCTATGGCGGGGGGTGCCACGCGGTCGAGCTCGAGGTGGATATCGAGACCTGCGGCATCCGCATTCTGCGCTATATCATCGTCAACGATTCCGGTCGCATCATCAATCCGCCGATCGTGGAGGGACAGCTCACCGGCGGCGCCGCTCACGGCATCGGCAACGCGCTGTTCGAGTGGATGGGCTATGACGATCAGGCGCAGCCCGTCACCACCACCTTCGCCGATTACGTCATGCCGGGCGCAACCGAGGTGCCGCGGATCGAGGTGAAGCTCGCCGAGTTTCCCTCCCCGCTCAATCCGCTGGGCGTGAAGGGCGTCGGCGAATCCGGCTGCGTACCGGCAGCGGGCGCCATCATCGCGGCAATCGAGGATGCGCTGACGCCATTCGGCGTGCGCATCGGCGAATATCCGGTGACCCCGGCGCGGCTGTTTGCGCTGCTGGCGCAGAGCCGACAATAACGGGGATGGCCGTGATCAAAACCGCTCGCGCTCGAGCTGGCGCCAGCGCGACATACGCCGCTCCAGCCACATCACCAGCTCGGTGAGCACGACGCCGACGATCGCGATCACGATGATCGGCACGAACAGCTTCGCGGTGGCGAACACATTGGCATATTCGACGATCATGCCGCCTAGCCCGCTGATGGCGGTGAAGAATTCGGCGACGATGATGCCGATGATCGCGAGCCCGACCGCCAGCCGGACACCCGCCATGACGAAGGGAATTGCCGCCGGCAGAACGATCTTCCAGAAGATCTGCCATTCGGTCGCGCCATAGGCGCGGCCGATCTCCAGCATCGAGCCGCGCACGTCGCGGATGCCGGAATAGGTGTTCACGGTGATGGGAAAGATGGCGACCGAGACCAGGATGGTGACCTTGCCGACGAATTCCAGCCCCGCCCACAGGATGATGAGCGGGATGAGCGCAATGCGCGGAATAGCGTAGAGAGCGTTGATGAAGGGGTCGAGGATGTATTCCAGCGTGCGCCACTGCGCCATGACGATGCCGAGCGCGATGCCGACCACCACGGTGAGCGCCATTCCGACCGAGAACGGCCACAAGGTCTGGATGAGCGCCTTCTCGAGCGCGCCGCTCCGGATCAGCTGCAGCGCGGCCACGAAGATCGCGCTCGGCGGGGCCATGAAGATCGGATCCATGCGGCGGCCGTAATATTCCCAAATGATGAAGAACACCACGACCGACGCCGTGCGGATGGCGTTGGGGCTCAACAGCATTTCGCGCAATCGTGCCAACAATGTCGGCTGCCGGGCCGGGACCGACTTGCGCGGCATGTCCTGGGTCGGGGTCATGGAGTACTCCTGAGCATCTCGCGCAATTCGGCGCGGTATTTGCCGAAGTCGGGATGGGCGCGGACGTCGCCGCCCAGTCGCTCGCCGGCGACCGGCGATGCGACGATGGTACTGATACGCCCAGGCGCGGTGGCGAACACGAAAATGCGGTCGGACAGGAACAGCGCCTCGTCAATGCTGTGGGTGACGAAGATCACCGTCGCGCCGGTGCGCGACCAGATCTGAAGAAAATCCTCCTGCAGCTGCTCGCGGGTTTGGGCATCTAGCGCGCCGAACGGCTCGTCCATGAAGATCAGAATGGGCTTGCGCATCAAGGCACGCGCGATGCCGACCCGCTGCTGCATGCCGCCGGATAATTCGTGGGGGAAGTGCTCGGCAAAGGCGGCAAGGCCCACCAACGCGATGAAATGGCGCGCGAGATCGCGGCGCTCGGCCACGCCCACCCCGTCGATCTCGAGCGGAAACTCAACGTTGCCGAGCACGGTGCGCCACGGCAGCAGGCCGAAATTCTGGAATACCATGCAGGCGTCCTTGCGCGGCGCCGCAACCGGCGCGCCCGCAATGGTGATGGCGCCTTCATCAGCCGCGAGGAGCCCGGCGGTGAGCCGCAGCAATGTGGTCTTGCCGCAGCCGCTCGGTCCCAGCAGGGTGATGAGCTCGCCTTTGCGCACCGTCGCATTGATGCGATCGAGCGCCACCATCAGCTCCGGACGATCCTTCTGACCGGGCCGAATGCGCACGGGGAAGAATTTGCTGACGTTGTCGTAGACGACCATGCCGTCGGACGCCGGCGGCGGGTTCGTCATCGCCGGTTTACTGCTTCTGGTAAGCGCCGAGCTTCTTGAGCGCGCTGTCGACGAAGCGCGGCTCGAGCACATCCTTGGCCGGCGGCGCGACCGGCAGGTTGCCGAGCTTCATGTTGAGGTCGGCGGTGAATTCCTCGACGGCGGGATCGAGCCCGCCGTTCACGCCCCAGAGCTTCTCGCTGTTGAGATCGCGCACGACAGCCTTGAGAAATTCGAGATCGAGATCGGGGAGCCGCGCGTGCAGGATCGCGGCCGACTCGTCGGGGTGCTCCATCACGTAGCGCGAGCCGCGGATGCCGATGTCGGTCATGGCCTGGAAAGCGGCGGCGAGCTCCGGCTTGTCGAGCGATTCGGTGCGCACCACGTTCCACACGTACCCGAGGCCGGGGAATTCCGCCGACAGCTTCGTCAATACGGCGACCTTGCCGTCCTGCACGCCCTTGAGCGCGGTGACGGTGTTGACCAACGTAGCATCGGCGCGGCCGCCGATCACGGCCTGCAGGCGCGCGGCGTGACCGCCGATCTGGACGAAGCGCGCGGTCGACTCGTCGATCCCGTGCTTGCGCATGATCAGGCGCGGGAGCTGGTCCGGCAGCCCACCTGGTCCCGACGAGGCAAAGGTCTTGCCGGCGAGATCGGCGAGCTTGCTCCCCTTCCCGGTCGCAAGCACGAGGCTGTAATCGCCGATCGGCTGCCAGGAATTGACGGCGCGAATGTTCGCGCCGGCGTGGAGCGACGCCAGCACGTTGAGCGTGCCGATGAGCGCGATGTCGGCGTTGCCAGAGAGCAGCACGCGCATGGCATTGGCATCACCGGTGACGTGGACGTCCTCGACCGCGAGATCCTCCAGCCATCCCTGTTTCTGCGCCACAAGATAGGGCAGCGAGAACGTGGTGACCGGTCCAGGGAAGACCATCTTGATCTTGCCGGCCACAGCCGGGGGCGCATCGGCAAGGAGCAGGATCGCGCAAAGGCTCAGCCACAGCGCGCGCAATCGAATAGAACGGCGAGACACGACGACTCCCTGTAGGACAAACACAATCGCCAAGGGCGGCTTGGCAAAATGAGCCTTCCGGAAAGTTCATGCAAACGGTTTCTGCAGAGCGCGTAGCGCCTGCAACGGCGCGGCTGCAAACAGCTCAGCGGCAATGCAAGAGAGCGCGCGCCGGAGGCGCTGCCCGAGCCATCACCAGCCCGCCTTGACCACCTTGGTCTTGGCTGCGGCCAGCTGGGCCTGCGCGACGTTGCCGGCGCGATCCTGGCGCAATGCGATTGCGATCTTGTGCCAATTGGCGCGCGGCTGGATATGGGCGGGATCGGCTCCGGGCATGGGGCGGGAAAGGCCATACTTGGCGCCGTGGGCATCGATCCATCGCCAGACAACCTCGTCGCGGTGGCCGTCCTCGGTGGTGATATCGATGGCCTGGCCGTGACCGTAGCCGCCGGTGCGGGCTTTGCCGCCGTGCAGCGAGTTGCTGGCGCCGGCCTTGAAGCCCGACGCCAGACTTTGCCGATAGTCGTCGCGGAACGCGCTGAGCATCGACCATCGGATGCCGGCGGCGTCCATCGCCCGTCCGGCATGATAGAGTTGCTCGCGGAAGTCAGGGTCCATGCCGCCGATGACGTAGGTGGGCATCGACATGCCAAGGCGCTTGGCTGCGGCCGGATCCTTCCAGGTGAAGTCGCCGGTCGAGTCGCGCTTGGTGGGCGCGCGGCGATAGACTTCCCAGAGGTAGTTGTCGACTTCCTCCATGATCGAGACGGCGCGGCGCGGTGGGCGCGGCGGCTCGCTTACGCTGGCGGCCGGCTCGGAGCCTGTAACCTCGGGCGGCGTGAACCCGAGCGATGCGTTGTGGAGGGGCAATGCGACGAAATCCCACAAGGTTGCTTCCTGCACCACGGTCGTCGGCACCGGCTCGAGCAACGCGTCGGATTCGATCTCGATCGACACTGGTGTCAACGATGCAAGCTGGAACGAGGACCGGTGAACGGACCACTCGCCCTCACTAGGCGCCGGAAACGGGTTCGATAGCGCGAGCGGGATCGCCACGACGAACACCAGTACTCCGCACAGCACCCCCGCCGTCGTGATGGCGGCGTGAGAAACCCGGTCAGCCGCACGCGCGGCGAAAGGTGTTCGCATTATGCCCCTGCACCGTTGTCGGAAACGATCGCCCCGAGCCGCGGATAGACCCTCACCGAAGCAAGCCCGGTTGCCCCCCAGGCACCGCGGCCGTGATGGTCTGCGAGCAAGATTATTTTGGAGTTAACTCACCACCCCACCGCGACCGCATCGTTGGGTCAGAACGACACGATCTCGGCCCGTCCGCAGCTTGCTGGCACAGGCTACTTGTTGTGGCGCTCGAACCACTTCGGTCCCGGGCCGCGCATATAGTGCAGCTCAGGCCGATAGCGGCGGTGCATGAAGACGGCTGTGATAGCTCTGAAAGCGGCCAAGAGATACATCCCCGAACTCCCCCTTAGCTGTATCCCGTGGCGCAATTAGTGACCCCAACTTTGGACCAACAAGGGAGGTAGTAGGGCGATACTGTGGAATGACACTGGCCGGAATGAGACACTCGCCCCAGGCGTCCCCTGGTAAGAGGTCACACTGCGGCAATCGCCTCGATTTCCAGCAGAAAATTCGGGTTGGCCAGCCCGCGCAGGATGCACAGCGTGCTGCCGGGCGGGTGGCCGGCAAAATAGGTCTGCAACAGACGGCGCGCCTTCGGGACATCGTGCGGGTTGCAGATATAGATCGTGATCTTGGTGACATCGGAGAGCTTGGCCCCGCCGGCGGCGAGCGCGGTGGTGAGGTTAGCCATCACCATCTTGGCCTGGGCGTCAAAATCGTCGGGCGGCAGCACCGTGCCATCGACGTCGGCCGCGACTTGGCCGGCACAGAAGACGAGCTTCTGAGCACCCTCGGCGGTCACCACGTGGGAATAGTTTGAAAATGGTTTCGAAATTCCCTCGGGATTGATCCTGGTGATCTTGGCCATCGCTTCTCTCCCTGTTGTCGCGCAATGTTAACCTAGATCGTAGAAGCCGCAGACATCCGGCGCGCTCAGCGCTTGGGCTCGAGCGGCGAATGGCCCGAGAGCTTGGCGAGCTCTGCCTGACGGGCGCGCTCATTGCGCATGAGCTCGGCGAACTTCTCCGGCGTGTTGTCGGCTGGGATGGTCATGCCGAGCGGCTCCATGCGTTGGCGGAACGCCGGTGCGTTGATGGCGTCGTTGAGATGCTTGTTGAGGAAGGCGATGATGGGCGCCGGCGTCTTGCCGGGCGCCGCGAGGCCCACGAAGCCGCGGTGATCGAAGTCGGGAAAGCCGAGCTCGCGCATGGTCGGGATCTCCGGCCAACTCGCAAGCCGTTGTGGGCCCGCGACCGCGAGCGCGCGCACCTTGCCGTCGTCGTGGAGCGAACGGGCGTTGGAATAGAACACGAAGGCGCCCTGGATCTCGCCGCTCATCACGGCGGCGGCGGCCGGAGCAGTGCCGCGATAGGGCACGTCCACGATCGTGGTCTTGGCAAGCGCATTGAGCTGCGAGACGGCAATGGCCGGAGAGGTGGCGGGGCCGGAGGTGGCAAAGCTCACCTTGCTCGGATTGGCTTTGGCGTCGGCGATGACATCCGCGACCGACCGATAGGGCGAATTGGCGTTGACGATGAGCACGAGCGGCGGCCCGTCGGTGATCTGCCCGATCAGCGCGAAGTCCTTGATCGCGTCGTACGGTACTGGGAGATAGTGCAGGTTCTGGACGTCGGCGAGCGCATTGACGAGGAGCGTGTAGCCGTCAGGCTCGGCCCGCGCCACATAGGTACCACCGGTGACGCCCGACGCGCCGGGCTTGTTCTCCACCACGATCGACTGCCCGACGCGCTCCTGCATCTCCGCCGCCAGCACGCGCGCGGGCACATCGGACAGCCCGCCGGCTGCGAACGGCACCACGAAGGTGATCGGGCGGTTGGGATAGGTCTGCGCTTGCGCGGCCACGACCAAAGCTGTCGCAATGAGAATTGCCGCGGATATTGGCGGCGCAAGCTGCCGGCGTGTGGTCATGGATTACTCGAGATTGCAGTGAGATGGCATTGCCGATACGGAGCCTGCCGTCAAGCAAGTTGCGGGCCAGCACGCAGGACCTGTTGCAATACGATGAAGCTCCGATAGTCTGGCGCGCCATCGGGCTGGCTTCGAGGATCCTGACCATGCTCAAGACACTCGCGTCGCTCGCCGCGCTATCGTTATCCTTTCTCTCTCACCCCTCGGATGCCATGGCCGACACTGTTCCGCGCAACGTCGTCACCGAGCTTGCACCCAGCGGTACGCTGCGCGCAGCCATCAATTTCGGCAACACCGTGCTGGCGCAGAAGGATCCCGCGGGCGGCGAGCCGCGCGGGGTCTCCGCCGACCTCGCGCGCGAGCTGGCGCGGAGGCTGGGCGTGCCGATTGCGTATGTCACCTTCGATGCCGCCGGCAAGGTGTTCGAGGCGCTCAAACAAGGGGCTTGGGACATCGCCTTCATGGCGATCGATCCCGTGCGCTCGGAGGGGATCGAGTTCACCGGCCCCTACGTCGTGATCGAGGGCGCCTATGCAGTGCCGGCGAACTCGCCGCTGCAGACCAACGAGGACGTCGACCGCGACGGCGTGCGTGTCGCCGTCGCGCGCGGCAGCGCCTACGACCTCTACCTCACGCGCGCGCTCAAGCACGCCAAGCTGGTGCGCGAGCCGAGCGGGCCGGAAGCACTCGCGCTGTTCCGTCGGGATGGGCTCGAGGTCGCGGCCGGGGTGAAGCAGCCGATCGTCGCCTTCGCCAAGGAGCATCCCGACACGCGCGTGATCCCGGGCCGCTTCATGGTGATCGAGCAGGCCATGGGCACGCCCAAGGGCCGCGACGCGGGCGTGCGCTACCTGCGCAAATTCATCGAGGAGATGAAGGCGTCAGGCTTCGTCGCCAACGCGCTGCAGAAGAGCAGCCAGCTCGACGCGGCCGTCGCGCCGCCCTCCCCGGTCGAGTAACTTCGCGCAAGCCTTTTCAGCCATTCTCATCCGCCTGCGGGACGAAGCGCCGCAGCATGGGCGCATGCCGATGCCTGCTTCAGGCACGGGGCTTGCATCATCTGACGCGTTCGAGACCTCGGAGCATCCTATGAACGCTGTCGCGCGGTCGGCCCTAGCGCTCTGGGCCTTGTTGCTGCTTCCCGGCGTGTCGATTCCGACAGGGGCCCAGGCGCTAGAGAAGGTCAGCGTGGTGCTCAACTTCGCCGCCGACGGCGGGGCCGCCGGCTTCTACCACGCGCTCGAGCGCGGCTATTTTCGCGAACTCGGATTGGATGTGAGCATCGAGCCGTCGAAGGGCTCGGCTGACGCCATCACGCGCACGGCGAGCCAGGCTTCCGATATGGGCGTCGGCGACATTTCCACGCTCGTCGAGTTCGCCTCGCGGCGTCCGGAGATTGCGCCCAAGGCGCTGTTCATTCTGCACAACCGCTCGCCGCAGTCGGTGATCGCACTCAAGCGCAGCGGCGTTGCCAAGCTTGCCGACCTGCACGGCCGAGTGCTGGGACAGGGTCCGTCGGACGCGCCCTCGCGCATGTTTCCGGCGCTCGCCAATATCGCGGGCCTCGACATGACCCGCATCGAAGTCCGCCAGTTCAGTCCGCAGCTGCGCGACACCATGCTGGTCACCAAGCAGGTCGACGCGGTAACCGGCTTCGATTCGACCGTGTTGTTCAACCTGAAAGCCAACGGCGTCGCCATCGAGGACGCTACGGTCATCTACTACGCCGACAACGGCCTCGACGTTTACGGCAACGCCTTCCTCGCCAACCCTGCCTTCCTGCAGGCGAAGCCCAATGCAGTCAGAGCCTTCGTGCGCGCGGCGGCGCGCGGCTGGCGCGACGCCATCGCCGACCCGAAGGCGGCCATGGCTTCCCTCGGCAAGCACAACAACCTTGCCAAGCTCGATATCGAGGGCGAGCGGCTCGCCTGGCTCGGCGGCCACCAGATCGTCACGCCGGTGACGCGCAAGGAAGGGATCGGCGCCTATGATCGCGACCGGCTCGCGCAGAACATCGGCCAGGTCGCGAAGGCGTTCGGCTTGACCCGCGTCCCGGAGCTGACCGAGATTTACGACGACCGCTTCCTTCCGCCGCGCGATGAGCGCATGCCGCTCAACTGAGCGATCGCCAGGACACCCGCCGCATGTCTCCCGAGCCGATCCCGCCTGGGACCACGCTGATCGTCCGTGGTGGGCGAGTGATGCTGCCCGACGGCGATTGGCACGAGCCGCAATTGCGCGACATCGCCATTGCCGGCGACACGATCGCCGGCATCGCCGACAGCTTTGCTGCCCCCGTCGGCGCGCCGATCGAGGAGCTCGATGGCCGCGGCCATCTCGTGCTGCCCGGCTTCGTCAACGCCCACTACCACTCGCACGACGTGCTGGCCAAAGGCACGTTGGAGGAGGTGCCGCTCGAGACCTGGCGGCTCTACGTGCTGCCACCGCAATACCCGCCCCGCTCCATCGAGGAAGTACGCGCGCGCACTTTACTCGGCGCGTTCGAATGCCTGCGCTCCGGCATGACCACCATTCAGGACATGCTGACGCTCTACCCGTTCGACGACCGGCACCTCGACGCGGTCATGCGCGCCTACGAGGAGATCGGCATTCGCGTGGTGTTCAGCCTGCAATATGCCGATCGCAAGGGCCTCGACACCATCCCGTA
>JBKPUA010000143.1:0-4606 GCA_046735815.1 Pseudomonadota bacterium
CCCCCGCGAAAGCGCGCTTGCCTCACGCGTGCGCCTGTACCGGCGCCGGCCGTGACTGCGCCGCCTCTTCCTCGAGCTTGCGCTTGATGATGCGCCGGGCGCCGACGCCGGCGCGGTCGAAGGCAAGGCTCACAAGCGGCGCGCCTGATGTGTCGCTGTCGATCAACGCCTGCTGCGCCTCGACGATGCGCGCGTCCTCGGCGAAGGCCAGGTCGGTCATGTCCTTGTAGATTTTCGACACGTTGGCGTCGTCGAGGCCCCAGGAGCGCACTGTCGACCAGAAATAGTGGGTGGTGCGCTCGGTTTCCGGCGTGAAGCTGTTGAGCACGACATGGGTGGGGGTGCCGAACGGCACCTCGCTGCCCGCTTCGCGCGCCCCGAGCGTGATGCGCGCGTAGATCGGCGGCTCGAATTCGAGAAACTGCCAGCGGTCGATCTTGCCGTGGAGATTCCTAGCGGCCTTGTAGATCGGCGCGGTGTCGACATTGCGCATCAGTCGGCGGGCGCGCACCACGTCGCCCTCGATTTCGACCTCGAGCGGCGTCTCGGCCACGCCGCCGCCAGCGAGCGTGGTCTTGTGCACGAACACGACGTGCGTGAGGTCGAGAATATTGTCGATCAGGAGCTGGTAGTTGGCCTTGACGTAGAGCGTGCCGTGCACCCCGGTCCAGCCCGGCTTCACGTTCTCGCTGAAATCGGGGATCAGCGCCGGATCGGCGAGCGCGGGCTCGCCCAGCCAGACGAACACGAGGCCGTGGGTCTCGCGCGCGGGAAAGCTTCTGGCGCGGAAGGTGCGGCCGATCGGGGCATTGCCCGGCACATGGGTGCAGGCGCCGTCGGCGGCGAAGCGGATGCCGTGGTAGCCGCATTGGATGTCGTTGCCGACCACTTCGCCGGACGACAGCGGCGCCTTGCGGTGCGGGCAGCGGTCGGACAGCACCGCGACGTTTCCGCCATGGCCGCGGAAGATCACCAGGGGTTCGTTGCAGACGGTGCGCGCCAGCGGCTTTTCGCCGAGCTCGGCCGAGGTCGCGGCCGTGTACCACTGATTGCGAAGGAATTCGCCCGTCATTGTTTCCTCCCGCCTAGCGGACGTGCGCATGATAGCACGCCCGCGGCGGCGGGAGAGGGCCTCACTTGCGCTCGATCGCCACCACGCGCCCTTGCTCGATCGCGAGCGACAGCCGCCCGCGCTTGAGCGCGAGCGCCTTCTCGCCGAACAGCTCGCGCCGCCAGCCGGAGAGCGCGGGCACGTTGGCGTTGTCGTCGGCGGCGATGCGGTCGAGGTCGTCCACGGTGGCGATGACCTTGGCGGCGACCCCATGGCGCTCCGAGGTCATGCGCAGCAGGACCTTGAGCAGCTCGACCGTCGCCTGGCCGTTGACTGGCGGCCTTGGCCGTTCCAGCGGCGGCAGCGTCTTGGGATCGCGCGCGAGCCCGCGTTTGACCCCCTCGACGATCGCCTCGCCCCAGCGCGAGCGCTCGAAGCCACGCGGCAGCGAGCGCAGGCCGGCGAGGCGCTCGACCGTGGTCGGCGCTTGCACCGCGATGTCGCCAATGACGTCGTCCTTGAGCACGCGGCCGCGCGGCACGTCGCGCTCCTGCGCCTCGCGCTCGCGCCAGGCGGCGACCTCGATCAGCACGGCGAGCTCCTTGGGCTTGCGCACCCGCGTCTTGAGGCGCTCCCAGGCGTGCTCGGGCTCGAAGCGATAGGTGCTCGGCGAGGTGAGGACCTTCATCTCCTCCTGCATCCACTCGCTGCGCCCGCGCCGTTCGAGGTCGGTGGATAGCTTGAGGTAGACGTCGCGCAGATGGGTAACGTCGGAGACCGCGTAGGCAAGCTGCGCCTCGCTCAGCGGCCGACGCGTCCAGTCAGTGAAGCGATTGGACTTGTCGAGGCTGTCGCCGGTGATGCGCTGCACGATCTGGTCGTAGGAGATCGAATCGCCATAGCCGAGCACCATGGCCGCCACCTGCGTGTCGATCAGGGGATGCGGAATGATGCCGGCCTCGTGCCAGCAGATCTCGATATCCTGGCGCGCGGCATGGAATACCTTGACGACCTTCTCGTCGGCCATCAGCGCGAAGAAGGGGGTGAGATCGATGCGTTCGGCGAGCGCGTCGATCACCACCGCCTCGTCGACGCTCGCCATTTGCGCCACGCACAGCCGAGGATAATAGGTGCTCTCGCGCAGGAACTCGGTGTCGACGGTCACGAAGGGATGCCGCGTCATGCGCGCACAGGCGCCCGCGAGTTGCTCGGTCGTCGTGATCGGCTGCATGAGGGCTAGATAGCGCAGGCGGCTCGCTTTGTCAGGGGCAAGAGGTGAGCTGCTGGGGACAGCGATCTCACGGGACGACACGTCAATTCGATTCGACCAACCATTACTGCTTTGCTGAAGGCGCATGCCGGACGTACCGGCGTTGCGTGCGACATGCTTCGCAATAGCCGCCCCGTCTCAACCTGGAGGCGCGGCCGTGGCGACGCGAAACCGTTCGACCTGTGCTTCATCGACCTCGACGCCGAGCCCGGGGCCGGTCGGCAGGCGGACCAGGCCGTCACCGATGGCCAGCGGATTCTTGACGACATCCTCGGCGAGATAGAAATGGGTGAGACTCACCCCCCAGTCGACCGCGGGTGCGGCCCCGGCGAGGTGGATCGCCGCCGCCGAGGCGATGCTCGATTCCGCGATTTTGGCGGCGATGTTGACGGCAAGCCCGAGGCGTTCGCACATTTGCGCCGCCGCCGCCGCGGCGCTCATGCCGCCGAGCTTGATGAGCTTGAGCGAGACGCCGCCGGCGCCGCAGCGTCCATGCGCCTCGATGTCGGCGAGCGAATGGATGCCCTCGTCGGCGCCGATCGGCATCGGCGCGATCCGGGTGAGGCGGGCAAGCCCACCGAAATCGTCGTAGGGGAGCGGCTGCTCGACGAACATCAGGCCGGCCGCGCGCACGCCCTCGACATAGCGGCAGGCGTCGGTCAGGGTCAATCCGCAATTGGCGTCGGCGCAGAGCGGGGTCGCGGCGCCGAGCGCCTCGCGCAGCGCCAGCGTCGCGGCGATCTCGGTCTCGACCGGCTTGGTGCCGATCTTGAGCTTGAAGAAATCGAACCCTTTTTCGCGCCGGGCCCGCGCCTCGGCGATGTCTTGCTCGGGCGTGGAATTGCCCAACAGCCACATGGGCGCGACCGCATGGCGCACGGCGCCGCCGATGAGATCGACCACCGGCAGGCCGGACGACTGGCCCAGAAGATCGAGCAACGCCACCTCGACCGCGGAATGGGCGCCGGTATTGCCGAACAGCGCGCGCTTGAGCTTGCGGCACAAAGCCAGACGCATCCAGGCATCCTCGCCGACGAGCAGCGGGGCGAGGTGATCGCGCACGGCAGCGACCAGGCTTCCGGGCGTGTCGCCGGTCATGGTGGGCGCGGAGGCTGCCTCGCCCCAGCCGACGGTGCCGTCCGCGGCCTCGACGCGCACCAGGATGTTCAGCGCCCGGCTGACAGTGCTGCCCGCCATGGCCATGGGCTTTTGCAACGGCAGCGCGACCGGGATGGCATCGACTCGGCGGATGACCAGAGGCTCCCGCTCGCCGGCTGCGGCTTCAAGATTGCTGCGGGCTTCCATGTTGCGCCTCAGCTCGTGCCGCGGATGCGCGGCATATGGATGAACTCCCAGGGCGACGGCATCGGACCGACCGGCACCTCGATCAGTGTCGGCCCATCGCGCCGCTTGAAGGCGCGCTTGAGCGCCGCGCGCAGCTCTTGCGGATTGCGCGCGCGCTCGGCCTCGGCCCCGAAGCTCTGCGCATAGCGCACGAAATCGGGATTGGCGAGGTCGCTCGCGATCACCCGGTTGCCGAAATGCTCTTCCTGGATGCGCCTCACGTTGCCGAAGGCGCCGTCGTTGAACACTACGACGGTCAAAGGAATATGGTGTTGCATGGCGCTGGCAAGCTCGTTCGAGGTGAAGAGAAAGCCGCCGTCGCCCGAGATCGACAGCACCGGCATGTCGCGGCGCGCGTGCTGCGCGCCGAGCGCGGTGGCAAAGCCCCAGCCGAGATTGTCCTGATATCCCGGCGAAAGGAACGTTCTCGGCTGATAGACCGGGAGCAGCAGCCGCGCCGCGAACCCGATCTGGGTGACCTCGTCGACGAAGATACCGTCCTCGGGCAGCTCGGCGCGGATGACGTCGAGAAAGGCGATCTGCGGCGCGAGCTTGTCGAGGCGCATTCGCATCTTGCCGTGCCGCTCCTCCATCTCGGCACGGCGGGACGGCCGGCTGTGCTGCGCGAGCGCATCGATCAGGCGGCGCAAAATCGGCGCGGCGTCGCCGATCAGCGCCGCTGCGGGCCGCGCGAATCGTTCGGGCTCCTCGGGATCGGCGTCGACGCGGATGACGGCAAGCTCCGGGTCGATTCCCCACTGGGTGAAGCCGTAGAACAGCCGGGTGCCGACCGCGAGCACCACGTCGGCTTCGCCCCACAGTTCGCGGCCGAGCGGCAATGTCACGCTCAACGGGTCGCGGCTGTCGAGCACGCCGCGACCGCGGCGATAGGCGAGCACCGGCGCCTGCAACAGCCGTGACAGCGCGGTGACCTCCGCGGA
>JBKPUA010000144.1:0-19244 GCA_046735815.1 Pseudomonadota bacterium
CCTGGCTCGAGCGTGGCGTCCCAATCGGAGTGGTTGATATCGACCGGCCGCACTTCGACGCCGTGCTCGCGCACGTCGCGCACGATCTGCGCCGGCGCATAGAAGCCCATGGGCTGGGAGTTGAGCAGCGCGGTCGCGAACACGTCCGGATAGCGGCATTTGAGCCAAGCCGAGGCATAAACCAGGAGCGCGAAGCTCGCGGCGTGGCTTTCCGGGAAGCCGTATTCGCCGAAGCCCTCGATCTGGCTGAAGCAGCGCTCGGCGAAGTCGCGCGGATATTTGCGCTCGACCATGCCTTCGATCATCTTGGTTTTGAACGTGCCGATGGTGCCGGTGCGCTTGAAGGTCGCCATGGCGCGGCGCAGCCGGTCCGCTTCGCCCGGCGTGAAGCCGCCGGCGACGATGGCGATCTTCATCGCCTGTTCCTGGAACAGCGGGACGCCGAGCGTCTTGTCGAGGACGGCTTCGAGCTCTTTCGAGGGATAGGACACCGGTTCGAGTCCCTGCCGCCGACGCAGATAGGGATGCACCATGTCGCCCTGGATCGGTCCCGGCCGCACGATCGCAACCTCGATCACAAGATCGTAGAACTTTTCCGGCTTGAGGCGCGGCAGCATCGACATCTGTGCGCGGCTCTCGACCTGAAACACGCCGATCGAATCGGCGCGTTGCAACATGCGATAGACGGCGGGATCCTCCTTCTGGATCGTCGAGAGGGCGAAAAACTTCTGTCCGTCCTGTCCCGCCGGCCCGGTTGTGCGGAACGAAACGTCATAGTGCTTCTCGGTGAGCTCGAATGCCTTGCGCAGGCAGGTGAGCATGCCCAGTCCGAGCACGTCGACCTTGAGGATGCCGAGCGCGTCGAGATCGTCCTTGTCCCATTCGATGAAGGTGCGGTCCGGCATGGCGCCGTTGCCGATCGGCACCACCTCGTCGAGCCGGCTGCGGGTAATGACGAAGCCGCCGACATGCTGGGAGAGATGGCGTGGGAAGGATTGAATCGCCGTGGCGAGCGCGCGCATTTTCTGCATCCGCGGACTGCGCAGGTCGATGCCGGCGCGCACGAGTTCGGCGGTGCGCACCCCACCGCCGCCCATGCCCCAGATCGAGGAGGAGAGCGCGCCGATGGTGTCTTCCGACAGTCCGAAGGCTTTGCCGACCTCGCGGATGGCGGAACGGCCGCGATAGGAGATGACGGTCGCGGCGATGCCGGTATGGTCGCGGCCATAATGCTCGTAGATGTGCTGAATCACCTCCTCGCGCCGCTCGTGCTCGAAATCGACGTCGATGTCTGGCGGCTCGCCGCGATCCGAAGAGATGAAGCGCTCGAACAGCAGGCGGTCGTCGCGCGGATCGACGTCGGTGATGTGCAGGCAATAACAGACCGCCGAATTGGCCGCCGAGCCGCGGCCTTGGCACAGGATGTTCTGGCTGCGAGCGTAGGTCACGATGTCATGGACGGTGAGAAAGTAGGGCGCGTATTTCAACTCGGCGATCAGCGCCAGCTCGTGCTCGAGGGCGTGACGGACGGTGTCCGGAATGCCCTCAGGATAGCGCGCGGCCGCGCCTTGCCAGGCCAGATGCACGAGCGCGTCCTGCGGCGTTGCAAAGCCGGCGCGTATCTCATCGGGATATTCGTAACGCAGCTCGTCGAGCGAGAAGGTCAGCACCCGATCGAGCGCCGATGTTTCCGCGATCGCCTCCGGCGCATCGCGGAACAGCCGCGCCATCTCGGCGGGCGGCTTGAGATAGCGCTCGGCATTGACGGCAAGGCGCCGGCCGGCGGTATCGATCGTCAGGTGCTCGCGGATGCAGGTGAGCACGTCCTGCAACTCCCGTCGGTCGGGGTGGTGGTAGAGCACGTCGTTGACGGCGATGAGCGGCACCCCTGCGCGGTGCGCGATCTCGGCGCGGCGGGCGAGACGCGCGCGGTCGTTGCCGCGATAGAGCATGCTGGCGGCGAGCCGTACGCGACCCGGCGCGGCGGCGCGCAGAGTTGAGAGGAGATGATCGATCTGTGCGCCGGATTTTTTCTCCGCCTTTGCCACCAGCCGCAGTCTCGCCGCGGCATTCTCCTCGCCGGAGAGGCTGGGCGCCGGCACCGACGTCGGCTTTCGCAAGAAGGGCGGTGACGGCAGCTCCCACGTCGATGTTTCCATCACGATGAGCTCGAGGCCGTCGATATGCTCCATAAGATCGTCGAGCAGGAGGATGCACTCGCCTTTCTCCGCGCGCAGGTTGCCGCGCGTGAGCAGCCGACAGAGCCGTCCCCAGGCCGCCCGGTCGCGCGGATAGGCGAGGATGTCGGGCGTGCCGTCGGCGAAGACGAGGCGTGCACCCGGGTGATAGGCGAGCGCCAATTCCTTCTCGCGTTTGATGAGATGGCCGCGCGCTACGCCGGCGACCGAGTTGCGGTCGCATAGCCCGAGGCCGTCGAGCCCGATATGCGCCGCCTGCAGCATCAGCTCCTCGGCATGCGAGGCGCCGCGCAGGAACGAGAAGTTGGAGGAAACGGCGAATTCGAGATAACGCGGCATTTTCACGCATACATCCCGTGCAAGAACCAGCGCGGCGTCGCCATGTCGCGATAGAGGCCGGCGCGAAACAGCCAGAAGCGCAGCCCCGCTTTATCCTCGATGCGGAAATAGTCGCGCGCGGGCCCACCCTCCGCGCTCCACCAGGCGCCCTCGATGCGCTCGGGCCCTTCGGCGGCCACCACCTCGTGCAGGGCGTGGCGCCAACGGAAGCGCACCGGCGGGCCGTCGGGAACGAGCGCGAACACGTCCTCGATCGGCTCGGGCTTGGCGAGGAAACGCAGCGGCCGCGGGCTCAACTCGGCGTCGGCACGGAAGCGGCGGAACGCCTCCCAGCCCAGCTCGGCCCGCGCGAAGGCCTGCGCCGGGAGCCCTTGCGCGGCGAGCTCGGGACTGTGGCTGTCGCGGGCGACGAGCCGCGAGACGCGCCGTCGTCCGAGCCGTGCGCTCAGGCGATCGATGAGACGATCGAGCTCGGCTTGGTCTTCGTGTCTGCTGAGACCGATCTGCTCGTCCGGGCAGGGCTCGGCGTCGAGCACGGAGAGCCGCGCCAGATCGAAGCCGAAGCCGGGATCGACCTCGTCACCGAGCGCGGCGAGCCGCTCGACGAAGAGCGCGCGGATCGCCTGCGGATCGCGCAGCGGGCGCGAGGTGCCGGCGGCGATACGTTTTACCACGCCGTCGGTGCGGAAAAGGGCGAGCTCCAGACGCCGCGCCCCGGCGCCGCGCGCGTTGAGCGCCGCTTTGAGCCGCGCCGCGAGTCGCTCGATGGTCGCGAGCACGTCCTCCTCGCGCGCGATCGGCTCGTGGAAGCTCCGCTCGGCGACATAGGGCGCAACCGGCAGGCGTGGGGTGAGCGGCTCGTCTTCGCGCCCGAGCGCGCGGTCGAGCTGGCGCAGGAGATCGGTGCCGAAACGGGCGGCGAGCGGGGCGCGCGGCAGATCGAGGAGGTCGCCGATGCGCTTGAGGCCGAGGCGTGCCAGCGCGGCGACGGTCTCGCCCGGTACCCGCAGAGCTGCGAGCGGCAATGGCGCAAGACGCTCGTGCTCGCCGCGGATCGGAGGTTCTCGAGTGTCGCAACCGCGCGGTCGGCCCGGCGAAAACATCCGGCATGCTTGTCCCGCAACCGCCGCGTCGCCGAACCGCGCCACGGCCCAGGCCGCGCCGATGGTGGTGGCAATGGCGGCGCGGGCCGAAAGCCCGAAGCCCATCACCCGCGCAAGGAGATCGTCGCGCAGTCGCTCCTCGCCGCCGAACAGATGCACGCAGCCACCGATGTCGAGCAGGATGCCATCGGGCAGATCGACGGCGACGAGCGGCGTATAGCGCTGGCACCAATCGGCAATGGCTTCGAGAAGATGCGCGTCGGCGGCCTGATCCTCCGGCACGGCCGTGAGCGCGGGATGCATGGCGCGGGCCTGCGCCAGCGCCAGCCCTGCGCTCAGCCCGAGCCGGTCCGCCGCCGCGTCGACCGCGACCAGGAGGTCGAGATTGCCGCGCTTGCCGAAGACGACGAGAGGGGAAGTGGCTTCATCCCGCTGCCGCGCGATGCGGTCGGTCGAAAGCCGCTCCAGCCACAGGCTCAGAATGCGTTGCGAGCTTGAAACGCTGCTCCACACTGTTCCACTCCAGGATCCATGCGCCGAGATGACCCCGCCGGTTGCGCACGAGCTGTGCGGTCAGGCGCGGCAAACCGGCGCCGTGCAATCGTTCATTGCGTCCTTTCGCTAGCGAAGAGGACGGCGCCGCGCCGACGATCCAGCGTGTCGCGGCAGCGGAGGGCTCCGCGTCCGGCGCAGTGCGCAGGATCAGGCCGAGCGCGCCGCCGGCAGCGGCCGCGAGCGAGAGCCGACGCGTCGCCACCTGATCGATGCCGTGCGGGCGCATTTCGCCGATCACCACGCCGATGGCGCGGCAGCGTAGCGCCTCCTCCATTGCCCACAGCACGTCGCGTGCGCACGGCGCCGCTACCACGATCAGCTGCTCGGGAGCGATGCCGACTCCGTCGAGACCGGGCCCATAGGGCGCGCCATTCTCGGCGAGCGAGAGGTCTTCGGTGATCCAGATGACGTAGCTGCCGAAGTTGCGATCGGAAGCGACGCTTTCGCCATCGCGCGGCGCGCCCCCAAGTGACATCGGACGCACCAACCGCGTTGCGAGCGCCAGCGCAAAGCCGGTGGCGGCGGCCGTTGCCGCCTCACCCCTGGCGGCGATCTCGTGCAGCGCGCCGCGACCGAGCCCGCCGCCCAGGACGGCATCGATCTCGGGAATTCCCAACGCTAGCGGCGCGCCATATTCGCCCGCAAGCCCGGTTGCGGTTTCGAGCGCCCATAGCTCCCGGCGCAGCCGATCAATGCGGGCCGCCGCCTCGCCGCCAGGAGCAGAAAAGGGCCATCGTGCGGTTGCGGCCATGGGCTACTCGAAACACCAAGTTCATGATTTGTTCTATTGATTCCCAAGCCCCAGGGCGGCGTCAAGCCGAAAGCTTAAATGCTTGAAAATGCGATAATTCCGACTGGCGCCGGGACGCGGTCGGAGCCTCACTCGTTCAGCCTTGCGATGGTTGACGCACGACCTGGCTGCGCCGAGCCGGCACATCCGTCACGGCTGGGCAATCACCTTGCGATCGATGTCCCTGACGTTCCGCACTCCGCATAGCGCCATGGTGACATCGAGCTCCTTTGCCAGAATGTCGATCGCCTTGGCCACGCCAGCCTCCCCGCCGGCGCCGAGGCCGTAGACGTAGGAGCGGCCGATCATGCAGGAGCGCGCGCCGTAGGCGAGCGCGCGCATTACGTCCTGGCCGGAGCGGATACCGCCATCGAACATCACCTCGATCTCGCCGCCCACCGCTTCGGCCACCTTGGGCAACGCTGAGATCGAGGACGGCGCACCGTCGAGCTGGCGTCCGCCGTGATTGGAGACCACGAGCGCGCTGGCGCCGGTCTTGGCGGCGGTGCGCGCATCCTCGACGTCGAGGATGCCCTTGAGGATGAGCTTGCCCGGCCACACGCTGCGCACCCACTCCACGTCCTTCCAGCTCAAAGTCGGATCGAACTGGGTAGCGGTCCATTGCGCCAGCGAAGTCACGTTCTCCATGCCGCGCACGTGACCGGCGAGATTGCCGAAGGTCTTGCGCTTGCCGCGCAGGATCGAGAGCACCCAGGCCGGCTTGGTCGCGATGTCGATGATGTTGCCGAGCTTGATCTGCGGCGGCACGGTCATGCCGTTGCGGATATCGCAATGGCGCTGGCCGAGCACCTGGAGGTCGAGGGTGAGTACCAGTGCGCTGCAGCGCGCGGCGGCGGCGCGCTCGATCAGCGCGCGGATGAAGCCGCGATCCTTTATCACGTAGAGCTGAAACCAGAACGGCTTGCCGACCGCCTTCGCCACGTCCTCGATGGCGCAGATCGACATGGTCGAGAGCGTGAACGGGATGCCGGACGCCTGCGCCGCACGGCAAGCGAGAATCTCGCCGTCGCCATGCTGCATGCCGCACAGTCCGATGGGCGCGAGCGCCAGCGGCAGCGAGGCGCGCTCGCCGATGATGGTGGTCGTCAGGTCGCGTTGCGACACGTCGACGAGCACGCGCTGGCGCAGCTTGATGCGCTCGAGGTCGGCGCGATTGGCGTGCAGCGTCTCCTGCGAATAGGAGCCGGCTTCAGCATAATCGAAAAAGGCGCGCGGCACCTTGCGGCGGGCGAGCTGCCGCAGGTCCTCGATGCAGGTCACGGTGCGCATGGGCTCTCGTTATACTTGCCATCTCCGGCAGGGGAAACGGGGAACGCCGGCTGTGCGTCGCGCGTTGTAGTCATGAGCGCCGGTGAATCGCCGCCGGCAGGGAGATACAGTAATGGCAATTCCGAACCCCACCGTCGCGGAGCACGAGCTGAGCGAGAAGGAGAGGCGCAAGCGGGAGGACGCGCGCCAGCGCCGCCTCGAGGAGTCGCTCGAGCAGGGTCTCGAGGACAGCTTTCCCGCGTCCGATCCGATTAACGTGACCCAGCCGCCGCCAACTCCGGGCGACAAGAAAAAGAAGCCCTAAAGGTAACCGACATCGCTTCCGGGACCGCCGGATGCCCACGTCCGGCGGTCCGTTTATCATGCGCATATTTTTGCGGATTTCGGCCCTTGAATTGCCCTATCATCCGGTTGAAAAGGCGGCCCTTCACGGGGTACGGGGAAAGATGGTTCGCAAATATTTCGGTACCGACGGCATTCGCGGCCGTGCCAACGGCACGATCACGGCCGAGCTGGCGCTCAGGGTCGGGCAGGCGGCGGGCTTGACGTTTCGCCGCGGCGACCATCGCCATCGCGTGCTGATCGGCAAGGATACCCGGCTGTCCGGCTACATGATCGAGACCGCGCTGGTCGCCGGCTTCACCTCGGTCGGCATGGACGTGCTGCTCACCGGCCCGATTCCCACTCCAGCGGTGGGAATGCTGACGCGCTCCATGCGCGCCGATCTCGGGGTCATGATCTCGGCCTCGCACAATCCCTTCGACGACAACGGCATCAAGCTGTTCGGTCCCGACGGCTTCAAGCTCAGCGACGAGGTCGAGCACCAGATCGAGACGCTGATCGATTCCGAGCTCGACAAGCGGCTGGCGAGGGGGGCCGATCTCGGTCGCGCCCGGCGCATCGACGGCGTGCAGGATCGCTACATCGAGTTCGCCAAGCGCACCTTGCCGAGAAACCTTTCGCTCGCCGGGCTGCGTGTGGTGGTCGATTGCGCCCACGGCGCCGGCTATCGCGTGACGCCGGAGGCGCTGCGCGAGCTCGATGCCGAGGTGATCGCGATGGGCATCGAGCCCAACGGCCTCAACATCAATCGCGAATGCGGCTCGACCGAGCCTGCGGCCCTTTGCCTGAAGGTGAAGGAGATGCGCGCCGACGTCGGCATCGCGCTCGATGGCGACGCCGACCGCGTGCTCATGGCCGACGAGCGCGGGCGCATCGTCGACGGCGACCAGCTGCTGGCAGTGATCGCCGAAAGCTGGAACGCGGACGGGCGCCTCGCCAAGCCCGGCATCGTCGCGACCGTGATGTCCAATCTCGGCCTCGAGCGTTATCTCGGCACCCTGGGCGTTGTGCTCGTGCGCACGCCAGTGGGCGATCGTTACGTGCTCGAGCACATGCGCAACCACGGCTACAATGTCGGCGGCGAGCCGTCGGGCCACATCATCTTGTCCGACTACACCACCACTGGCGACGGCCTGCTGGCGGCGCTGCAGGTGCTGGCGGTGGTGAAACGGCAGGGCGAGCCGGTGTCGAAGGTCTGCCACCGCTTCGACCCGCTGCCGCAAATCCTCAAGAACGTGCGCTACCGCAGCGGCAAGCCGCTCGAGGACAGCAAGGTGCGCAGCGCCATCCAGGACGCCGAGGCCCGCCTCGATGGCCATGGCCGGCTGATCGTGCGCTCCTCCGGCACCGAGCCGGTGATCCGCGTCATGGGCGAAGGGGACGACCGGATGCTGGTCGAGGAGATCGTCGACGGCATCGTGGACGCCCTCAACGACGCCGCCTGACGCCCGCCGCGCCCGCCGCCGGATCAGTCTCGGCTAGTCGCCCCTCGCGCGAAACGGTATGGCCGGCGACAGCGGCGGCCGACGTGGCGCGGCAGATTGGAATAGATACAAAATCCGCGTTTTGCTTTTGCGTGGACGGACGGCCTCATGTATCGATAGTTGCATAACGAACTAAGCGGGCTGGGAACGCCGGGTTTCCATGATCGTCTGCTCTTGCAACGTTCTCACCGACCGCGACGTGCGGTCGGCACTTAGCGCCGAACGCACGCCGCGCACCACCGGACAGGTCTATGGCTGTCTCGGTTGCAGTGCCCAATGCGGGCGTTGCGCGCGCACCATCCGCCGGATCATGGACGAGGCGATCGCGGGCGCCTGCGGCACGCCTTGCGGGTGCTGCCCGAGCGGCAAGCACCGCGAGTAGACAAGTGGTCCGATTCCGAAGTTTCGCATCATTTGTGCGGCACCCTCATTTGCGAATTTCGGAATCGAGGACCACTAGCAACTCTATGATTCTAGTGCCCCTTTGAACCCGAAGTTCGCGGGCGAACGCGCGGCACGATATGCGCGAACTTCGGGTTCGGGGCACTAGCCCGCGGGCAAATCAGCATTCGAGCGGCTGTTTCGGCGGCAAAGGGGCCATTCTCCCTTGTCGCGCCGTACATTTTGCGCAAGATTAGATCGATTCCAAATTTATCCCCCGATCCAGTCAAGGATGTCGACATGCAAGGCGACGCCAGGGTCATTGAATATCTCAACCGCGGCCTGCGCCACGAGCTCACCGCCATCAATCAGTACTGGCTGCACTATCGGCTCCTGGATAACTGGGGTTACCGAGCGCTGGCCAAGAAGTGGCGCAAGGAATCGATCGAGGAAATGGAGCACGGGGACAAGCTCGTCGAGCGCATCATCTTTCTCGACGGTTTTCCCAACATGCAAGTGCTCGACCCGCTTCACATCGGCCAAAACGTGCGCGAGGTGCTCGACTGCGATCTTGCGCTCGAAATGGCGGCGCGCGCGCTCTACCAGGAGGCCGCGACCCATTGTCATGCGGTCAAGGACTATGTCAGCCGCGACCTGTTCGAGAAGCTGATGCACGACGAGGAAGAGCACATCGATTTTCTCGAGACCCAGCTCGACCTCGTTTCCAAGCTCGGCCTCGAGCTCTATGCCCAGCACCACATCGGCAAGCTGGACGACGATCACAGCAGCTGACGGCCCGTCGTCTGCCTGATCCGCCGCCTAGTGTCCGGATTCCGAAGTTCGCACACCCTTGCGGCGACCGCTGATGCGAACTTCGGAATCGAAGGGCACTAGCAACTTTATGATTCTAGTGCCCCTTTTGAACCCGAAGTTCGCAACCGCACGTGCAGCACGACGTGAGCGAACTTCGGGTTCGGGACACTAGTGGACTGCCGCCTCCGTGGCCGGCGCCGCCGCCGCGCGCACGACTGCGCTTGACGGGGCCGCGCTCCTTCCGTATGTGCGACGGCGGGACACCCCTCCCCACCGAGGGGCGCCTATCTGGAAGGGTAGATCATGACCGACGCCATGCCCGCCGTGCGGCCGCTCGTGCCGCATTTTTCGTCCGGCCCCTGCGCCAAGCGCCCCGGCTGGAGCCTCTCAGTCCTCACCGACGCCGTTCTTGGACGCTCGCACCGATCGAAGATCGGCAAGGCGAAGCTCAAGCGCGCCATCGACCTCACCCGCGAGGTGCTCGAGGTTCCGGCAGATTACAGAATCGGCATCGTGCCCGCCTCCGATACCGGCGCGGTTGAGATGGCGCTCTGGTCGCTGCTCGGCGCACGGGCGGTCACCGTCCTGGCCTGGGAATCGTTCGGCGAAGGCTGGGTGAACGACGTCGTCAAGGAGCTCAAGCTCAAGGACGTCATCACGCTCAAGTCCGGCTACGGCGAGCTTCCCGATCTCGCCAAGGTCGATCCGGCCTCCGACGTGGTCTTCACCTGGAACGGCACCACCTCGGGCGCGCGCGTGCCGAACGGCAACTGGATCGCCGCCGATCGCACCGGCCTCACCATTTGCGATGCCACCTCGGCCTGCTTCGCACAGGCGCTGGATTGGCCGAAGCTCGATGTCGTGACCTTCTCCTGGCAGAAGGCGCTCGGCGGCGAGGCCGCGCACGGCATGCTGATTCTCTCGCCGCGCGCCGTCGCGCGGCTCGAAAGCTACACGCCGCCCTGGCCGCTGCCGAAGATCTTCCGCTTGACCAAGGGCAACAAGCTCAACCAGGGCGTCTTCGAAGGCGAGACCATCAACACGCCCTCGATGCTGTGCGTCGAGGACTACCTCGACACGCTGGTCTGGGCGAAGTCGATCGGCGGGCTCAAGGCATTGAGGGCGCGCGCCGACGCCAACGCCAAGGTGATCGCCGATTGGGTCGCGGTGACGCCTTGGATCGATTTCCTCGCCCGCGACCCGGCGATCCGGTCCAACACCTCGGTCTGCCTCAAGGTCGTCGATCCCGCGGTCGGCAAGCTGTCGGCCGAGGCGCAGGCGGCCTTCGTCAAGAGCGTCGCCGCCGCGCTGGAGAAGGAAGGCGTGGCCTACGACATCGACGCTTATCGCGATGCACCCCCGGGCCTGCGCATCTGGTGCGGCTCGACCGTCGAGCGCGCCGATGTCGAGGCGCTTACGCTCTGGCTCGACTGGGCGTTCGCGAAGAGCAAGGACGCGCTGCGCAAGGCGGCGTAGCTGTCGATTGCCGCCCTTCGGCGCGGCAATCATGCCCTTTTGCAAGCACGGATGCGCGGATCGATCCGCGCATCGCACCAACAGACACCGCACATTGGTACCCAAAGGCTTCTCGATCATGGCTCCCAAAGTTCTGATCTCCGACGCGCTTTCTCCCGCCGCCGTGCAGATCTTCAAGGATCGCGGCGTTGAGGTCGATTTTCAGCCCAAGCTCGGCGCGGACAAGGAGAAGCTCGCCGAGTTGGTCGGCGATTTCGACGGCTTGGCCATTCGCTCGGCCACCAAGGTCACGCCGAAGGTTCTGGAGCGGGCGAAAAAGCTCAAGGTGATTGGGCGCGCCGGCATCGGCGTCGACAACGTCGACATCCCCGCGGCGACCGCGGGCGGAATCATCGTGATGAATACGCCGTTCGGCAATTCGATCACCACCGCCGAGCATGCGATCTCGCTCATGCTCGCGCTCGCGCGCCAGATCCCGCAGGCGGACGCCTCCACCCAGGCCGGCAAGTGGGAGAAGAACCGCTTCATGGGCGTCGAGATCACCAGCAAAACGCTCGGCATCATCGGCTGCGGCAATATCGGCTCGATCGTGGCCAATCGCGCGATCGGGCTGCGAATGAAGGTGATCGCCTACGATCCCTTCCTGTCGCCCGAACGGGCGATGGAGCTCGGCGTGGACAAGGTCGATCTTGCCGAGCTGATCCGGCGCGCCGATTTCATCACCCTGCACACGCCGCTCACGGACAAGACCAAGAACATCATCGACGCCAAGGCGATCGCAGCCATGAAGAAGGGCGTGCGCATCATCAACTGCGCGCGCGGCGGGCTGGTCGATGAGGCGGCGCTGCGCACCGCGCTCGATTCCGGCCACGTTGCCGGCGCCGCCTTCGACGTGTTCACCGAGGAGCCGGCGACCGACAATCCTCTGTTCGGCCATCCCAACGTGGTCTGCACACCCCATCTTGGTGCCGCCACCAGCGAGGCGCAGGAGAACGTCGCGCTGCAGATTGCCGAGCAGATGTCGGACTACCTGCTGCGCGGCGCGATCTCCAACGCGGTCAATTTTCCGTCGATCACCGCCGAGGAAGCGCCGCGGCTCCGCCCGTTCATCGATCTGGCGGAAAAGCTCGGCTCGTTCGCCGGCCAGCTCACCGAGACCGGCATCATCAAGGTGCAACTCTCTTACGAGGGCGGCGTCGCCGAGATGAACACCAAGGCGCTGACGTCGGCCGCCATCGCCGGGCTGCTGCGGCCCATGCTGCAGGAGGTCAACGTGGTGTCGGCGCCGATCGTCGCCAAGGAACGCGGCATCGTGGTTGAGGAAATGACGCGCGCGGCGGCGGGGGACTACGAGAGTCTGATCACCGTGACGGTGGTGACCGAACGGCAGACGCGCGGCGTATCCGGCACCGTCTTTGCCGACGGGCGGCCGCGCATCGTCAACATCAAGGGCATCCGCATGGACGCCGGGTTCGCTGAGAGCATGATCTACATCACGAATCTGGACAAACCCGGTTTCATCGGGCGTTTCTCGTCGACGCTGGGTGATGCCGGCATCAACATCGCGACCTTCCATGTCGGCCGCGATAGGCCGGGCGGCAATGCGATTGCGCTGATCGAGATCGATGGTGAGCTGCCGCCAGAGGTGCTCACGGCGGTGCGCGCGCTGCCGCAAGTGCAGCAGGCGCGCCCGTTGAAGTTTTGAGCCCGCCGCGCGGCTTTATGATGCTAGTGCCCCTCTTTGAACCCGAAGTTCGCAACGGCTTTTGCGGCCTGACGTGTGCGAACTTCGGGTTCGGGTATTACCCGCCCTACACGCTCAACTGATGGACGCCTTCGTGAATCGTGCCGTTGGTCGGCGGACGCACTCTGGACGCCTCGGCCGCGGCAACTTCGAGGAGATACGCCAAGTCGTCTAATTCGACCTTGCGGCACATCCTGCAAAGCTCCTTGGTCAATGTAGCAGCGTAATGGGCAACTTGTGTTCGGTTTTCCATGGCTCCCTCCAAGCTCATAGCGGTATCAACATGACGGGCAACCATGGGCGCGGATGTGAAGTAGCTTACACAGCGGTTGGATTCTTATGCCGCATTGACGCGAATCCGACGGCGGCCAATCTCGCTGCGCGTATCTTTGCGGTGTCGAGGCGCGCAGTGCGAGCCGGCGGCGTCGCCTACAGCCGCTGATCGAATTCCGCGCGCTGCCGTCGGAGCAAGACCGGGCCTTTGAAAACGCCGACTTGTCATGGCCGACTTTGTGCCGATGAGCTCCGCCTATGACGGAAGGTCAACGGGCCGTCATCCAGAAGATGGGTATGTGACGACCGCCTCGATCTTGCCGCGAGATTGCCTTGGAGAGAGCGGAATCATCCGCTGTGGTTAGCGTGGCGCGACGGGAAGGGGTGAATAAGGCCCGCAAAATCAGCCGGTTGGGCTGACGACGGCAAAGCTGTCGCAGCGCTGTGAGCTTGCCTGGGCCGGCGCGAACCCTTATCCGATAGAGGCTGCGAATGCCGGGCAAGCCTTTGTCGCTTATAGGCTATCTCGGGCGTCTGCGACGCGGAGGAAAGGCGCCTCATGGCCAATGTGGTCGTGGTTGGGTCCCAGTGGGGGGACGAAGGAAAGGGCAAGATTGTCGACTGGCTGTCGGAGCAAGCCGACATCGTGGTGCGCTTCCAGGGTGGACATAATGCCGGTCATACCCTCGTCATCGACGGCGTCACCTACAAACTGTCGCTGCTGCCTTCGGGCGTGGTGCGGCCGGGGAAGCTGTCCGTGATCGGCAACGGCGTCGTGCTCGATCCGTTGGCGCTCCTTGAGGAGATGGATCGGCTCAAGGGGCAAGGGGTCGATGTCACGCCGCAGAGCCTGCGCATCGCGGAGAACGCCACGCTGATCCTGCCGCTGCACCAGGAGCTCGACAGCATTCGCGAGTCGTCCAACATCCTCACGCGCGTCGGCACCACCCGCCGTGGCATCGGACCGGCCTACGAGGACAAGGTCGGGCGGCGCGCCATCCGGGTCATGGACTTGGCCGACCCGCCGTCACTCGGGCGCAAGATCGAGCGCCTGCTGGCGCATCACAATGCCTTGCGGCGCGGCCTCGGGCTTGCCGAGGTGGGCGCCGAAACCGTCTTTGATCAGCTCCAGAGCGTGGCGCCGCGCGTGCTTCCTTACGTCGATTCGGTGTGGTCGCTGCTCGACCAGAAGCGGCGCGAGGGCAAGCGCATTTTGTTCGAAGGTGCCCAGGGGGCGCTGCTCGACGTCGACCACGGCACCTATCCGTTCGTCACCTCGTCCAACACGGTGGCGGCCCAGGCCGCCACTGGCTCGGGGCTCGGCCCGGGGGCGATCGGCTACGTGCTCGGCATCTGTAAGGCTTACACCACCCGCGTGGGGGAGGGGCCGTTTCCGACCGAGCAGGCGAACGAGGTCGGCCGCCGCCTCGGAGAGCGCGGACGCGAATTCGGCACCGTGACCGGCCGGCCGCGGCGCTGCGGCTGGTTCGACGCCGTGCTCGTGCGCCAAACCGTTCGCACCAGCGGCATCAACGGCCTGGCGCTGACCAAGCTCGACGTGCTCGACGGGTTGACGGATCTTAAGGTTTGTGTGGGATACCGTCTCGACGGGCGCGAAATCGACTACCTTCCGGCGAGCGAGCACGCCCAGGCGCAGGTCGAGCCGATCTATGAGAACGTCGAGGGTTGGCACGCCGAAACCGCGCGCGCGCGCTCCTGGGCGGAGCTGCCGGCGCAGGCGATCAAATACGTGCGTCGCATCGAGGAATTGGTGGGCTGCCCGGTCGCGCTGCTGTCCACCAGCCCAGAACGCGAGGACACCATCCTGATGCACAATCCATTCGAGAACTGAACGCAGAGGAATTCCGCACCCTAACGAGCAGCTCGACTCCGATGGCCGACTATTACCCGCTTATCTCTCGCGCCGTTGCCGCACTCGAGAAGAACAACGGCGAGAACCGGCGTGCAATCTACGAACGCGCGCGTGCGGCGCTGCTGGCGCAGCTGCGTGGGGTCACGCCACCGCTCAACGAGTCGGACATTACCCGCGAGCGCCTCGCGCTCGAGGAATCGATCCGCAAGGTGGAGGCGGAATCGGCGCGGAAGTTCGTCGAGACGGCGCGCCAGAGCGCGGCGTCCCGGCTGCGCTCGGCCGAGCTGCGGCGACGCGACGAGGCGCTCGCGCCCAGGGCCCGCGCGGCCGCGCCCGCTCCCGTTCCGGCCGAGGATCGCCAACGGACGGAGCGAGAGCCGTCATCGTTGCCGCCGCGGCGTTTCGCCAGCCCGCCGCCACCGCCGCTGCCCGAGCAAGCACCCGTGCCCGAGGTCGCGCGCAGGTCGTGGGCGCCTTCGCCGCCCGCGGCCTTTGTCGGCGCGCACGAAGCAGCGCCGCGCTTCGAGGGACCATTGCCGTCGGAGCCCGAGGCGGAGTCGCAGCCGCCGCTCCCGCAACCGCCCGAGCCGTTGCCGCCGCCCCCCGCCGCCAAGCGCTGGTCGCTGTTCGATTTCGTTCGCGGCAAGGAAGCGCGGAAGGTCGCGGCCGAGCCAAGTGAGGCCGACGACGCGCTTGCGCCGCCCGAGCCCGATACGCACGAGCCGCCGCCACTGGCGCCGACGTCGATCCCCGATCTCGACCGCGTGCAGCGGCCTTACGACCGGCCGCAATTCGATCGCTCCGAGCCGGCGAGGTTCGACACGCGAGCGCCGCAAGAGCACATGTTCGAGCGGCCGCTGCCGGAGGAGCCGCGCCCGCACGAGGAATTCCCGCAGCAGCCGATGCTCGAGCCGTCCTACGACGACGACGCCCATCCGGCGTTGTCGCCGGAGGGCCGTGCGCCGACGACGCCGCAGGAAGACGAATACGAGTACGAGCCGCAGGACGAGGAGGTGCGGCCGCGTCCCACCTACCGCGATCTGACGAAAGGCCTCGCCGTCGCCGGCCTCGTCATCTCCATCGGCGGCCTGCTGCTGTGGCAGTGGCCCAACATGGTGTCGCTCTATCGCTCGTTCCGCGCGCCGGCGGTCGAAGTCACGCGCGAGGCGCCGCCGCCCGCCGCCACCCGGCCGAAGATCACCGATCGCATCGAGCCAGGCACCCAGCAGGCGCCGACCGCGCCGGTGCCCGCGCCAGGCGGCCAGCCCGCCGCCGCACCGGCGGCGCAGAAGGTGGTGCTCTACGAGGAGGATCCGGCCGATCCCAACGGCAAGCGCTTCGTCGGCTCGGCGATCTGGCGGACCGAGATGGTGACGCCCGCTCCCGGCCAGCCGCCCGAGCTCGCCATCCGCGCCGACATCGAGGTGCCGGAGCGCAAGCTCGCCATGACCTGGTCCTTGCGCCGCAACACCGACAAGTCGCTGCCCGCCACCCACACGGTCGAGATCAACTTCAAGCTGCCGGCCGATTTTCCCTCGGGCGGCATTTCCAACGTTCCCGGCATCCTGATGAAGCAGGCCGAGCAGACGCGCGGCGTGCCGCTCGCCGGGCTCGCGGTCAAGGTCACGCCCGGCTTCTACCTCATCGGTCTGTCCAATCTCGACGCCGACAAGGACCGCAACCTCCAGCTCCTGAAAGAGCGCGGCTGGTTCGACATTCCGGTGGTCTACAACAACAACCGCCGCGCCATCCTGGCCATGGAAAAAGGCACGCCCGGTGAGCGTGCCTTTGCCGATGCCTTCAAGGCGTGGAAGCAATAAGTCGAGCGAACAGCGAGTAGCGAATAGCTACTCGCTTTAATGGGCCGAGAGCGCAGCGGGGGCCGCGGCCGGGCGGGCTTCCATCGCTGCCACCCGGCTCTTGACCGCGCGCTGGACCTTCTCGAACGCGCGCACCTCAATCTGGCGCACACGCTCGCGCGACACCCCGAACTCGGCTGCCAGGTCCTCGAGCGTGATCGGGTCATCGGCCAGCCGCCGCGCCTCGAAGATACGCCGCTCGCGGTCATTGAGCACTGAGAGCGCGTCGCCGAGCGCCTTTTTGCGATTGTCCGCTTCCTCGCTCTCCACCAGCCGGCTTTCCTGGTCGGAGCTGTCATCGACCAGCCAGTCCTGCCACTCGCCGGAATCGCCCTCCTCGCGGATCGGCGAGTTGAGCGACACGTCGCCGCCGAGGCGGCGGTTCATCTCGATCACGTCCTGCTCGGTCACGCCCAGACGCTTGGCGATGAGCTTGACCTGATCGGGACGCAGGTCGCCCTCCTCCAGCGCGGAGATCCGGCTCTTGGCCTTGCGCAGGTTGAAGAACAGCTTCTTCTGGTTGGCCGTGGTGCCCATCTTCACCAACGACCACGAGCGCAGGATGTATTCCTGGATCGCGGCCTTGATCCACCACATGGCGTAGGTGGCGAGGCGAAAGCCCTTCTCGGGCTCGAAGCGCTTGACCGCCTGCATCAAGCCGACATTGCCTTCCGAGATCACCTCGGAAATCGGCAGGCCGTAGCCGCGATAGCCCATGGCGATCTTGGCGACCAGGCGCAAATGGCTGGTGACGAGCTTGTGCGCCGCGTCGCGGTCGCCGTGCTCGCGCCAGCGTTTGGCCAGCATGTATTCGTCCTGCGGCTCCAACATCGGAAACCGCCGGATTTCCTCGAGATAGCGGGTAAGGCCGTTTTCGGCCGTCAGAATCGGCAAAGCCGCGGTACGGGCCATGGTAGCGCCCTCCAAAAGTTTGCCCCCGGGATATCCGGCGGGCGGAGCATGCCGCCGCTCCCCCGAGCCGACGGCGCTGCTCTTGCTGCGACTGCGAAGGCAAGTCGCAAAGCAACATTACAGGACAAGCGGGGGCGAACGGAAGTTAACTCGGTGTCACCTTGCTGTGACCCCTGCGTGTTGCGCCCAAGCCATTGATGGGCCTGCCTTTTCCGGTCAGGCCGATGTGCCCTGTGCACCGAGGCTGTGACGTAAACGAGATAGATCGTCCGGCAGTTCCGAGCGGAACTCCAGAATCGCGCCCTGCGACGGATGTTCGATGTGCAAGAGATGGGCATGCAAGGCCTGCCTTGCAAGGGTTTGGAGGGCGGCACGCGCCTCCGGGCCGAGCTGGCTGGCCTTGGTTTTGAAGCCCGCGCCGTAGACCCCGTCGCCGAGCAGGGGATGTCCGATCGCGGCGAGATGGACGCGGATCTGGTGGGTGCGGCCGGTCTCGAGCTGGCAGGCCAGCAGGCTCGCCACCGGCGCGCCATCGACGCCGCGGTAACGCTCCAGCACCTCCCAATGGGTAATCGCCTCGCGGCCATTCGCGCGCACGGTCATCTTGTCGCGGGCGTGGGGATGGCGGCCGATCGGCTTGATAATGGTGCCGCGCGGGCGCTCGGGCGCGCCCCAGACGAAGGCGAGATAGCCGCGGCGCAACGGCCCCTCGCGGCCGTGGTCGGCGAACTGGCGGCTGAGCTTGCGGTGCGCGCGGTCGGTCTTGGCCACCACCATCACGCCGCTGGTGTCCTTGTCGAGGCGATGCACGATGCCCGGCCGCTTGACGCCGCCAATGCCGGACAGGCTGTCGCCGCAATGGGCGATGAGCGCGTTGACCAGGGTCCCGGTCCAGTTGCCGGCGCCGGGATGCACCACCAGTCCGGCCGGCTTGTCGATGACGATGATCTCGTCGTCCTCGAACAGCACCTTGAGCGGGATGCTCTCGGGCGCGGGCGCGCCGTCCTCGGCGGGCGGGACCTCGAGTCGGATGGTGGCGCCGGCGTTGACGCGATGGCCGGGATCGCGGATCGTGCGGCCGTCGATCGCGACGCGACCCGCGAGGATCA
This sequence comes from Pseudomonadota bacterium, assembly GCA_046735815.1. GTDB lineage: Bacteria > Pseudomonadota > Alphaproteobacteria > Rhizobiales > Xanthobacteraceae > VAZQ01. Next base: position 18,542 of record JBKPUA010000144.1, read on the forward strand.
GCGCCTTGTGGCGCGAGCGCGACAGCTCGGCCAGGCGCACCGCCAGCACGCGGTCGAGCCGCTCGCCCGCCTCCTCGGCGGCGACCACCACTCTCTCGCTGTGCCCCTGCGTCGAGGTCATGAGCAATCCGTCGGCGGACGATGACAAGCCACTCGATCCCGCGGCCGCGCGCATGGTCGCCAAGGTGCGCTGGCTGATGGTGATCTCCGGCGCCACCACGCTGTTGGCGGTCGCCGCGGTCCTGGGGGTCATCGGCTATCGCCTTTTCAGGGTGGAGGGAAGCGCGGCCGCGCAGGCCGACGTCACCGCGCTGCTGCCGAAGGGCGCGCGCATCCTCTCGACCGCAGTGGCCGAGGACCGCATCGCGGTCACCGTCGATGCCGGCGGGGCGATCGAGATCCGAACTTTCGACCTCAAGACGCTCAAGCCCACGGGACGGCTGCGGTTCGCGACCGAGCCGTGAGGCTTACCGACCACGGAGGGCGACATGACGGGCATGCTGAGTCACGCAGTGGCGGGAATGGCGCTGGCGATGGCCTGCGCGATCGCACCGGCCCAGGCGCAATCGATCTCGAGCGATGTCGCCAAGCTGCTCGCGCCGACGGGGACATTGCGGGTCGGGGTGCTGATGGTCTGGTATTTCGCGCTCGAGGACAAAGCGAGCGGAAAGCTCGAGGGCGTCATTCCCGATCTCGGTCGCGA
>JBKPUA010000145.1:0-4191 GCA_046735815.1 Pseudomonadota bacterium
CATCGGCGACGCCGCCACGCGCATCGCCGAAGACTACCTGCGCATCCTGCGGTTCTTTCGCTTTCACGCCGCCTATGGCGAGGGCACGCTCGACCCGGAGGGCCTCGCCGCCTGCATTGCTGCGCGCGCCGGTCTCGAGCGGTTGTCGCGCGAGCGCATCCGCATGGAGATGTTCAAGCTCGTCATCGCCAGGCACGCGGTGCCGACGCTGGCAACAATGACGGAGACGGGCCTGCTCGAGCAGGTCCTCGGCGGGGTGCCGCTGCTTGCGAACTTCGCCAATATGGTCAAGCTCGAGGCGGCGCTGGCATTCAAGCCCGACGCCGTCCGCCGGCTCGGCGCCCTCGGTGTCGCCGTGGTCGAGGATGCCGAGCGCCTGCGCGAGCGGCTGCGGCTCGCCAACGCGGAATACGAGCGGCTGGCCTCCATGGCGGACGGTTGGTGGCAGCTTTCACGGCAATGGGACGAGCAGCGCGGGCGCGAATTGCTCTATCGCCTCGGCCCCGAGCGCTTCGGCGATCGCGTGCTGCTGGCCTGGACGCGCTCGCCCGATGGCGCTGCGGATCAATCTTGGCGTCGGCTGGCGACGCTGCCTGCGCGCTGGAGCGCCCCGAAATTTCCGCTCAAGGCGGCCGATCTCATGGACCGCGGCGTGCCGAAGGGGCCGCGGCTCGGGGCCGCGCTCGCGGCCGCCGAAGCGGCGTGGATCGCCGCCGGTTTTCCGAGCGAGCCGGCAGCGCTGGCGGCGATCGCCGACGCGGCGGTGGCGCAGACGAGCTGAGGTCGCGCCGAACCATCGCCGCGGCGGGTGCGACTCGCTCTGAGCCCGATCAAGGGCTACATTTCCAATATGAGCGCCCCCCGTCCCGCCGATCTCGCCCGCCGCGCCGCCAGCGCGCTCGCCGGCCGCAAGCACCCGCGCGACGCGTTCCGGCGCGAGACCTTCGCGCTGCCGCGCGAAGCCGCGCGCGAGAAAGCGCGCGAGCTGTTCCGCCGCTTTCCCAAGGCGGCCTATATGACCGAGATCGAATCGTGGCGCGTGCTGCCCGGTGACCGCATCGAATTCACGGTGCGGCGACTGCCCAGCGCTGACTGACGCTCTCGTCATTCCGCCTCGGCGGCAAATGCCGGGGCAGGCGCGAGCCGCTACGGCCTGATGATGTCGACGATCTTGCGGTCGGCCGGATTAATGATCAGCAGCGCATCGCCAAGCGTCACGTACTTGTAGGGCCGCACCATGGGGACCTGCCCGGTGACCGCCGCAGGCAGGGTACGCAGCACAATGGAGGAAGGCACCGCTGCGTAGATCGACGGCTCGAAAGCGGATGGTGCGTTGGCGCGGTTGCTGCGCTGTCTGCCCACGCTGTGCCAGATCAGTGACTCCTGGGCACCCGTCAATACGAAATCGTCGGATGCCCGAAACGGCGCCCGTACTTCCGCTGCGGCTGCGAAGCCGCAACTGGACACCAGCAACAGCGCGGCCACGGCGTATCGGCGGTGAGACTGCATGTCCAGACCCTCCACACCCTTATCGAACCAATCGGTTGGAGGCGCTGGAGTTTCATTACAAATTTGTCATCCACCCCAAGTCGCGCACATCGCTTCGGGCGACGGCGTCGCAGGCGACGGCGGCTGATATAACACCGGCATCATGCTCGAATCTTTCTTCTCCGGCTTCGCCGACATTTCGTTGCCTGAGCTCATCCTGATCGCAGCCATGGCGATGATTGCGTCGGTCGTCGGCGGGGTCGCGGGCTATGGCACCGGCGCGCTGCTGCCGCTGGTGCTGGTGCCGATCATGGGCGCCGAGCCGGTGGTGCCGATCCTCTCGTTGTCGGCGCTGTTCACCAATAGCAGCCGGGCGGCGGCGTTCTGGCGGCTGGTCGACCGCCGCCGGGCGGTGATCGCGCTCGTCGCCGCGGTGCCGACCTGCGCGCTCGGCGCCTGGGGCTATACCCTGCTCACCGGCCGCGGCGCGGCGCTGGTGATCGGCGCCATGCTGATCGCGAGTGTGCCGCTGCGCCGCCTGATGCGCCGGAAGGGGCTCGCGCTCTCGAGCCGCGGGCTCGCCGTGGCGTGCTTCGGCTGGGGGCCGCTCGCCGGCGGCACCGTCGGCGCCGGCATCATTCTGCTGTCGCTGCTGATGGCGGCGGGGCTCGAAGGCGCCGCCGTAGTCGCAACCGACGCCGTGATCTCGATCGGCATCGGCATGACCAAGCTGGCGACGTTCGGACTGGCGGGCGCGGTGACCGCGAAGGTGATCGCGGTGGCGCTGCTCATCGGCGCCGTCGCCTTCCCCGGCGCTTTCGTTGCCAAGGCGTTGACGGAGCGACTGCCGATGCACGTCCACACTGCCATTCTCGACGCCATGGTGGTGGGCGGCGGCGCAGCGATGATCGTCAACGCCTTCGTGCGCTGAGCGGGGGCACGAAGCGGTCCAGGAGCGACGGTTCAGGCCGTCTTGCGCTTGCGCTTTGCAGCCGCGGCCTCCTCGTCGCCCGGCTCCTCATCCTCCTGATCCGTCTCCTCGTCGTTGCTCTCTTCCTCTTCTTCCTCTTCTTCCTCCGCATCCTCGTCGGTCGCGTCGGACGCCGCGATCAGCGCAACGCTCGGAATGCTTTCGCGGAACAGCTCGCCTTCTTCGCCGAGCCAAAGGCATTCGACGCTGTCCTCCTCGACCGCCGCCACCGTCATCGCCAGTCCCCCTGATTTGAGAACGACGACGTCTCCGGGCTCGAACGCCATGAAATCCTCCTGCTCCTGGCTAGTGTCCCGATTCCGAAGTTCGCAAACCTTTGCAGCACCCTATGATGCGAACTTCGGAATCAGGGGACACTAGCACTCTATGATTCTAGTGCCCCTTTGAACCCGAAGTTCGCAACCGCTCTTGCAGCACGACGCGTGCGAACTTCGGGTTGGGGGCACTAGGAGCGGCAGCATACGCACGATTGATGACAGATCGATCACGGCCACTTCACCACCGGTGGCAGCGAGGACAGGATGGCGTCGACATTGCCGCCGGTGCGCAGGCCGAAGATGGTGCCGCGGTCGTAGAGCAGGTTGAACTCGACATAGCGGCCGCGGCGGATGAGCTGCTCCTCGCGCTCGGCCTCGCTCCAGGGCGTGGCGAAATTCCGGCGCACCAGCTCGGGATAGATGCGGCGGAAGGCGCGACCGACCTCCTGCGTGAAGGCGAAGTCCGCCTCGCGATCGCCGCTGTCGAGATAGTCGTAGAAGATGCCGCCAATGCCGCGCATCTCGTTGCGGTGCTTGAGATAGAAGTACTCATCACACCAGCGCTTGAACTTGTCGTAAGGCGCCACGCGCGCATGCGCGTCGCACGCTGCGCGCATGGCGGCGTGGAAGGCGAGGGCGTCGGGATCTTTCTGCGTGCGGCGTACGTCGAGCACCGGCGTGAGGTCGGCGCCGCCGCCGAACCAGGCTTTGCTGGTGGCAACGAGGCGCGTGTTCATGTGCACCGCCGGAACGTGCGGATTGTGGAGATGCGCGATCAGCGAAATGCCGGAGGCCCAGAACCGCGGATCCGTTTCAGCGCCGGGGATGTCCTTGCGGAATTCCGGCGCGAATTCGCCGAACACGGTCGACACATGTACGCCCACCTTCTCGAACACGCGGCCTTTCATGATCGACATCACGCCGCCGCCGCCGGGAGCGCCGCTGTGATCGGTGCGACTCCATGGAGTGCGGACGAATTGGCCGTGCTTGCGATCGGCGAGTGGCGCCCCTGCCGGCAACTCCATCTCCAGTGTCTCGAACGCGGCGCAGATGTCGTCGCGCAGCGTCTCGAACCATGTTTGCGCCCGGACTTTGTGCGCTTCTTGCAAGCTGGTGCTCATCGCAATCTCCGGCGCTGTTTGTAGGCCACGGCCAGCCGGCCGTCACCCGCCAGTGCAGATCCGGTACTATCGTGCGTGCTCGCCAGTCGCATGCAACGCCTTTGGCCAGGGGAAAATTCGCATCGAGCTTTTTTTTGCCATTGTTTCGGGAAACGCTGGCGGCGTGGGGGAATGTTGGGGGTGCGTGATGTCGACCGCCGCTTGCGTGGGGACTTGGCAGGCGGCACGGCGACAAGCGCCAGCGGAGCGATGCGGGTGAGGGGTACGCCCAGGGGCGTGAGAATTGTCCCTCACCCGCCTCGTGCTTTTGTGAGGTTCTTGAGCGGCGCATGTT
>JBKPUA010000146.1:0-4626 GCA_046735815.1 Pseudomonadota bacterium
TGCAGCAGCTGCACGGTGGCGTCGCCCAGGCCGCGCTTGGGCACGTTGACGATGCGCTCGAAGGCGAGGTCGTCGGCCGCCGAGTGCACGACGCGCAGATAGGCGAGGGCGTCGCGGATCTCCAGGCGCTCGTAGAAGCGCGGCCCGCCGATGACGCGGTAGGGCAGGCCGAGCGTGATGAAACGATCCTCGAACTCGCGCATCTGGAACGAGGCGCGCACCAGGATGGCGATCTCGTCGAGCGGGTGCGGATGGCCGCTGCCGTCGTCGCGCTGGAGCTGCTCGATCTCCTCACCGATGGCGCGCGCCTCTTCCTCCGAGTCCCAGCAGGAGGTGACCTGGACTTTCTCGCCGGGCGCGTCCTCGGTGCGCAAGGTCTTGCCGAGCCGGCCCTCGTTGTGGGCGATCAGATGCGAGGCGGCGGCGAGGATATGGCCGGTGGAACGGTAGTTGCGCTCGAGGCGAATGATCTTGGCGCCGGGAAAGTCGTGCTCGAAGCGCAGGATGTTGTCGACCTCGGCGCCGCGCCAGCCGTAGATCGATTGATCATCGTCGCCGACGCAGCAGATGTTCTTGAGCCGACGCGCCGGTGCCTGCGTCTCACTCTCGTCATCACCGGGCTGTGCCGAAGGCGCGTGACCCGGTGATCCACCTTCTTCGTGCGAAGGGACGGATTGCCGGGGCGAGCCCGGCAATGAAGCAGAAGGGATGCTCTGCCCCAACAGCCGCAGCCAGAGATATTGCGCCACATTGGTGTCCTGATACTCGTCCACCAGGATGTATTTGAAGCGCGCCTGATATTGCCGCAGCACCTCGCCGTGCTCGCGAAACAGGCGGATGCATTCGAGCAGCAGGTCGCCGAAATCGACCGCGTTGAGCACCTTCAGCCGATCCTGATAAGCGGCGTAGAGCTTCTTGCCCTTGCCGACGGCGAAGCTCGCCGCCTCGCCGGTCGGCACCTGGTCGGGCACGAGGCCGCGGTTCTTCCAGCCGTCGATCAGGTCGGCGAGCACGCGCGCCGGCCAGCGCTTGTCGTCGATGTTCTCCGCCTCGAGCAGCTGCTTGAGCAGGCGGATCTGGTCGTCCACGTCGATGATGGTGAAGTCGGGTTTCAGGCCGACCAGCTCGGCATGGCGGCGCAGAATCTTCACGCCGATGGAGTGGAAGGTGCCGAGCCACGGCATGCCTTCGACGATCTGTCCGACCATGGCGCCGACGCGCTGCTTCATCTCGCGCGCGGCCTTGTTGGTGAAGGTCACCGCCAGGATCTCGCCCGGTCGCGCGTGATGGGTGGCAAGAATGTGCGCGATGCGGGTGGTGAGCACGCGGGTCTTGCCGGTCCCCGCGCCCGCCAGCACCAGCACCGGCCCGTCCAGCGTCTCGACCGCCAGCCGCTGCTCCGGATTGAGGTCCTCGAGGTAGGGCGCGCCCGCTGCCGCGCGCGCCCGCGCCGCGATCCCGCCCGGTCGCGGAGGCGGCGGCGCAACACTGTCATCGCGCGGCAATTTGCCCGGTTCGGCCATTCTCGTTCCGTATTGAGAGCGCCTCACGCCCATGGCAGCGGCGAATCCCAGGCTAAAGATGGCATTCGCGGGCCCCAATGGGGAGGGGCGACTAGCGTATGTTCGGGATAAGTGGGAACCGACGCAAAATCGACGAATCTAACTTTTGGCTGGCATCGCGATCCGTCGTCCGGCGGCCTCCGGGCGCGGCAGATGGGCGTGCGAGGCCTGCATCCGGGCGAGGCAGCTGGCGATCTCGCGCGGGAAGGGCACGGTCTTGCCAGCCGCCATCTCCACGTGCAGCGACATGTTTTCGGAGGTGGCGGAAACCCAGCCTTCGACGGCGTGGAACAGCTGCTCGAAATAATGCATGCGCTTGGCGTCGTAGGCGAGCAATTGAAATGTCACCCGCACCGGATCGCCGGCGCGCAGCTCGCGCAGGTAGCGCACGTGTACCTCGGCGGTAAAGCAGGAATGTCGGCGCGTCTTGACATAGTCGAGGCCGCAGCCGAGGAGCTCGAACACCTCGTCGACCGCGCGGTCGAACAACACGTTGTAATAGGCCATGTTGAGATGGCCGTTGTAGTCGATCCAGCCGGGCTCGACCCGCATCACCGAGGAGACGAAGGGTGCGAAGAATACCGGTTCAAGATCGAGCCGCTCGAGCATGGACGGACTTTACGCTGTCGCGCGGGACGCCGTCCACGTTGAACCACTTGCAAGGGCCTTGTCTTGAACCCACCTCCGCTTGCCGTCGTCCCCGCGTAAGCGGGGACCCATATTCCAGAGACCTCGGTGTGTGGCACCATGGGTCCCCGCTTACGCGGGGACGACAGCGCAGCAGAAATCCGCATGACGCCTCTCAATTTCAGCTGGCTGCCGCCGTTCTTCGCCGAGGCGTCGGAGCGCCTGGCTAATAACTTCGGCGAGCTTGCCGGCAACGCCACGGTGTGGGTGGCGGTGACCGGGCTCAGCCGTTCCGGCAAGACCGTCCTCATCACCAGCCTGATCCACAATCTGCTCAGTTCCCTGCACAATCCCAACCGCATGCCGCTCCTTGGCGTTGTCGGCGAGCGCCGCCTGATCGCCGCCAACCTGGAGGGTGCGCGGGCGAGCCGGCTGCCGCAGTTTCCCTATCTCGCCAACATCGAAAAGATGGCGAGCCCGGACTGGCCGGAGCGCACCACCGACCTCAGCGAGATCGGTATCGAGGTGCGCTTCGCCCCCGCCGGCACGCTCGGCAGGCTGTTGAGCGAGGTGACCGGAAGTCCCGCCAGCGTGACGATCCGGATCGTCGACTATCCCGGCGAGTGGCTCTTGGATCTCCCGCTTCTGGCCCAGAGCTATGGCGCGTGGTCGCACGCGACCCTGCAGGCCATGCGTAAGGGCGTGCGCGCCGAGATCGCGCGCGATTTTCTAGGGTTCATCGCGCAGCATTTTCCCGACGAGTTCAGCCGCGAGGAGGTCGCGAAAGAGGCGCACGACCTTTATTGCGACTTCCTGCGCCGCGCGCGCGATCAACATGGTCTGAGCCTGCTACAGCCCGGCCGGTTCCTGTGCCCAGGCACACTCGCCGATAGCCGCGATCTCTGGTTTGCGCCGCTCGCGGTCGTCGACGGCACCGACACCTTCGGCGCCCACACCCTTGGCGGCCTGATGGCGGAGCGCTTCGAGCGCTACAAGCGCGACGTAATAACCCCGTTCTACCAGAACCACTTCCGCAACTATTCGCGCCAGATCGTGTTGGTCGACGTGCTGCGCGCGCTGCTGGCCGGACGCGAGGCGTTCGAGGACACCCGCCTGGCCCTCGACGCCATTCTCGAAAGCTTCCGCTACGGCCACGGCGGGATCCTGTCGAAGCTCTTGCTCGGACCCCATATCGATAAGGTGCTGTTCGCCGCCACCAAGGCCGATCACGTGCCCGACATTCAGCGCGATCATCTCGCCGCACTGCTGCGCAACATGGCCGCGTTTCCGGCACTCGAGGTCAGCGGCAGCAATGCGCAATTTGATGTCATGGCGCTCGCCTCGGTGATCTCGACGCGCGACGACAGCCAGGAGATCGAGGGCCAACGGGTGCAGGTCGTGGTCGGGCGGCCGGTCGGCAGCGCGAAGCAGTCGAAATTCTTCGTCGGCAACGTGCCGATCCGCCCGCCGCGCCCCGATGCCTGGGGCTCGCCCTTCCTCAACGTGCCGGTGTTCGAGCCGCCGCCCATCGATCCCTCGCCGATCGAGGGCATCGCGCACATCAATCTCGATCTGGCGCTCGAATTCCTGCTCGGAGACCGACTGCGATGACCGAACGACCGGATCGTGCGGCCCCGCCGACGGCGCGCGTCATCGAGGTGGACGCAGCCGATGAGTTCGTGCCGTTGCCCCCGCTGGCGCCGCAAGTGATCCCGACCGAGCGCACCGAGCCCATCACCCCGTCCGCGCCCGCCGTCGTCGTGGCGAGCCCGGTGCCGGTGCGCCGCCGCGACCGCGTCGTCACCTTTGGCCTTGCCGGGGTGGCGCTGTTCGTCGCCGGCTGGATGGCGGTCGATGCCATCGGCTGGGTTGCGGCCGCGTTCGAGCGTAGCGCCGTGTTGGGCGCGCTGGCGGCCACCGCCGTCACCGCCGGGGTCGCCGGCGCCGGCGCGGTGCTGGCGCGCGAGTTGATAAGCCTGTTCCGGCTCAGGAACGTGGAGGCGATCCACCAGCGCCTGGCCGCGCCCGAGCGCGTTCCGCCGGCCGACACCCGGCGGGCAATCGCCGAGGTGTTGGCGGTGGTGCCGCGCGAGCGCGAGACCGAAGCCGCGATCGAAACCTTCCAGCGGCAAGTGCAGCTGCATCACGCGAGCGCGCAGCAGATCGAGATCCTGTCGCGCACCGTGCTGCCGCCGCTGGACCGCCGCGCCGAGGCGCATGTGCGCACGGCGGTCCTGCGGGCATTCGGCATCACAGCCATCAGCCCCACCGCGGTGACCGACGCGGCGTTCTTCCTCGCCTGCGGCGTGCGCATGGTGCGCGGCATCGCGGCGTCGTACGGGCATCGCCCGACTGCCGCCACCACCGTCCATCTGCTGCGGCGGCTGGTATTGGAGGCCGGCAAGCTCGGCGCCGTCGACGTCGCCAGCGCTTCGCT
>JBKPUA010000147.1:0-8611 GCA_046735815.1 Pseudomonadota bacterium
GGTTCCGATCAGCGAGAGCGAGAACGCGAGAATCGCCAGCAGGATGGTCCACACCTTGAGCGCGTTGCGCTTTTCCATCACCAGCGCCGAGTGGAGCAGCGCGGTGGCGGCGAGCCACGGCATGAACGACGCGTTCTCGACCGGATCCCAGAACCACCAGCCGCCCCAACCCAGCGTGTAGTAGGCCCAATACGAGCCCATGGCGATGCCGAGCGTCAGGAACATCCAGGCCAGCAGCGTCCACGGCCGCACCCAGCGCGCCCAGGCGGCGTCGATGCGCCCATCGATCAGCGCAGCGATGGCGAAGGAGAACGAGATCGAGAGGCCGACATAGCCGAGATAGAGCAGCGGCGGATGAATCGCGAGCCCGGGATCCTGCAGGATCGGGTTGAGGTCGCGGCCTTCGAACGGCGCATCGGCGATGCGCAGGAATGGATTCGACGTGACCAGAATGAACAGGAGGAATGCGACCGCGATCCACGACTGCACGGCGAGCACGGTGGCGCGTAGCCGCGCCGGAAGATTGCCGCTGAACAGCGCGACCAGAGCCCCGAATACGCTGAGAATGAGCACCCAGAGCAGCATCGAGCCTTCATGGTTCCCCCACACGCCGCTGAGCTTGTAAATGAGCGGCTTGGCGGAATGGGAATTCTCGAACACGTTGACGACAGAGAAGTCGGAGCGGACGTAGCAGATCGTGAGTGCCGCAAACGCAATCGCAATGAAGCCGAATTGCGCGACCGCGGTCGGGCCGGCCACCGCCATCAGCGCGGGATCGTTCTTGCGCGCACCGACGATCGGCACGCTCGCCTGCACGATCGCCAGAGCGAGCGCGAGCACGAGAGCGTAGTGGCCGAGCTCGGCGATCACTGTGTCCTTCCCCGCGGTGCGGCGCCGACCTTCTTATCGTATTCGTCTTTCCAGTGACCCTGCTTCTTCAAGGCGTCGGCGACTTCCTTCGGCATATAGGTTTCGTCGTGCTTGGCGAGCACGCTGTCGGCACGCAGCGTACCGCTTAAATCGAGCGCGCCCTCGGCGACGATCCCCTGCCCTTCGCGGAACAGATCGGGCAAAAGCCCCTGATAGGTGACGGGGATCGTGCTGCGGCCGTCGGTGACCTCGAAGCGCACGGCGAGGCTGTCGCCACGCTGCACACTGCCTTCCTTCACCAGGCCGCCGATGCGGATGCGCATTCCCGGCTTGACGTGCTTCTCCACCACGTCGGTCGGCGAGTTGAAGAACACGATCGAATCCTTGAGCGCAAAGAGCACCAGCGCGACCGCGAGCGCGAGCACGCCGAGCGCGGCTCCGATCAAGGAAAGGCGTCGTTGCTTGCGCGTCATGCGGATTCCCGAGTCGTCAGCTCCTGAGACCCGGTCATTTGGCCAGATCGTCGAGGCGTCGCAGCTTGTTCGGATCGCCGGCGAGCGCCCGCCGCGCGTCGGCCACGGCGGCGCGGGCCTTGTCGGCTTCGCCCAGCACCATATAGGAGCGCACGAGCCGCAGCCATCCCTCGACGTCGGAGCCGTCGCGGTGCAGCCGTTCCGACAGCCGCTCGACCATGCCTTCGATCATGCGCTTGCGTTGCTCGGGGCTCATTTGCGATGACGCCGCGATCTGCTCATCGCTCGGACCGGCGCTCGCACCGCCGCCCGCACTTGCGGCCGCGGACGCGCCCTCGACCCGCGCGAGCGCATCGCGCACGAAGTCGATCCATGGCGCGCCCGGCGGCGCCGCCTCGACCAGTGCGCGCCAGGTCGCGGCCGCTTGCGCGCGATTGCCGTCCTGCTCGGCGGCCAGGCCGAGAAAATAGCGCGCCTGCACTTGATTGCCATCGAGCGCCACGGCGCGCTCGAACGCCGCCTTCGCCTCCGCGGTCACCACCCCGTTGGCGGCGAACACCAACGCCTCGCCGAGCCCGGCCTGGCGCTCAGCGCTGTCGCCATTCAATCGCAGCGCCTGGCGTCGCGCCTTCACCGCGTCATCGAAGCGCCCGAGCCGGGCATAGACCGGCGCGATCACCTCCCAGCCGCGCCCATCCTCCGGGTTACCCTCAAGATGCGTCTCCACCTGCGCAATCAGACTATCGAGCGACTGATTGGCGCGGGCGGCAACAAGCCGCGACTTGAGCGGCTGATCCGGCAGCTCCGGCGAGCCGAGCGCGAAATAGAATGTCACCGCGGCGAGCGGCAGCACCACGAGCGCCACCACCGCGACCGCGCGGCGCCGCCACACGATCGCAGCCGCACGGCCCGGGGGCGAAGCCTGCGCGTCCGCATCCGCGGCGGCGAGGAGACGGCGCGATACTTCGACCTTGGCGCCCGCCGCCTCGTCGTCCTTGATCAGCCCGGCGGCACGATCGCGCTCGATCTCGTCGAGTTGATCGCGATAGACCGCGACATCGCTGCCCGAGCGCAATCCGCCGCCCCGCCGCGACAGCGGCCAGAGCACGGCCAAGATGGCCGCGGCCGTCATCAATGCGAGGCCAAACCACAGTGTCATGCGATCGAGTTTATCAGATCGAAATTCGATATCCCGGTGACGACACGGGCGCGACAAGACGCTGCTCATTCGGCAGGACACGCCCAGCGCGGTTACATCATGGCCGCACCGCCTCGGGCAACGGAGAATGACTGGAAAAGCCGCGACATCGGGAAGCGGCAACCTCGTAAATTTGTCATAACCGTGCCCCGGCGCGCAGTCCACCTAATCGACCATAAAGGGGAGGACGAGAGCCAACGGATTTGGTCGACGCGCGGTGCCCGCGCAACAAAACTTGCGCAATGCGCGCCGCGGACGCATTCTGATTCATACCCGTTTGACCGCACTCCGCCCAGACAACCTCAAATTGAGAATACGAATGCGGCGCGCCCTCCTCGCAGCTTTGTTCTTGGTGTTGGCAGGGTCGGGCGCGACATCGGCGCAGAGCCAGCCATTGGCTTGGCCGAGCAAGCCGGTGCGCATCGTCGTGCCGGTCACCCCCGGCAGTGCGATCGACCTCGTCTGCCGCACGGTGTTCGACCAGGTCTCGCAACAGGTCGGGCAGCCCTTCATCATCGACAATCGCGGCGGCGGGGGCGGCATCCTCGCGCCAACAGCGGTCTCCAAGGCCGATCCGGACGGCTACACGCTCCTCTCCCATTCGCCTTCGCTGACGATCTTCCCCGCGACTCACGACACGCTCCCCTACGACACCGAGCGCGACTTCACCGGGGTGGCGGCGCTGGTCAACACGCCCTTCCTGCTGGTGGTCTCGCCGGAGAAGTACAAGAGCGCCGCCGCGCTCGTGGCGGCGGCCAAGGCCAAGCCCGGCGCCTTGAACTACGCCTCGGTCGGTCATGGCGGCGCGGCGCACATCAACGCCGAGCGCTTTCGGCTCGCTGCCAAGATCGACGTGCAGGAGATTCCCTTTCGCGGCGTGCAGGAAGCATTAACGGAGGTGCTGGCGGGACGGGTGGATTTCTTCTTCACGCCGGTGCTGCCGTCGATGCCGCTCATTCGCGACGGCCGCATCCTTCCGCTCGCGGTGAGCAGCAACATCCGCATCTCCTCGCTGCCGGATCTGCCCACGCTCAAGGAGGCGGGCTTTCCCGAGGCCGATTTTCCGTTCTGGATCGGCGTGTTCGTGCCGTCGCAGACGCCAAAGGAGACCCACGACAAGCTCTATCGCGAAACGGCGAAGGCGCTGCGGATCAAGAGCGTGCAGGACAAGCTCATCGCGCTCGGCGGCGAGCCGTTCGAGATGACGTCATCGGAATTCGATGCGTTCTTCCGCGCCCAGATCAAGGCCAATCGCGAGCTCGTCAAAGCCGCCGGCATCAAGCCGATCTGACACGACCTGGTTGTCCCCGCCATGCTCGACCGCACCGAAACTGCAGATGGTCTCACCGAAATCGCCGGCGCTCGCATCGAGCTCATCAAGCGCGGAAGCGGCCGCCCCTTGCTGCTGCTGCATCCCGCGATCGGCATCAAGGCCACGGACGCGGTGATCGACCGGCTGGCGCGATCGTTCACCGTGCTGGCGCCCTCGCATCCCGGTTTCGGGCGCAGCGAGCTGCCGCCCGCCATGACCACGGTCGACGACCTCGCCTATTTCTATCTCGACGTCATGCAGGAGCTCGATCTGCGCGAGGCGGTCCTCACCGGCATTTCGTTCGGCGGCTGGATCGCGGCGGAGATCGCGATCAAGTCCACCGAGCGCATTTCGCATCTGGCGCTCGCCGATGCAGTCGGCATCAAGCTCGGCGACCGCGAGCATCGCGACATCGCCGACATATTCACCACGAAGCAAAGCGAGGTGGACCGGCTCGCCTATCACGATCCCTCGCTCGCGGCCGTCGATCACACCGCGATCTCCGACGACGACGCGCGCATCCTGTTCCGCAATCGCGAGGCGACCGCGCTGTTCGCCTGGTCGCCCTACATGTACGACCCCAAGCTCGCCGGCCGGCTGCGTCGCATCCGCGTGCCGACCCTGGTGCTGTGGGGCGCGAGCGACCGCATCGTTTCGCCCGATTATGGGCGCGCCTACGCCAAGCTGATCGCAGGCGCGCAATTCGAGCTGATCGAGCAGGCGGGACACTATCCGCACCTCGAGCGTCCCGACCTGTTCGCCGACAAGATCGTCGATTTCGTCGCGTAACGCCACGCGTACTGACGGGAGAGCGCATCCCGAGAGGCGTCGCGCGGCTTCCGCTCCTCCGTCACAGCGCGAAATTGCCGGCCTGCAGCTGAGCGGTAAAGGCGTGCAACTCGATCTGGAAGTCGGCACCGAGGTTGCTGTTTACGTTGCCTTCGACGATGGTATTGCCGAAACCATCCGTGAAGAAGTGGACCTGACCCGCGGCCGTGAACGCATTCGTTCCGATGAACGAGAACGCCTGATCGCCCGCGGTACCAAGGTTGGCATCGATCTGCTGCAGGTCGATGATGTCCGCGCCAAAATCTTCGATCACGTCGCGGCTGTTGACGGTGTTGCCGGTGTCGAGGGTCGCAAGGCTCGCACCGGTGAACACGAACGTGTCCTGACCGTCACCGCCGGACAAGCTATCGCCATGCCCGGCGCCGCCAACCAGCACGTCATTGCCGGCACTACCAATGAGGGTGTCGAGGCCGCCGCCGCCCTCGAGCGTGAGCGCGATCGTTCCGGCGGTGAGCGCCGAGGCATCGATGGTGTCGACGCCGGCGCTGCCGTCGACGATGAGCTGGTCGGTCGCCTCCGCATTGAAGATGACGACCGCCGTCGGAGAGCCGGTAACCCAGGTCAGGCCATCGACGGTGCTGATATCGATCGTGTCGGCGCCGGCTGTGCCGTTGACCGTCACCGTATCCACCGCCCCGTCGCCGCCGCCGGCCGCGCCTGCGAGGTCGATCGCCACCCCGCTGAGCGCCAGGTCGGTGCCGCTGACGTCGTTGACCACGATGTTGTCCGCCCCGCCGAGGGCGTTGAAGATGATGCCCTCGACGCCGTGGAGGTCCGTCGTGACGTTGCCGACGTCGCGGGAGAACAGCACGTGCCCGGAGCTGGCGGAGATGTCGATGTTCTCGCTCGCCTTCGAACCGTTGAACAGGAGCGCGTCGACGCCGTCCTCGCCCTCGACCGTGTCGTTGCCGTCGCCTGGGTTCCACACGAACGTGTCGTCGCCCGCGCGGAGATATGCGGTGTCGTCGCCGCGTCCGCCGAGCACCATGTCGTTGCCCTGGCTGCCGTACAGGTGGTCCTGACCCGCGCCGCCATCGAGGGTGAGACTCATGTCGCCGGCCCGGAGGTCGTACGCAAAGATGAAATCATCGCCGCCATGGCCGTTGATGACCAATCGGTCGGTTGCTTCGTAAAGCTGGATGTGGACATCCGTCGGCCCGCCCGCGACAACGATGCCGCCATCACCGAGAGAGTCGATGATATTGATCGTGTCGCCGGCGGCCGAGGCGTTGATGGTTACCGTGTCCACCTGGCCGTCGCCGGTGCCCGATCCGGGCGCGCCCCGGAGATCGATCTGCACCTCGAGGAGACCGGTCCCGCTGACGTCGTTGATGACGATGTTGTCCGCACCGCCGAGGGCTGCGAAGTCGATGTTTTCGACGCTGCTGAGATCCGTGGTGACGTTGTCGACGTCGCGATGGAAGAGCACGTGACTGCCGTCGGCCGAGATGTCGATGTTCTCGTTGGCGTCCGTGCCGTTGAATTCAAGCGTATCCCATCCGGTGTCACCCCTGACGGTGTCGTTGCCGTCGCCCGGGTTCCACACGAACACGTCGTAGCCCCCGCCCAGCGACGCCGTGTCGTCCCCGGGCCCGCCGGTCACCACGTCTCTGAGATTGCCTCCGAGCAGGGTGTCGGCGCCCTGACTGCCCGTGATCGTATTGTTGCCGTCGCCGCCATTGATGGTCAGACCGATCTCACCGGCGGTGCCCCCATAGGGGCCGGCGATGAGCCCCGAGGCATCGATGGTGTCGTCGCCGCCGCCGCCCTTGACGACCAACAGGTCTTTCTCCGGCTCGGTGCTGAAGATGGTAACCGGCGCGAGCGAGCCGGTGACAGCGCCATTGATGGTGCTGATGCCGGTGACCAGGACAGCGCCATTGACGGTGCTGATATTGATCGTGTCGTCGTCGGCCGTACCGTTCACTACCACCGTATCCTGCGAGCCGTCTTGGGGGCCGAGATCGATGGTAATCCCGCCAAGCGCGAGATCGGTGCCGCTGACGTCGTCGATATTGATGAAGTCCGCGTCGGCGAAGGTCCCCAGGATGATTCCCTCGACCCCGTGGAGGTCGAGCGTGGCATTGTCGACGTCGCGGGAGACGTGCACATGGTCGCCGTTGGCCGAGATGTCGATAATCTCGTCGACGGCGCTGGTGAGGGGCGGCTCGTCGAACACCAGCGTGTCCACGCCATCCCCGCCCTCGACCGTATCGCTGCCGTCGCCCCCGTTCCACACGAACGCGTCGTCACCCGCGCCGAGGTCCACCGTGTCGTTGCCGCCTCCGCCTTGCACCACGTCGTGGTCATCGCCGCCGAAGATCTGGTCTGCACCCGAGCCGGCTATGATGGTGTCGTTGCCAATGCCGCCGTCCAGGAATGCAGCGGGCAGCGCGCCATTTCGTTCGTCGAACGTGATCAGGTCGTTGCCGTCTTGCCCGGAAACGGAGATCAGGCTGGTATTGGCGACGGTGGCGGTGCCGCCCGAGATCGGCACGGCCCCGCCGTTGACGAGAAGATTCCCGGCGGCGTCGCGGCTGGTGTCGATCGTGTTGTCGAGATCGTCGCCGATCGTGGTCAGCACGCCGGCAACGGGATCGAAGCTGCTGGTGATAGCCATCGTCTATCCTTTCGAAGGTCTGTCGCAGCGCGCATGCGCGTCGGCTCCGTAGCGGGCGCCGATTCGTGTCGCCGGGAGCGCAGACCGCCGGGTTGGTGTGGGGTGCGACGGCTGGGTTCGAGCCTCTCCAAGATGTGACTGCAGCGCGAGGGCGCATGACGTGCGCGTGAGCGGCCGCGGTGCGGCGAACGGATCACAGCAGCAAGCATGTGTTCGAAAAGCCCGGTGATCCGGCGCGCCAATGTGCTAGGACTACGGGAAGACCGTGTGAGATATCGGGGCTAAGTCGGCGACCATCTGCGCAGAGCAACACGATGAAACTCTACAGCTTCACCGAACAATCCTATCCCGACGCCTGGTTCGCGGACGCGGAATCGCTGCGGGTGAGCCTGCCGAGCCGGCATTGCGATCCGGAAATCGCCGCGCGCCTCTACAATCGTTACCTCGACGAATGGATGCTCGCCGACGAGCTCGGGCTCAACATCATCGTCAACGAACATCACGCCACGGCCACCTGCATGAGCGCCTCGGTGCATCTCACCCTCGCCATCCTGGCGCGGCAGACCAAACGCGCGCGGCTCCTTGGCCTCGGAACGCCGATCGCCAACCGCAATGATCCGCTGCGAGTGGCGGAAGAAATGTCGATCATCGACGTGATCTCGCGCGGGCGGCTGGAGATGGGCTTCATCAAGGGCGTGCCGTACGAGATCGTGCCGTCGAACGCGAGGCCGGTGCGGGTGATGGACCGCTTCTGGGAGGCGCACGACCTCATCCTCAAGGCGATGACCACCCATGACGGGCCATTCTCCTGGGAGGGCGAATATTTCCAGTACCGCAGCGTCAACGTCTGGCCGCGGCCGTATCAGCAGCCGCATCCGCCGGTCTGGAGCACGTCGAGCAGCCCCGGCAGCTCGCGCGCGCTCGGTCAGCGCGGGCACGTCATCGCCACGGTGATGACCGGCTATCGCGCCAAGACCGTGTTCGACGATTATCGCAAGGGCTGGAAGGAGGCGGGCCGGCCGCAGCCCACCCCGCTCGACCGCTTCGGCTATATGGGCTTCGTTGCCGTCGGCCACAGCGAGGCGGAGGGATTGCGCCGCGCGGGGCAGGTCAAGAGCTACCTCGAGACCAACACGCGCGTTGCCGAGCCTTACAAGAATCCGCCCGGCTTCATGGCGGCGGCCGACGCCGCCAAGCTGTTCCAGCGCGTGGGATGGCGCGGGGCGTCGCATCAGATGGCGACCAAGGACGGCAAGCCGCTCGGCAGCGCGGCGCAGGCGAGCGTCGCC
>JBKPUA010000148.1:0-6215 GCA_046735815.1 Pseudomonadota bacterium
CGGAATAGGGCGCGTGGAAGGCATAGATCGCGTAACAGAGGCCGCGCTGCTCGCGCACTTCCTGGAACAGGCGTGAGGACATGCCGCCGCCGAGCACGCTCGTGAACACCTGCAGGCTGTAGAGGTTGGGATCGCGCTGCGGCAGTCCCTGCATCCCGAGCGCAATGTGCGCCTGCTCGAGATCGCGCGTCTCGACGTGGGAGCCGCCGACGAAGCGCGCAGGCTCCGGCGCCGGCGGCCGCGGGCCGGAAAAAGTCGCAAACCGCCGCTCGACCTCCTCCACCACCGCGCAGTGCCCGACCGCGCCCGCGGCCGCGATCACCATCTCCGGGCCGCGATAGTTGCGCGCGAGATAGCTGGCAAGCCGAGTGCGGTCGAAGGAGCGCACCGTGGCGGGCGTGCCCAGGATCGACCGGCCGATCGGCTGGCCCGTGAAGGCGGTCTCCTGCAGCTTGTCCCAGATCAGGTCGTCGGGAGTGTCCTCGGCGGCGCCGATCTCCTGCACGATGACGTTCTGCTCGCGCCGAAGCTCCTCGGGATCGAAAGAGGGATCGGCCAGGATATCGGAGAGCACATCGAGCGCCAGCGGCACGTCGGCGCGCAGCACGCGCGCGTAGTAGGCGGTGGTCTCGACCGAGGTTGCGGCGTTGAGATCCCCGCCCACCGCCTCGATCTGCTCCGCGATCTGGCGAGCGGTGCGCCGTGATGTGCCCTTGAATGCCATGTGCTCGAGCAGATGCGAGATGCCGTGCTCGTCGGGCCGCTCGTCGCGGCTGCCGGAACCGACCCAGACACCGAGCGCGGCGGTCTCCAGATGCGGCATGGCGTCAGTCACGACGGCAAGACCGGTGGAGAGATGCGTAACTTCGACGCTCATGCGGCGGCTCCTTCGTGTGCAGCGCGACTGACGGAGAGGATATGGTGCTCGACCGTGCTTTGGTCGACCGGCAGCGTAGCGACGCGTTCCGGCTTGCGGTCGAGATCGGCGAGCCATTCGGGAAGAACGGGCCGTACGCCGCATGCTGCTTCCACGGCATCCGGAAATTTAGCCGCGTGGGCGGTCGCCAGCACCACCATTGGAATGGCCGGATCACGGGTTTCCTTCTCGGCAACAGCAGCGGCCACGGCCGTATGCGGGTCGATGAGATGCCCAGTCTCCCGCGCCATGGTGCGGATGGCGGCAGCGGCCTCGTTCTCGTCCGCGCGGTCGGCGGAAAATACCGCGCGGATCCCCGCAAGCGCCGACGTCGAGAGCGCAAACCGGCCCGACCGAGCGAGCGCGACCATTAGCTCGCGCACCGCGTTGACATTGCGATCATATGCCTCGAACAACAGCCGTTCGAAATTTGACGCCACCTGGATGTCCATGGACGGCGAGGATGTCGCCACCACCTCGCGCAAGTCGTAGGTGCCGGTTGCAATCGTGCGGGTCAAGATGTCGTTCACGTTGGTGGCGATCACAAGACGGTCCACGGGCAGACCCAGGCGCAGCGCCACGTAGCCCGCATAGACATCGCCGAAATTGCCGGTCGGCACGGTGAAGGCGACTTTGCGTCGCGGCGAGCCGAGCGCGACCGCGGCGGTGAAGTAGTATACGACCTGCGCGACAATACGCGCCCAGTTGATGGAGTTCACGCCGGAAAGCCGCGCTCGATCGCGAAATTCGGCGTGGTTGAACATGCCCTTCACGATCGCCTGACAATCGTCGAACGTGCCTTCGATCGCGAGCGCATGGACATTGTCGTCCGGCGCCGTCGTCATCATGCGGCGCTGCACGTCGGAAATGCGACCGCGCGGAAACAGTACGAAGAGGTCGACACGCCCACGACCACGAAAGGCCTCGACCGCAGCGCCCCCAGTATCGCCAGAGGTGGCGACGACGATCGTTGTGCGTTCGCCGCGCGCCGCAAGAACCTGGTCCATCAGCCGCCCAAGGAGCTGCATCGCCAGATCCTTGAATGCGAGAGTGGGCCCGTGAAACAGCTCGAGGATGAAATCATTCACCCCGAACTGCGCGAGCGGGGCAACCGCCGGGTGGCGGAAGCTGCCATAGGCTTCTCGCGTGAGGCGGGCGAGGTCATGCTCCGTAATGGCGTCTCCGACGAACGGTCGGATGATGTCGGCCGCGACTTCCGCGTAGGGCCGCCCAGCAAGGCCGGCGATCGTCTCGGCATCGAGCCGCGGCCAAACCGCGGGGACATACAAGCCGCCGTCACGGGCAAGTCCTGCCAGCGTGACCTCGACAAAGCCAAGCGGCGAGGCCTCACCTCTGGTGGAGACATAGAGCACGAACCTGCGGCTCCGAATGAGGCTATGCTGCCGTCTCGCAGGGCTTTGTTCGCCCCACCGTCAGACCACATAACCTGCTGAATTCACGTGCGTTCCCGGCGCAGCGCCGGGCGGCAACGACGGAAAACATAGTGGCAAGCGGCTGCCTCCACAAGGAACGCTTGCGCGTGCGGCTCATACCGAACCCGGGGCTTGACGACCGGCGCGGAGCCAGAAGGCGAACATCACCACTACAACCACAGCAAGGCCGTACCATGTGATCGCGTATTGAAGGTGTTCGTTGCGCAAACTCGCCTTCAGCGGACCGGCCCGCGGAAGCCCACCGGGCGGCTGCGGGCTTTCCAATTCGACGTAGAATGGTGCGACATGCCCCCAGCCCTTGGTGGATGCGATCCCAACCGGATCGCGTACGAACCAAAGATTGCGCGCGGGTTGATCGTTCGGAGAGAAAATCCCGCGCGCTTCCGGCCAGCGTAGCGCGCCGACCATTTCGACAATGGCAGTGATCTCACCACCGGCCCGGCTCGCGGGGTCCTGCCGCCCTTCGGGTACGAAGCCACGGTTGACCACCAGCAACCCGCCCGTGGCGAGCCGAGCAGGCGCAAGCACCCAATAGCCGGGTCCGGACACGTCGCCGCGCAAGGCAGAACCGGTCGTGTAGACGAGTGCTTCCGCGCCGGGAACGAACGCGGCGGAGAATTTCACATGGCGGAACTCGTCCTCCGCTGGATCGAGTTGCGGCCAGCGCTCGCGTGGTGGCAGATCGACGGGAGGCGCGGACAGGCGCTGCTCCAGGCTCGCGTTCAAGGCTTCCTTCCAAGCCTTGCGTTGGAGCTGCCAAGTTCCGAGACCGATGAAGGCCGCGAGCGCCACGAGCGCAAACGCCACGGGGACCGCAAGACCAGCTCGCAAGCGCCGCGCCGGCGCAGCCGTCATGGGGCGTCACCGCCGGTCAACCGGCCCTCCGCCGCCTTGTGGTGGTACTGCAGCGCGATCATCAGCCCTTTGAGCGGGCGCAACGGCACCAGTGTTGTGACCAGGATCAGCGGCCCCCACAGCACTGCGTGAACCCAATACGGCGGCGAATAGAGGATTTCTACCGCTAACGCCGAGCCGGCCACGATGAACCCGGAAAAGAACATGATGAAGAACGCTGGCGCATCAGCGGAATCGGCGAACGAAAAATCGAGACCGCAATGCTCGCAGCGCGGACGCAGCGAAAGAAAGCCCTGAAACAGCCGACCCTTGCCACAAGCTGGGCAACGGCCGAGCAGTCCGCTCACAGCTGGCGATGGTGGTGGGGCGTGGGACTGGGTCACTGTTCAAGCCTGTCCGTAAAGTACAACTGCGAGGTGGCGTATTACGCCTCCATTCTCAAGCCCGGGAACAAATCATTGCACCTGCAATCCCACCATCACTGCAACGGCGCGAGGTCCTCCAGCATGGTCGGAATGAACTCCGAGACCGTCGGGTGAATGTGCATTGCCCGCTGTAGCACCGTCGCAGGCGCCTTGGCATACATGACATCGAGAATGGAGTGGATCACCTCGTCGCCTGAAAGTCCCAGCAGCGACGCGCCCAGGATCTGTTTCGTGTCCCCGTCGACCAATATCTTCATGAAGCCCTTGGTCTCGCTTTTCTCATAGGCCCGGCTGACATCTTCCATGGCCATGGTTGCGATCAGCGCCGGCCTGCCGGACTTGCGGACCTCCGCCTCGGTCATGCCAGCGCGTCCGAGCGGAGGATCAGTGTACAAAGCATAGGCCGTAATGCGGTCGGTGACGCGTCGCGGATCGTTGTCGAGAAGGTTTGCCGCCACGATCTCGAAATCGTTGTAGGAAGTGTGGGTGAATGCACCGCGACCGTTGCAGTCGCCCAAGGCCCAGATGCCGGTCACGCTGGTGCGCAACTGATCATCGACCTGGATATAGCCGCGGGAGTCCATCGCGACTCCAGCGTTGTCGAGCCCGAGATCATCGGTGTTCGGTCTCCGGCCAATCGCCACCAGCAGGTGGGAGCCGGCGACCCGGGATCTCGTGCCCCCGGCTTCGACGATCACCGTGACGTTCCTGCCCTCCTTTTCCACGCCCACAACCTTGTTGTTGAGGCGAATATCGATGCCCTCCTCCCTGAGAAATTCGGCGACGGCCCCCGATACGTCTTCGTCTTCGCGTGCAATGAGGCGCGGCGCGAGCTCGATGATGGTGACTTGGCTTCCAAACCGGCGATACATCTGGGCAAATTCCAGGCCGACATAGCTTCCTCCAAGCACAAGCAGATGCTCAGGGAGAAAATCCACGTCCATCATCGAGCTATTGGTCAAGTAGGGGACATGGTCGAGGCCCGGAATCGGCGGCACCAACGCCCGCCCGCCTACATTGATGAAAACCTTCTCAGCCCTGAGCTCTTCCTCGCCGACATTGACCTGTTTTGGTCCGACAAAACGAGCGTGACCTTCGTAGACCGCGCACCCTTTCAGCGTCTTCAGCGATCGCTCGACCGCGTTGCGCGACGCACCGGAAACGGCATCCTTTCGCGCCTTGACCGCTTTCATGTCGACTCCGACCGGCCCTCCGACAGTCACGCCGTATTCGGCGGCGCGGCGCGTGAGATACGCCGCATAGGCGCTCGCGACCAGCGTCTTGGTCGGCGTGCAGCCGGTGTTGACGCAAGTGCCGCCGAAGAGCTTGCGCTCGATGATGGCGATCTTCCAGCCCGCGGCCACAAGCCTCCGGGCCAAAGCTGGCCCGGACTGTCCGGTACCAATGATGATCGCGTCGTAGTCCGCCATGACCGTCTCCAGTACGCTCACCAAGGCGTCAATGCGTACGGCAGAAACAAGCCGCGGAGACCTGCGCCGCTTGGAGGCGGATCAGCCGGCGCTACGCCACCACACTCGTCTTGCGCGGTCGCGCGCGCTAATGGCCGGCCGCGTGCGCCGCACTCTCGGCGCCCGCGCCCCACACGTAGATGCAGGAGAACAGGAAGATCCACACCACGTCGACGAAGTGCCAGTACCAGGCAGCGAACTCAAAACCGAGGTGCTGCGTCGGCGTGAAATGGCCGAGATACGCGCGGATCAGGCAGACGATCAGGAACGTGGATCCGATGATCACGTGCGCGCCGTGGAAGCCGGTCGCCATGAAGAAAGTGGCGCCGTAGATGTTCCCGCTGAAGTTGAACGCCGCGTGGCTGTACTCGTAGGCCTGCACGCAGGTGAAGGTCAAACCCAGTGCGATGGTCAGGATCAGACCCCACTTGAGCCCTTGCCGGTCATTCTCCAGTAGCGCGTGATGCGCCCAGGTCACGGTCGTGCCGGAGGTGAGCAGGATCAGCGTATTCAAGAGCGGCAGGTGCCACGGGTCGAAGGTCTCGATCCCCTTCGGTGGCCACACACCGCCAAACAGCTGTTCGCGCGTGAGCTGTTGCACATCGGCTGGAAACAGCGAGCTGTTGAAATACGCCCAGAACCAAGCAACAAAGAACATCACCTCAGATGCGATGAACAGGATCATCCCGTAACGATGGGAGATCTGCACCACCCGGGTGTGATAGCCATCATACGTCGCCTCGCGCGCAACGTCGGTCCACCAGCCGAGCATCGTGTAGGCGATGCCGATCACGCCGATACCGAACACGTACGGCGCGGCCGCGAACATATGGTGCATCCACGCGATGCCGCCCACCGCCGCCAGGAATGCGGAAACGGACCCGAGCGCAGGCCAGGGGCTGGGCTCGACCAGATGGTAGTCGTGATGCGGCTTGGCGTGAGCGTCGGCCATCTTACCCTCTCCGTCTGCTCGTGAGCTGGCGGCGCCCGCGGCGCTCACTCCTTGTGGGTTTGGTCAATTTCGCCATTTCCTTCAACTTCGTCCTGCTGCAGGCATGGCGCCATTCTGCGCGCGCGGCGGGTCGGGCTGGCGCAC
>JBKPUA010000149.1:0-4989 GCA_046735815.1 Pseudomonadota bacterium
CGAGATCTACAACCTCGTCGCCGTGTTCCATTCCAAGCGCTACGTCGAGGGCTGGAACGCGGAGGCCGACGCCAGCGAGCTGTGGGCGCATTTCAAGGACCAGCGCCCGGAGGTGCTGCGCATGCTCGAGCGCATCGAGACCTGGCGCATGTGGGTCCTGTGCGACCGCGAGCCGGTGAAGGAGTGGAGCAAGGGCTGCGTCGCGCTCCTGGGCGACGCCGCCCATCCTATGCTGCAATATCTGGCGCAGGGCGCCTGCATGGCGACCGAGGACGCGGTCTCCCTCGCGGACAAGGCGGCCGCAAAGCCCGACGACCTGCCGGCGGCGTTCTGCGACTATTGGCAGCAACGCTATCTGCGCACCGCGCGGGTGCAGATCATGGCGCGGGTCTACGGCGACTTCTACCACGCGCGCGGCCCGGCCGCGGAGCTGCGCCAGCAGCTGCTCGCCCCGCGCACGCCGGAGCAATCCTACGAGGGCGTCGCCTGGCTCTATGGGGGGATGTGAGGCCGCTCGGTGGCCTCTCCTGAGGCGGTGGCCGCCCTCATCCTTCGAGACGTGCGCTATGCGATAGGTGCGTATTGGGCAAGCTCTGAGCTTGCGCGCTCCTCTGGATGAGGGCGGATCGACGCCGCGCCGAGCGGCCTCTTATAGTCCGCGGCGATGGCTGTACCTCCGCCCCTCGGATGAGTAAGCTCCCCTTTTGCGCGACAACAACCTATTGCATTCCCGCAATCGCGCGCGCCTCGCCGGTCAATTCCAGAATGTGCAGGCCGGTGTTGGCGCGGTCGACGACGTAGATGTAGCCGCGGTCGTCGGTCTCGACGTTGTTGCTCTGCACCGAGGTGGTGCAGCGCTCGCGGCCGTCGATCTTGAAGCAGCGCTTCTCGGTCGCTTCCGTCATCGCCGGGATGAAATAGCCGACCTCCCTCGGCTGATACGGATTGCGCATGTCGAGCGCGCGCACGCCGCCGGCGAAATAGGTGACGAAGGCGAGCTTCTTGTAGAACACGGGTGCCATGCTCTCGTTCGAGGAATGGGCGCCGAAGCGCACGCCGCGCTCGCAGTAATTGCCGCTCGCTTCGGGCACCGAAAAGTTCGACACCATCATCGGCTTGCCTTCGACGCTGATGTCGGCGAACCACACCATCTGGTGCGCCTCCTGGCAGCCATTGGCGCGGCCGGTCGCCTCGCTGACGATCATGAGAAAATCGCGCACCGCTCCCACCCGGTATTTCGCGAACTCGGGCAGCGCCATGCGCAGCAGCGGAAGCGACGTGTGCGCACCATGGAGCGGCGACATATCGAGGCGACCGATCTCGGGATAGCGCAGATTCTCGGGCGTCGGCTCCTTGGGTCCCCGCAACAGCTTCTCGCGGTCGAGGATCTGCACGATGCCGCCGTTGAGCGGTCCGTAGGCGAGATAGAGCCGATTGCCCTGCGGCCCGGTCGAGATCGGACCGTGCAGGTCGGACGGCACCGCGCCGGTCGCGCCTGGCTGATGGCCGGGCAACCCGAAGTCGCCGATCTTCATCGGCTTTGAGGGATCGCCGAGATCGTAGACCTCGAGCATGCGATAGCCGCGCCAGCTCGGCACGCCGGACACGAGGAAGGCGATGCCGGTGTCGCATTCCCACCAGCTCTTGTGGGTGTCCTTGTAGTCGCCGCCGATGCGGGTGACGAGCTTCGGGTGCGCGGGATCGGCGACGTTCCAGATTTCATGCGCCAGGCGTCCAAAGGTGCGCAGCAGATAGACCGCGCTCCCATCAGCACGCGGCAGGTTCTTGCCGTCGCACACCCGCGTCATCTGCGCGCCGCCGGTCTCGGGCCCGCCTTCGGCGCCGGGAATATGCGCGAGATATTTCGGCTGCGCCGGATCGGTGACGTCGACGATCGAGGTGCCGTTGAACTCCCCCTGGCCGTTGAGCGCATTCACCGGCTTGTCGACGTAGCTTGCGCCGTGGTGGCCGATGTAGGCGATATAGCGCTCGCCCTGCTTGTGAATGGTCGGCTGATAGGCGCTGCGCGTCTGCAGGTCGTTGAAGCCGATGAGGCGCATGTTCTTCGCTTCCGCCGGATCGCCGAGTTTTTGGGCGTGGGCCGGAGGTGCGAATGAGAGGGCGAAGATGGCCGCCGCAATCGACAAATTGCGGTTGCTAAGATGCGACATGGACGACCTCCCGATCGAAAACGCTTGAGGCCGCCCCCATCCTTCGAGACGCACGCACGCCCCTCTGCCTTTGTGGCGTGACCGCGATGTGCGCGCTCCTCAGGATGAGGGCGGAGCGCGAGCCTTCTACTGGCCCGCGACTGCCCTGGCCTCGCCGGTGAGCTCCAGGATGTGCATGCCGGTATTGGCGCGGTCGACGACGTAGATGTAGCCGCGGTCGTCGGTCTCCACGTTGTTGCTCTGGATCGCGATCTTGCAGCGGTCCACCCCGTCGACCTTGATGCAGCGCTTGTCGGTCGCTTCGGTGATTGCCGGGATGAAATAGCCGATTTCCTTCGGCTGGTAGGGATCGCGCACGTCGACCGCGCGCACGCCGGCATTAAAGTAGGTGATGAAGGCGACCTTCTTGTAGAAGACAGGCGCCATGCTCTCGTTCGAGGAATGCGCGCCGAAGCGGCCGCCGCGCTGGCAGAAATTCCCGCTCGCCTCCGGCACCGCGAAGTTCGACACCACCATCGGCCTCGATTCGACGGTGACGTCGGCGAAGAACACCATCTGGCGCGGCTCCTGGCACTCGTTGAGGATCTGCTCGTCGACGATCATCACGATGTCGCGCTGCTTGCCGTCCTTGTCGGGGGCGAACTCGTTGACCGGCATCTTCGGCATGGGAAACACGGTATGCGCGCCGTTGAACGGCAACATGTCGATCTGACCGACCACCGGGTAGCGCAGGTTCTCGGGCGTGGGCTCCTTGGGTCCGTTCAAGAGCTTCTCGCGGTCGACGATCTGCAGCACCCCGCCCTTGTTGGTGCCGTAGCCGAAATACACGCGATTGCCCTGCGGACCGGTCGAGATCGGACCGTGCAGATCAGCCGGCACCGCGCCGGTCGATCCCGGCTCCTGCCCCACCAGTCCGAAGTCGCGGATCTTCACCGGCTTGGCGGGATCGCTGAGATCATAGATCGAGGTCATGCGCCGCGTGCGCCAGCCTTCGACGCCGGACACGAGGTAGGCAATGCCGGTGTCGCACTCCCACCAGCTCTTATGGGTGTCCTTGAGGCCCTCGACCACGCGGGTCACGAGCGCGGGCTTGGCCGGATCGGTGACGTCCCAGATTTCATGGGCGCGGCCGCCGAACACGCGCAACATGTAGGTCTTGCTCGCGTCGCCCTTGGGCAGGGTCTTGCCGTCGCACAGGCGCACCATCTGCGCGCCGCCCTCCTCGTAGTTGCCTTGAAGGCCGGGAATGTGCGCGAGATATTTCGGCTGCGCCGGGTCGGTGACGTCGACGATCGAGGTGCCGTTGTATTCGGCCTGTCCGGTGAGCCGGTTGATCGGCTTGGGTACGTCGGGGGTGCCGCCGTGATGGCCGATATAGGCGATGTAGCGATTGCCTTGACGGTGGATCGTCGGCTGGTAGCCGCTGCGGGCGTGCAGGTCGTTGTAGCCGACGAGCCGCATGTTCTTGGCTTCCGGCGGATCGCCGAGCTTGGGCCCCTGCGCCAGTGCCCCTGCCGTCATCAAGGCCATCAGTCCGGCGGCAGCCATGGTTCGCTGCATCATTTTTCCTCCCTTCAGAACAAGCGAATAGCGAATAGCGAATAGCGAATAGAAGCACCATCGCCATCTATCCGCCAGTCGCTACCCGCTACTCGGCTGTCTATTCGCTACTCGCTTCTCTTACCCCAACGCGGCCTTGACCCTCTCCGGCGTGAACGGCGTGTGGCGCAGACGCACGCCGGTCAGTTGCATCACCGCGGCCGAGATCGCCGGTGCCACCAGCGGCGTCGCCATCTGCCCGGCCCCGGTCGGATGGTTGTCGGTCGGGATCACCTCGACGTGCATGAGCGGCACCTCGTTCATGCGCGGCACGCGATAATCGTAGAAGTTCGACTGCTCGACCGCGCCGTTCTTGACGGTGATGCGCTCGATCAGGGCGAGGCCGAGGCCGTACACGATGCTGCTCTCGGACTGCGCCATCACGTTGTCCGGCTGCACTGCGACGCCGCAGTCGATGGTGCACCAGAAATTGTGCACCTTGATCTGCCCGCTGCCGCGGTCGAGCGAGACCTCGGCGATGCCGGCGACCTGGGAGCCGGAGTAATCGAGGAACGCGAAGCCGAAGCCGCGGCCCTCACGCTTCGTCCCCCAGTTCGCCATCTCGGCCACCCGCTCGACCACCTTCACCGCGCGCGGCGTGTTCTTGAGCAGCTCGAGCCGGAACTTGACCGGGTCGATGCCGCGCTTGACCGCGATCTCGTCCATGAAGGTCTCGGTGGCGAAGCGGTTGGCGGTGAAGCTGATCCCGCGCAGCGGATTGGTGCGCACGCCGGTGTCGCGATAGAGCTGCTCCACCAGTTGGTGCGGAACGTCGTAGCCGCGCAGATCGGCGCCGAGCATGGCAATGCCGTCCTTGCCGCCGCTCATCTGGTAGCGCACCGGATCCATATAGGGCCCGACGCGGTCCACGGCGATGCGGTGATGCCACGCCGTGAGCTTGCCGGAAGGATCGAACCCGGCCTTGAGATAATGCGCGGAGATCGGGCGGAAGCGCCCGTTGTGGACGTCGTCCTCGCGCGTCCACATCACCTTTACCGGCCGCCCCGCCTCCTTCGAGAGGAGCACAGCATCGATGATGAAATCCACGTCGCGGTTGCCACGCCGGCCGAAGCCGCCACCCATCAGCATGTCGTGGAGCTTCACCTTGTCGCGCGGAATGCCGAGCATCTTGGCGGGCGCCTCGCACGCGATGCTCTGGCTCTGCGTTCCGGCCCAGATTTCGACCGAGTCGCCCGCCGGCGAGACGGAGGCGATAGCG
>JBKPUA010000150.1:0-5622 GCA_046735815.1 Pseudomonadota bacterium
CACTTCATCGACGTCATGATCCCGATCCTGAACCCCGCCGGGGTGCAGGAGATCCTCGACTACGGCCTCTACGGCTGGGCGATGTCGCGCTTCTGCGGCACCTGGGTCGCGCTCAAGTCCATGCACGAGACGGTGGAATCGACCGCCGTCATCGACGGCAGCCTGGAGCGGGTCAACATCGTCACCCCGCAGGATTTCGTCATGCCGGAGGGCGGCCTCAACATCCGCCTGCGCGACACCATCCTCGGCCAGGAGGCGCGGCTGCACGACTACAAGCGCGACGCCATGCTCGCGTTCGTGCGCGCCAACAAGCTCAACAAGTACATCACTTCGGGCGGCCGCAAGCCGAAGATCGGCGTCATCACCGTCGGCAAGAGCTATCTCGACGTGCGCCAGGCGCTCGACGAGTTGGGCATCGACGAGGTCAAGTGCAACGATCTCGGCCTGCGCCTCTACAAGATCGCCTGCCCGTGGCCGATCAGCCGCGCCGACCTCGAGCAGTTCGCCAACGGCCTCGAGCTCATCATCGTGGTGGAGGAGAAGCGCTCGCTCATCGAGGTGCAGGTGCGCGAGGAGCTTTACGGCATCGCCAACCAGCCGGTCTGCATCGGCAAGAAGGACGAGCAGGGCAACTGGCTCTTTCCGGTGAAGGGCGCGCTCGATCCCAACGAGGTCGCCATCTGCATCGGCGAGCGCATCCTGCAACGGGTCGGCCCCAACGAGGAGATCGCCGCGCGCGTCGGCAGACTCAAGGAGGCGCAACGCATCCTGGCGGAGACGCAGGACGTCGCGGTGCGCATTCCCTATTTCTGCTCGGGCTGCCCGCACAATACATCGACCGTGGTGCCCGAGGGCATGCGCGCCTATGCCGGCATCGGCTGCCATTACATGGCGCAGTGGATGGACCGATCGACCTTGGGCTACACCCAGATGGGCGGGGAGGGCGCCAACTGGATCGGCGAGGCGCCGTTCAGCAAGCGACCCCATGTGTTCCAGAATCTCGGCGACGGCACCTACAACCATTCCGGCTACATGGCGATCCGCGGCGCGATCGCCGCCGGCGTCAACATCACCTACAAGATCCTGTTCAACGACGCCGTCGCCATGACCGGCGGCCAGGCCAACGACGGCGGGCTCACGGTGCCGCAGATCGCGCGCCAGGTGGCGGCTGAAGGCGCGAAGCGCGTCGTCGTCGTCACCGACGAGCCTTGGAAGTATCCGAAACGCGAGGACTGGCCGAAAGGACTCACCATCCATCACCGCGACGAGCTCATCCCGGTGCAGGAGGAGCTTGCGAAGATCCCCGGCGTCACCGTGCTGATCTACGATCAGACCTGCGCCGCCGAGAAGCGCCGCCGGAGGAAGCGCGGGCGCTTCCCCGATCCGGACAAGCGCGTGATCATCAACGATCTGGTGTGCGAAGGCTGCGGCGACTGCGGCGTGAAATCGAATTGCGTCTCGGTGCAGCCGCTCGAGACCGAGTGGGGGCGCAAGCGCACCATCGACCAGTCGAGCTGCAACAAGGACTTTTCCTGCGTGAAGGGCTTCTGCCCGTCCTTCGTCACCGTGCACGGCGCCAAGCTCAAGCAGGGGAAGGGCGTCGCGGCCGACCACACACTCGCGCCGCTGCCGGATCCGCGCCTGCCGGCGATCCGGAAGACCTACGACATCATCGTTACCGGCGTCGGCGGCACCGGCGTCGTCACCATCGGCGGCATCCTCGGCATGGCAGCGCATCTCGAGGGCAAGGGTGTGGGCGTGCTCGACATGGCCGGCCTCGCGCAGAAGGGCGGCGCGGTCTACAGCCACATGCGCATCGCCGAGCGCTCGGAGGATATCCACGCCATCCGCATCGCAGCCGGCGCCGCCGACCTCGTGCTCGGCGGCGACATGGTGGTGGCCGGCAACAAGAAGGTGCTGGCGGCGGTCAAGCATGGCGTCACCGAGATGGTGATCAACCTCGCCGAGTTCCTGCCCGGCGATTTCACCCGCAACGCCGACTTCTCGCTCCCGACCGAGCGGCTCAAGCGCGCCATCATCGCTGACGCGGGCCGCGAGAAGACGCATTTCATCGATGCGACGCGCATTGCGATCTCACTGTTCGGCAACAGCGTCGGCGCCAATATCTTCCTCGTCGGCTACGCCTACCAGCTCGGCGCCATTCCGCTCTCGGCGGATTCGATCGAGCGCGCGATCGAGCTCAACGGCGAAGCCGTGGAGATGAACAAGGCGGCGTTCCATTGGGGCCGCCGCGCTGCGCTCGAGCCGGCGGCGGTCGAGGCGCTGGTGAAGCCGGCGCCGGAGGTGGCGAGCGATGCCCGCAGGCTCTCGCAATCCTTCGATGAGATGGTGGCGCGCCGCGTCGCGTTTCTCACCGCTTATCAGAGCGCGGCCTATGCCGCGCGCTACCGGCGCTGGGTGGAGAAGGTGAAGGCAGTGGAGGCGGCGCGCGCCCCCGGCAAGACCAGTCTCGCCGACGCCGTCGCCCGCTATCTGTTCAAGCTGATGGCCTACAAGGACGAGTACGAGGTCGCCCGTCTCTACGCCGACGACGCTTTCCTCAAGCAGGTGAACAACGAGCTCGGCGGCGACAATCTGCGCTTCCACGTGCATCTCGCGCCGCCCCTGCTCGCCCGCAAGGACCAGGCCACGGGCGAGCCCAAGAAGATGACATTCGGCCCGTGGATCTTCCCGCTGTTCCGGCTGCTCGCGAAATTCAAGTTCTTGCGCGGCACTGCGTTCGATCCGTTCGGCCATTCGCTCGAGCGCAAGACCGAGCGGGCATTGGTGCAAGACTACGAGCGCATGCTCGAGGAGATTCTTTCTAAGCTCGATGCCGACAACCACGCCATCGCGGTGGGGCTCGCTGCCATCCCGGAAAAAATCCGCGGCTTCGGCCACGTCAAGATGCGCCACCTCAAGGCCGCCAAGGCCGACGAGGCGGCCCTGCTCGAGCAATTCCGCGCCGGCCCGGCACCGCTGCTCAAGGCCGCCGAATAGGCTGCATCCTCGCCGGCGGAGGCGGTGACCGCCGGATGACATATTCGCGTCGGCACGACCAAGTGCTGACTTGACCTCGGGCGTGCCCCCATTTTCTTATGCTTGCAATAAAGAGTCCGCCGGTGCACGGCGGCGAGGGGTTCACGGCCGCACCTTGGGACGCGGTGAACTGGGAGGACTGCCGTGGCGACCGAGATCGCTCGCACCGATACATGCCGCAACCGGCTGCGCCGCCTATTGTGCCTGCGGCGAAATGTCCGCACAGGCCGATCGCCGGGACGTATCGCTTGAGCGCGGCCGAGCACATTCTGAAGGTGTCGAACGTCTCGATCCGGTTCGGCGGCGTGAAGGCGCTGAGCGATGTGAGCTTCAACGTCGAACAAGGCGAGGTCTACTCGATCATCGGGCCCAACGGCGCCGGCAAGACGTCGATGCTCAATTGCATCTCCGGCCGCTATCGTCCCAGCGGCGGCCAGTTGCTCTACAAGGGGGAGCCGCTCTCGAGTCGCTCCATCAACGATCGCGCCCGCCTCGGCATCGGGCGCACGTTTCAGAACCTCGCTTTGTTCAGCCACATGTCGGTGCTCGACAACATCATGGTCGGCCGCCACCACCTGATGCGCAACAACTTCATCACCGGCATGCTATATTGGGTCGGCGGCGCGCAACGCGAGGAGCAGGCGCATCGCCGCAAGGTCGAGGACATCATCGACTTTCTCGAGATCCAGCACGTGCGCAACGAGCCGGCCGGCACGCTGCCCTACGGCTTGCGCAAGCGCGTCGAGCTCGGCCGCGCCATCGCCATCGAGCCCGAGCTGATCCTGCTCGACGAGCCGATGGCCGGGATGAACCTCGAAGAGAAGGAGGACATGGCGCGCTATGTGGTCGACCTCAACCACGAGCTCGGCAAGACCGTGATCATGATCGAGCACGACATGGGCGTGGTGATGGATATCTCGCACCGCGTGATGGTGCTCGATTTCGGCAAGAAGATCGCGGAGGGAAGTCCGGAGGAGGTGCTCGCCAACGAGCACGTCAAGCGCGCTTATCTCGGCGAGGAGGACGAGTTTCTCCACGAAAAGGAAGAGGAGCGCGCGGCGCAATGATGGACGTGCGCACCGAGACCGTGCACGTAGAAGGCTCGACCTGCGGCTGGTCGCAGGATGCGCACGCCACGGCCGAGGTCGCGGCGCACGACACCACGCCGCGCATGCTCGCGCGCAACGCCCGCGATTGTCCCGATCTCATCGCTCAGCGCGAGAAGGAATTCGGCATCTGGACCACCTACACCTGGCGCGCGGTCGAGGATCACGTGCGCCGCATGTCGGTCGCGCTTGCCGCGCTCGGCGTCGCGCCCGGCGACGTCGTCGTGCTGATCGGCGACAACCGCCCGGCCTGGGTCTGGGGCGAGATCGCCGCCCATGCCTGCCGGGCGCGCAGCCTCGGCATCTATCGCGACGCGTTGGAGGACGAGATCGCCTATCTCGTCGGCTACACCTCGCCGAAGGTGGTGATCGCCGAGGACGAGGAGCAGGTCGACAAGTTCCTCAATCTCGCGGGACGCATTCCGAGCATCGAGCGCATCGTCTATGTCGACCCCCGCGGCATGCGGAAGTATGTCGACCCGCGCCTGATGTCGCTGGCCGAGCTCGAGGCCTCCGGTCAGGCGGTGCTCAACCGCGATCCCCGCTGCTACGACCGCATGGTTGCCGCGACCCGCGCCGACGACGTCGCCATTCTGTGCACGACCTCGGGCACCACCTCGCACCCCAAGCTCGCCGAGTGGACTCATCGCGCCTTCCTCGGTCACGCCGCTTCTTATCTTGCGGCCGATCCCAAGACCGCTGACGACGAATATGTCGCGGTGCTGCCGCTGTCTTGGGTCATGGAGCAGATGTACTCGGTGGCATGGAATCTGATCGCCCGGATGAAGGTGAATTTCCCGGAGGAGCCGGCGACCGCCATGGCCGATCTGCGCGAGATCGGGCCGACTTACCTGCTGTTTGCGCCGCGCGTCTGGGAGCAGATCGCGGCCGAGGTGCGCGCCCGCATGATGGACTCGAGCGCCTGGAAACAGGCGATCTACCGCTGGGGCGAGCGCCGCGGCATCGCGGCCGTCGAGCGGGGAGAACGCTCGTGGCTCGCCGACAAGGTGTTGTTCGCCGCCTTGCGCGACCGCCTGGGCTTCAAGAACCTCACCTCCGCCGCCACCGGCGGCGCCGCCATGGGGCCGGAGACGTTCAAGTTCTTCCTCGCCATGCGGGTGCCGCTGCGCCAGCTCTACGGCCAGACCGAGGCGCTCGGCGCCCATACCATTCATCGCGCCGACGACGTCCATCACGAGACCGTGGGATATCCCATGCCCGGCGTCGAGATTGCGATCAAGGATCCCGATCCGGAGGGGCTCGGCGAGGTCATCGTCCGCCATCCGCACATGATGACGGCCTACCACAAGAATGCCGCCGCCAGCGCCGAGGTGTTCGACAGCGATTGGTTTCTGACCGGCGATGCCGGCTATCTCACCCCCGAGCGCCATCTCGTCGTGGTCGATCGGGTCAAGGATCTCGCGGTCACCTCGACCGGCGTGCGGTTCTCGCCGCAATACATCGAGAACAAGCTCAA
>JBKPUA010000151.1:0-5180 GCA_046735815.1 Pseudomonadota bacterium
GTACAATTTCTGGGCCGGCGTGTTCGCGCCGTCGAAGGTGCCCGCCGAACTCCGCGCGAAGCTCCACGACGAGATCGCCAAGGCACTGCGGCAGCCGGTCGTGCGCGAGAAGCTCGCCGGCCTCGGCGCCGATCCCATGCCCCTGAACTCCGCACAATTCGAGGCGCTGGTGCGAGGCGAGATCGAGACCAACGCGCAACTCGTCAAGGCCGCGGGCATCAAGGTCAATTGACCGCATCGAACCGGCTCACCATGCGGTCGCGAGGCCGGCTGTCGCGTCGGTGTTTTCTCATCGGCGCGGGCGGCGCGGTTCTTAGCCTTGGGGCGCCGCTGCGTGCGCGAGCGCAGATTGGTACCGACGAATTTCGCGTGCTGCGCGCGCAGGCGGCAGGCGCGGGATCGCAGCCGTCATCGGCTCGGCCGACGCTGCGCTACAACGGCGTCCTGCCGGGACCGACGCTGCGGGTGAAGCGCGGCGAAGAGCTGCGCGTACGTCTCGTCAACGAGCTCGCCGAGCCGACCAGCGTGCATTGGCACGGCGTGCGACTGCCCAACGCCATGGACGGTGTGCCGCAGCTGACCCAATCGGCAATCGCACCCGGCGCAAGCTTTGATTATCGCTTCAAACCGCCCGACGCCGGCACGTTCTGGTACCACGCCCCGGTGGGCGCTCAGGTCGCGCAAGGCCTCTACGGCGCGTTGATCGTCGAGGAAGAGCAGCCGGTCGGCGTCGATCGCGACATCCTGCTCGTGCTCGGCACGGCGGTCGATGGCGCGGATGCGCGCGCCCCGGTCCTCGTGAACGGCTCGCTGCGTCCCGACATCGCAGTGAAAAGCGGAGAACGGCTTCGCCTGCGCTTGATCAACGCCACTGCCACGCGCAGCCTTGCGCTCAAGGTGGAAGGTCATGCCGCCTGGGTGATGGCAATCGACGGCCAGCCGGCGGAGCCGTTTCTCGCACGCGACAGCCGCGTTGGGCTCGGACCCGACAATCGCGTCGATCTCTTCGTCGATGCGACGCGCGAGGGCGGGACGCTTGCGCCACTCTTGGCCGGTGTGGCCGATGAGCAGCCGATTGCGCGGCTTGCCTACGAACGCGGAGGCGATCCGCGCAATGCGCGCCGCTCCGACCCGGTTGCGCTGCCGCCCAATGCGCTGCCGGCACGCATCGACCTCAAGGGTTCGATCAAAACAGAAATGGCGCTTGCAGGCGCCAAGCCGCTAGACCTCGCGAGCCCGCCGCTGTTCAGCGTGAGACGGGGACGGGCGGTGACCTTGGCGCTTCGCGGCACCGGCGGCCGGGCTTGGGCCGTGCACGTGCACGGGCATCATTTTCGCCTGCTCGACCGCCTCGACGACGGCTGGAAGCCCTATTGGATGGACACGCTGGTGGTCGGCGAGCAGATCGAGCGCATCGCCTTCGTCGCCGACAATCCCGGAAAGTGGCTGATCGGCTGTCGAGCGCTGGAGCAGCCGAGCGTCGACGCGGGCGCTTGGTTCGCGGTGACCTGAGCGGGCGACAGATTCCGACAGCGGCTAGCTGGATTGACCAGCGACACTTTGGAAGAGTCGCCGATAGACCCGTGGCAGCGCCTCCGGGAGATCTTCTGCGATCAGCCCCGGGCCGGCCTCGCTCCCCGTCTCTCCATGCAGCCAAACCGCTGCCGCCGCGGCCTCGAAGCCCGGCATGTCTTGGGCGAGACAGCCGGCGGCGATTCCGGCCAGCACATCGCCCGCCCCGGCGGTCGCGAGCCAGGGTGGCGCATTGTCAGCGATCGCCGCGCGGCCGTCAGGGGCGGCAACCACGGTGTCGGGACCCTTGAGCAGGACGACCGCACCGGCGGCCTCGGCGGCCGCCCGCGCGCGCTGAAGTTTCGATTGAGATTCGTCGATCAGTGTTTTGAAAAGTCTTGCGAATTCCCCTTCATGCGGAGTGAGGATGGCGGCTGCGCGCCGCGCCCGCAGCGGCTTGATCAGCGCCTGTGGCTCGTCGGCAAAGCTGGTCAGCGCATCGGCATCGAGCACCACGGCGCGCTCGCCGGCGAGCGCCGCCAGCACCAATTCGCGCATCGCGGCTCCCACACCGCCACCGGGGCCGAGCACAACTGCGTTGCGGCGGGGATCGTGCAGGAACTCGGCGAGCTCCTTCGCGCCGTCGACCGGCCGAACCATGATGGCGAGATTGGTCGCGGCGTTGACCGCAAGCGCGTCGCGCGGGCTTGCGATGGTGACGAGCCCCGCCCCTGCCCGCAGCGCGCCGCGCGCGGCAAGTCGCGCCGCCCCGGTCGAGGCGAGCCCACCCGACACCGCGACGGCGTGGCCGCGGCTGTATTTGTGGCCGTCCACGCGCGGCAACGGAAAGTCGTTGCCCCAGAGCATGGGAGTATTGCTCCAGGTGCGAGGCCGGATCTGATCGAGCACGCTCGCGGGGATGCCGATGTCAGCGACGCGGATGTTGCCGCAATGCAGCCGACCCGGCAGCAACGCGTGGCCGGTCTTGCGGCGGAAGAAGGTGACGGTTTCGCGGGCCTTGACCGCCACACCCATCACTGCCCCGCTGGCGCCGTTGATGCCGCTCGGGAGGTCGACCGCATGCACACCGGGCGCGCCGTTCATGGCTTCGATCATGGCGCGCGCGAGGCCCTGCACCGGCCGGTCGAGGCCGGCCCCGAACAGGGCATCGACAACGGCATCGGCAGGCGCCAAGGCTTCCGGTGCGGCCGGCGCGCAGGTTCCCGTCCAACGCTGCGCCGCGAGCGCCGCGTCGCCCTTGAGCCGATTGCGCTCGCCGAGAAGGAGCACGCGTGCGCGATAGCCGCGCTCGGCCAGAACGCGCGCCGCTACAAAGCCGTCACCGCCATTGTTGCCGGGTCCGGCGACGACCGCGACTTGCGCTCCCGGCGGGTGGCGCGCGCAAACGCTGTCGGCGACCGCGCGGCCGGCATTTTCCATGAGCGCGATACCGGGGGTACCGCCCGCGATAGCGAGGCGGTCGGCCTCCGCCATCTCGGCCGTGGTCAGCAATTCGATCATGGCCGCAATAGAGTAGCGCCACGCCCAAGTGCGCGATACCGCGTCGATTCCCTCGCCGTCACCAGGGATACGCATCACTGATTATGGATTGGGCAAATTGCTCAAGTTATGATCAGGCGCTATTGATGGGTGACCCGAGCGGGCTCGCTGTTGCCTCTTAAACGGCTGTTCGGCAGCCATTTTTTCCCTCTGTGGGGGCTTGGCACGGACCCTGCTAACCGTAGCGCGGCCCAGCCGGCGGGGCGCCGCCGCCAGGCCAAGGGAAGGAAACGCGATGAAGAAGATCGAGGCGGTGATCAAGCCCTTCAAACTCGACGAGGTGAAGGAAGCCCTGCAAGAGGTCGGTCTGCAAGGGATCACGGTGACCGAGGCGAAGGGCTTCGGGCGGCAGAAAGGGCATACCGAGCTCTATCGCGGAGCCGAATACGTCGTGGATTTTCTCCCCAAGGTGAAGATCGAGATTGTGCTCGGCGACGACATGGTCGAGAAAGCCATCGAGGCAATCCGCCGCGCTGCCCAGACCGGGCGGATCGGCGATGGCAAGATTTTTGTCTCCAACATTGAAGAAGCCATCCGGATCAGAACGGGGGAATCCGGACTGGACGCCATCTGAGCCGCGGGTCCAACACGACTTTGACGGCCTCTCTCAAGCGCCAAGGCTAGCCAGACGAAAGGGTACGCATTCCATGAC
Organism: Pseudomonadota bacterium; assembly: GCA_046735815.1. Lineage (GTDB taxonomy): Bacteria > Pseudomonadota > Alphaproteobacteria > Rhizobiales > Xanthobacteraceae > VAZQ01. Next base: position 3,725 of record JBKPUA010000151.1, read on the forward strand.
CACCGCCAAAGACGTCATGAGCATCATCAAGGACAATGACGTGAAATATGCCGACTTCCGCTTCACGGATCCGCGCGGCAAGTGGCAGCACGTCACCTTCGATATCAGCCTGATCGGGGAGGAGACCTTCGCCGAAGGCCAGATGTTCGACGGCTCCTCGATCGCGGGCTGGAAGGCTATTCACGAGTCGGACATGAACCTGATGCCCGATCCGAGTTCCGCCTGCATCGATCCATTCTTCGCCGAGACCACGCTGTCACTGGTTTGCGACGTGCTCGAGCCGACCACGGGCGAGCCCTACAACCGCGATCCGCGCGGCATCGCCAAGAAGGCCGAGGGCTATGCCAAGGCGTCGGGTGTGGGCGACACCATCTATTTCGGTCCGGAAGCCGAGTTCTTCATCTTCGACGACGTCAAGTATTCGGCCACGCCCTACAACACCGGCTTCAAGCTCGACTCGGTCGAATTCCCGACCAACTCTGATACCGAATACGAGGGCGGCAATCTCGGCCACCACATCGGGTTCAAGAAGGGTTATTTCCCGGTGCCGCCGCAGGACACGGTGCAGGACATGCGCTCCGAGATGCTCGGCGCCATGGCGCGCATGGGCGTGAAGGTGGAAAAGCACCACCACGAGGTCGCATCCGCCCAGCACGAGCTCGGCATGAAGTTCTCGCCGATGGTCATGATGGCCGACCAGCTCATGATCTACAAATACTGCATCACGCAGGTCGCCCAGATCTACGGCAAGACCGCGACCTTCATGCCCAAGCCGATCTACGGCGACAACGGCTCGGGCATGCATTGCCACCAGTCGATCTGGAAGGAAGGCAAGCCGGTCTTCGCCGGCAACAAATATGCCGACCTGTCCGACACCTGCCTGTCCTACATCGCCGGCATCATCAAGCATGCCAAGGCGATCAACGCCTTCACCAACCCGACGACCAACTCGTACAAGCGGCTGGTCCCGGGCTTCGAGGCGCCGGTGCTCCTCGCCTATTCGGCGCGCAACCGCTCGGCCTCCTGCCGCATCCCCTACACCACCAATCCGAAGGCCAAGCGCGTCGAGGTCCGCTTCCCCGATCCGCTCGCCAATCCCTATCTCGGCTTTGCCGCGATGCTCATGGCCGGCATGGACGGGATCAAGAACAAGCTCGACCCCGGCCCGGCGATCGACAAGGACCTCTACGACCTGCCGCCGGCGGAGCTCAAGCAAATCCCGACCGTCTGCGGCTCGCTCCGCCAGGCGCTCGGGGAGCTGAGCAAGGACCGCGACTTCCTCAAAGCCGGCGGCGTGTTTGACGACGATTTCATCGACAGCTACATCGACCTCAAGATGACCGAGGTGATTCGCTTCGAGCACACCCCGCATCCGGTCGAGTTCGAGATGTACTATTCGGCGTAAGCGTCCTCCCAGCATCGCCAGTCGCGATGCGACTCAAAGGGCGCCCGCGGG
>JBKPUA010000152.1:0-9326 GCA_046735815.1 Pseudomonadota bacterium
ATCTTCGACATCTCGGGCCACACCGGCGGCGCCGCGATCAACGCGCTGGCCGGCGGCGGCACGGTGCAGCTCGGCAGCAACGGGCTGGGCATTATCAACGCCTCGACCGAGTTCTCCGGCGCGATCGCCGGCACGGGCGGCGTGGAGATCGGCAGCGGCACGCAGACCTTTTCGGGCGTCAACACCTACAGCAATGCCACGCAGATCGACCAGGGCGCGACGCTGGCGCTGAAGGGCAGCGGCTCGATCGCCAACTCGGCGTACGTGGCTTTTGCCGGCGTCGCGCCCGGCGGCTCGACGCTCGACATCTCGCAGACGACGTCGGGCGCTTCGGTCGGCGGCCTGTTCGACCCGGGCGGCAACGGCGTGGTGAGCCTGGGCGGCAAGACGCTCACCATCACGAATGGATCGTTCTTCAACGGTGTCCTGCAGGACGGCGGCATCGGCAGCGGGACCGGCGGCTCGCTGGTCATCGCTGGGAACGCCTCGCAGGACCTGGGTGGCGTGAACACCTACACCGGCTCGACCACCATCATGGCCGGCGGCACGCTTAGCCTCTCGGGCCTGGGCAGCATCGCCAGCTCGAGCGGCGTCAACCTCGCTGGCAGCGCCGCCACCTTCGACATCTCCGGCAGCTCGGCCAACCAGACGATCAAGGATCTCAGCGGCGTCGCCGGATCGACGGTCCAGCTTGGCGCCAATTCGCTCACCGTCGGCACGGCGAACTCCACCACTTTCGCCGGCTCCATCGACGGCAGCGGCGGGCTGAGCAAGATCGGCACCGGCACGCTTACGCTTGCGGGCAGCAGCACTTATGCCGGCGCGACCAACGTCAACGCCGGCACGCTGCAAGCCGGAGCGATGAACGCGTTCGCAACGGGCAGCGCATTCACCGTCGCGTCCGGCGCCACGCTCGACCTCAACAGCTTCAACCAGGTTATCGGCTCGCTTTCCGGCGCCGGCGGCGTGACGCTCGGCTCGGCCACGCTGACCACCGGTGGCGACAACACGAGCACGACGTTCTCCGGCGGCATCTCCGGCAGCGGCGGACTGACCAAGATCGGAGGCGGCACACAGACACTCTCCGGCGCGAGCACCTATTCCGGCGCGACCAGCGTCAGTGCCGGCACGTTGCAGGCCGGGGCATTGAATTCGTTTTCGGCGAGCAGCGCCTTCTCGGTGGCGTCCGGCGCCACGCTCGGCCTCAACAACTTCAACCAGACCATCGGCTCGCTCGCCGGCGCCGGCAGCGTGACGCTCGGCTCAGCCACGCTCACCACCGGCAACGACAATACCAGCACGACGTTTTCCGGCACGATCGCGGGCGCCGGCGGACTTACCAAGATCGGCAGCGGCACGCTCACGCTCTCGGGCGCCAACACGTATACCGGCGGCACGACCATCGCCGGCGGCACGATCAGTCTCGCCAATAACCAGGCGCTGGGCACCGGCGCGCTCACCACCACCGGCTCGGTGGTGGATTACGCGAACGGTGTGAGCATCGCCAATGCGATCATTATCAACAGCAACACCACGCAACTTTCGGTGACGAGCGGCAGCGCCACGCAGGCGGGCGCGATCTCCGAGCTCAACGGTCCGCGCCCGCTGGAGAAGATCGGCGCCGGCACCTTGGTGCTCAGCGGCATCAGCACCTATAGCGGCCCGACCACGATCAGCGGCGGCGCGCTGATGGTGACCGGCTCGATCGGCAATTCGGCACTGACGATCGGCAATGGCGCGACGCTGACCGGCACCGGCACCGTCGGCGCGACCACGATCGCGAGCGGCGGCACGTTTGCGCCTGGACCGGTCGGCACGCCCGGCGCGATGACGGTCAACGGCAATCTCGCGTTCCAGTCGGGCGCGATCTACGCGGTGCAGGTCAATCCGGTGAATGCATCGAGCGCCAATGCGATCGCGGGCGGCAGCGCCAGCCTTGCCGGCACCGTGCAGGCGGCATTCGCGACGGGCAGCTACGTCACGCGCAATTACACCATCCTGTCGGCGGCGGGTGGGGTCAGCGGCACATTCGGCGGTTTGACCACGAGCAATCTGCCGGCCGGCTTCACCGCCAATCTTGGCTACACCGCCAATTCGGTGCTGCTCAATCTCACCGCCACGCTCGGCCAGCCTATCGAGCCGACCGGCCCCACCGGGCCGGGCGCGCTCCGCGCCACCGCCCTGAGCGGCAACCAGCTCGGCATCGCCAATGCACTCAATGCCTTCTTCAACAACGGCGGTGCACTGCCGCCGTCGTTCGTGTCGATCTTCGGCCTCACCGGCGGCAATCTCGCCAATGCGCTCACCTCGCTCTCCGGCGAAGCCGCCACTGGCGCGCAGCAGGCCGGCTTGCAGATGGGCAGCCAGTTCCTCTCGCTGATGCTCGATCCGTTCGTCGACGGGCGCAGCGGGGTTGCCGGGGCAAGCACCCCGGCGCTCGGCTTCGCGCCTGAGCAGGAGCCGGTGCCGCAGCAGGTCGCGCTCGCCTATGCCAAGGTGCTCGCGAAGGAGCCGAAGCCTGCGCCCTTGCCGCTCTACGAGCCGCGGTGGAATGTGTGGGGCGGCGCTTATGGCGGCGGGAACAAGACGAGCGGCGATCCGGCGGTGCTCGGCAGCCACGACCTCTCCGCCACCACCGCGGGCTTCGCCGCCGGCCTCGACTATCGGCTTTCACCCAACTCTGTCGTGGGCCTCGCGCTCGCGGGAGGCGGCACCAATTGGAGCCTGGCGCAGGGATTGGGCGGAGGCAAAAGCGATGCCTTCCAGGCGGGGCTTTACGGCGCGACGCGCTCGGGTCCGGCGTATCTCGCGGCAGCGTTCGCCTTCACCACTCACTGGATGTCGACCGACCGCCTCGCCTTTGCCGGCGACCATCTCACCGCGAGCTTCAACGCCCAGAGCTATGGCGGGCGGCTCGAAGGGGGCTATCGCTTCGCCATGTGGTATGGCGGCGTCACGCCTTATGCTGCGATCCAGGCGCAGAACTTCCACACGCCGGGTTATTCGGAGACCGGCGTGATCGCCAACGGCTTCGCGCTCGCCTTCAACGGCCGCGACGCGAGCGACACGCGCAGCGAATTGGGCGCGCGTTTCGACCGCGCGCTCGCTCTTTATACTGACGCGGTGCTGTCGTTCCGCGGCCGCGTGGCCTGGGCGCACGACTGGATCAGCGATCCGAGCCTGACGCCGCTGTTCCTAACGCTCCCCGGCGCCAGCTTCGTGGTCAACGGCGCAACGCCGGCGAAGGACTCCGCGCTCGTGTCCGCCGGCACCGAATATCGCCTCGCCAACGGCGTCACCTTGCTCGCCAAGTTCGACGGCGAGTTCGCGAGCCACTCCTCCACCTACGCCGGCACCGGCGCGCTGCGCTACGCGTGGTGAGTGGGTTGCTTGTAGCCCGCATGGAGCGAAGCGTAATGCGGGGCGGTCCCGCCGCGTGGTGAGAACCCCGGGTTTCGCTGCGCTCATCCGGGACACGCCGTCAAACGCATCGCGCGCCAATTACCTATTGACTACATAAAGTATCTATGCTACGATCTGCATGAACCTGCGCGCAGAAACGCGCGGCGGGAGCGAAGAACACTGCGCTGTTTGACATCGTGAATAGGCAATGCGCGACGGGATGCGAGTTCCGCCCTCACGCTGAGGGCGCGCTGGCAACGCTCGCGCGACATCCGCGACGCTCGCGTGCGCGCGTCTTGAAGGATGGGGGCGGCCACCGCTCTCGGGTTCATCCGAGAGCGGCAATGGTGCTTGGCCTCCCGCTTCGAGCCGGCGCGCGCGGCGCAGCCAAGCTTGCGCGGGCTGCGCAGGAGATGAGCGCGCGCGGCTCCTCAGCGTGAGGGGAAGAGAGACTCGGCGGCGGAGAATGCGTTTTGGCGAAACGAACCCACGGTGCAGAAACGCAACAGGGGTGGGTGAGGCGGGCCGACCAGGCGCCCGACCGGCGGGCGGCCTGTTATTTTTCCTGTTATTTACAGGGGCGGGTTGTGTTGCACACGCGGGCGGTGCAGCGCGTTCCGGTCTAATCGGCGAGCTGGGCGCGATCGTGCGGTTGCGAGAAATCGACCGGCGTGCCCTTCGGGATGATGCCGAGCGGGTTGAGGCGCGCGATCGACCAGTAGTTGATCACGTAATAGCGCGGCTTCACCGTCTCGGCGATCCCGGGCAGCTGATAGAGCTCACGCATGTAGCTCGACAGGTTGGGATAGTCGGCGATGCGCTGGCGGTTGCAGCGAAACAGCGAGAAATAGGCGACGTCGAACCGCACCAAGGTCGGGAACAGGCGCCAGTCGGCCTCGGTGATGGTGCGGCCGAGGAGGTAGCGCTGGCGCGACAACCGTGCCTCGAGCTCGTCGAGGGTGGCGAACAGCGCGTCGTAGGCCGCCTCGTAGGCGGCCTGCGTTTTGGCGAAGCCGCAGCGGTAGACGCCGTTGTTGACGTTGGCATAGATGAGGTCGTTGAGGCGGTCGATCTCCGCGCGCAGCGGCTTGGGATAGAAATCCGGACCGTCGCCGGCGATATCCGCGAACTCGCTGTCGAGCATGCGGATGATCTCGGAGGATTCGTTGTTGACGATCCGCCGGGTCTTGCTGTCCCACAGCGTCGGCACCGTGACTTTACCGGTGTAGCGCGAATCGCTCGCCGTGTAGGCCTCGTGGAGGTAGTGGAAGCCGTTCAGGGCGTCGGGCGTGCAGTCCGGGAAGGCGGGATCATCCTCGAATGTCCAGCCCTGTTGCCGCAGCCCGGGAATGGAATAGGCAACGGTGATCGCGCCCTTGAGCTTCTTGAGCGAGCGGTAGATCAGCGTGCGGTGCGCCCACGGACAGCCATGGGCGACGTAGAGCTGGTAGCGCCCGGGCTCGGCCTTGAATCCCGACGAGCCGTCGGCGGTGATGCGATCGCGAAAGGCGCTGTCGGCGCGGCGAAACTCGCCGCTCGCGCCGGTTTCCTGCGGCAGCTCGCCGTCGCGCCAACTCCCGTCAATGAGAACACCCATTACGCCGCCTCTCCGCGCGCCAGCGCGGCGGCGTTGCGGATCGCCGCGATGTTGGCGCGATAGCTCTCGGGCTTGCCGCCCTTGAACACCGCCGAGCCCGCGACCAGCACATTGGCGCCGGCGCGCGCCACCAGCGGTGCGGTCTCCGGCGTAATGCCACCATCGACCTCGATGTCGATCGAACGCGCGCCCGCGAGCGCGCGCAGCCGGGCGATCTTCTCGGCCGCGAACGCAATGAACGCCTGGCCGCCGAAGCCGGGATTGACCGACATCACCAGAATGAGATCGACCAGGTCGATCACCGGCTCGATGGTGCTTTCCGGCGTGCCGGGATTGAGCGTGACACCCGCCTTCTTGCCGAGTGCGCGGATCGCCTGCAGCGAGCGATGCACGTGCGGCCCGGCTTCCACGTGCACGGTGATGATGTCGGAGCCGGCGCGGGCGAAGGCTTCGAGATAGGGATCGCAGGGCGCGATCATCAGGTGCACGTCGAGCACCTTCTTGGTGTGCGGCCGCAGCGCCTTTACCACGTCGGGGCCTATCGAGATGTTGGGCACGAAGTGCCCGTCCATCACGTCGACATGGATCCAATCGGCGCCGGCGGCGTCGACCGCGCGCACCTCCTCGCCGAGCTTGGCGAAGTCGGCGGCCAAGATCGACGGGGCGACGATGAGGGGATGCCGCATCCAGTCCTCCGAGGCGCGCCGTTCGCCTAACACGGCGAACGGGCAGGGGCAACGCGCCGGCTCTGCGTCTTAGGCCGGTCAGATCGGTGTCGCGCCAGGCTGCCGCGATGGGCATCGCCCACCATATAACGGGTTCTGCCGCGGCTCCCCCGCTCACCTCGAGGAAGAAGAAATCATGGCAGGCATGGATGCGGTCGTGCTCGGTGCTGGGATCGTCGGCACCTCGATCGCGCTGCACCTGGCCAAGCGCGGACTTGCGGTCGCGCTCATGGATCGGCGCGCGCCCGGCGAGGAGACCTCGTACGGCAATGCCGGTGTGATCGAAGGCAACATCGTCTTTCCGCCCGCCTTCCCGTCGGACCCGCTGGCGTTGCTGCAGATTGCGCTCAAGCGAGCGCCCGAGGCCAACTATCACCTGACCTTCCTGCCGCAAGTCGCGCCCTGGCTGCTGGCGTTTCGTGCAGCTTCGCAACCGATGCGGCTGCTTGAGACCGCGCATGCCATGCGCCCGCTGTTTGCACGTGCGGTGGCCGAGCACGAAGCGCTGCTCGCCGAGGCGGGGGCGACGCGCTATCTGCGCAAGGAGGGTTGGCTCAGGCTTTACCGCAGCGAGCGGGAGTTCGCCGCACTCGAGGGCGAGCTTGCGCTGGCGCAGGACTTCGGCATTCCTCACCGCGCGCTCACGACCGAGGCGGCGCGCGAGCTGGAGCCGAGCCTGGCGCCGGTCTTTCGCCATGCCGTGCATTGGCAGAGCGCTGCCAGCGTGACCAATCCGCTCGCCGTGACGCAGGCCTATGCGGCGCGTTTCGGTGCGCTTGGTGGCGTAGTGATGCGCGGCGATGCCCGCTCGCTCCATCGCGCCGACGGCCACTGGCGGGTGGACACCGCGGAAGGGCCGCTCGACGCCTCGCAGGCGGTGGTAGCGCTCGGGCCTTTTGCTCCCGATGTGCTCGCTCCGCTCGGCATCAAGCCGCCGCTCGGGATCAAGCGCGGCTATCACCGTCACTATCGCGCGTCGGGCAATGGCGCGCTGGCGCGGCCGGTGGTCGATATGGAGATCGGCTATTGCTTGGCGCCGATGGAGCAGGGCATCCGCCTCACCACCGGGGCGGAATTCGCCGCCCGCGATGCGCCGCCGACGCCGGTGCAGTTCGACCGCCTGCTGCCGGACGCCAAGGCGCTCTTCCCGCTGGGCGAGCCGGTGGAGGCTGAACCCTGGATGGGCAGCCGGCCGTGCTTTCCGGACTCACGGCCCGTGATCGGTCGCGCGCCCGGGCAAGATGGCCTGTGGCTGGCCTACGGCCATGCCCATTGGGGTCTGACGCTCGGTCCTGTTACCGGCCGGCTCATGGCGGAGCTGATGACTGGCGCGACGCCGTTCTGCGATCCCGCACCTTACAGAGCGGAGCGGTTCGCGGCCTGATCATGCGAAAAGGCGCGAGCCGAGGGCTCGCGCCTTGATTGGTAATCGAGGTTCGGTAGCGCTATTCCGCGATGGTCTTCACGACGCTCGAGATCGGGCGGTCGCTACTGCTCGGTCCCTTCACCTGCTTGAGGATCTGCTCGTCGTAGGAGGCAATCGTCGTCACCGGGAACTTCGGCTTCATGAAGACGACCTTGTAGCCGGCGGCCTTGAGATCGTTCAGCAGGTCCATCGCGGCCTCGCCGGTCGCGTGCTGGAAATCATGAAGCAGCACAATGCCTTTGCCCTGTTTCTTCAACTTCGCTAGCACCGACTGGCGAACCTGCTCGGGCTTGCGCAGCTTGAAGTCGAGCGAGTCGACGTCGGCCGAGAAGATGCCGACGTTGCGCTTGCCGAGATATTCGAGCAGCTCCTGCGGCTGCTGCAGTGCCGGGAAGCGGAAATAGGGCGCAGTCGGACCGCCGACCGCCCAGCGCACGGCGCTGATGCCCTTTTCGATCTCGTCCTTGGGATCGTACTCGACGGCTTGGGTCTTGCCGTTGACGTTGCAGCGCCCCTTGGTCTTCGACAGGTCCTGGTGGCACCAGGTATGCGAACCGACGGCATGTCCAGCGGCGGCCACCTGCTTGAGCAGGCCGGGCTCGTAGGTGGCATGGAGGCCGATCGGGAAGAAGATCGCCTTGGTGCAATGTGCGGTGAGCGCGGCCAGCACCGCCGGGGTGTTCTTCGGCCACGGCCCGTCGTCGAAGGTCAGAACGATCTCGCCCTCTTTCAGAAAGTCATACTCCCTGAATTTCTCGGAGCCGAAGGCGGGACCGCCGGTGGTATCGATCTCGACCACGCGGGAGATCCCGATGGCGTTCGGGTTGCTGCAGGTAGGGGCGACCGATGCGATGGGCGCCGGTGCGGGTCCGGGAGCGGGTGCGGGCGCGGCCTGAGCCACCTGCGTGGGTGCCGTCCCGGTGCCGGTGGCATTGGTGGTGGGCGCCGGGGTGTCGATCGTGGTGACCGCCTGGGTCGGGGTCCGAGCCTGTGGTTCCTCCGGCGCTGCCATGGCGGGCGTGGACGCCGCGCCAGACTCGGAGGCCTTCTGGAAAAAGATCGCGCCAAAAATCGCCGCGCACACCACAATCGCCAGCGCGGACGCTATCGCTGCCAGACGCATGTCCGACCTCCAACCCCTAGGATGCCGCAAGCCCCCGGACACCACTGATCCGAGTTTCGGCCCACATCCTTAATCCCCCCTTAAGTGGCCAATTCGAGGCGGAGTCAACTGGAGGCGCGATTTTTCGCGGAAAAGTGCTGGCGGTGGCGGTCCCGCCAGGCGGGCGGACCGCCGGGTAGCGCCGTGGCCTCGAACACGCCGCGGGCGACCGCCCGGGCGAGCGCATTCGCGGCCACGGTGCCGAGCTCGGTGACGTCGTTGACCGGGTCGGTGAGCGGCCGGCGGCCGGTGGCCGCGGCAAAGACCGTGTCGCCGTCGAGGGTGGTGTGGGCGGGATAGATCGCGCGGGCGAACCCGTCCTGCGCGATCACGGCGAGCTCCTTGGCTTGCGCCTTGGTCAGCGCGGCATCGGTGGCGACGATGGCGATGGTGGTGTTCTCAGCCGGCCGACCTTTCGCACGCAAGGCGAGCGCGGCGCTCGGGAGCGTGACCGGGAAGCCCAGTCCCCCGAACTCGCCATCCAGCTCGAAGGGGGCGGCCCAGAAATGCGGTCCGCCGCCCACATTGACGCTGCCGCAGGCATTGACTGCGACCAGCGCCCCGACGGTGTGACCTTTGGGTGTGACGGCGGAGGCCGAGCCGAGCCCGCCCTTGAGATCGACGGTGGTGGCGCCGAAGGCCGCGCCCGCGGTCCCGAGGACGAACACCTCGCCCGCCCGTTCCGCCGCCGCGTAGCCGAGGTCGCGGTAGGGCGGAAACCGCCCCCAGTTCTTGTCACCGCCATTGAGGAGATCGAACAGCGATGCGCCGCACACGAGCGGCACGCGGATGCCGCCGATCGCGAACCCGCGCCCGCGCTCACGCAAGAGGGCCTGCACGCCAGCGCCGGCATCGAGACCGAAGGCCGAGCCGCCCGACAGCACCACGGCATCGATGCGCTCGACGGTGCGATGCGGCTCGAGCAGGTCGGTGTCGCGCGTTGCCGGCGCGCCACCACGCACGTCGACCGCAACGACCGCCGGCTCGGCGAAGATCACCGCGGTCACCCCCGAA
>JBKPUA010000153.1:0-6813 GCA_046735815.1 Pseudomonadota bacterium
GTGCCGGCCGAAAACCTGGTCGGAAAGCTGCACGATGGTTGGCGCATCGCCAATGCGCTGCTGGGACACGAGCGCCTCGCCACCGCCAACCCGCAATTCGCCTTGATGGCGCTCGAGCGCATCAAGACCATGGCGCACGCAGCCGGCATCATTGCCGACCCGGCCTTCCAGGATCGCCTGGCGGCCGCCAGCATCAATGTCATGGCGTTGTCGGCGCTGTTCAACCATGCCGTCGAGCTCACCAATCAGCAGCAAAGCCCCGGGCCGGAAGCGTCGGTGATCAAGATCTTCGCCTCGGAGCTTCTGCAGGCACTCAACGACCTTCTAGTCGAAGCAGCGGGCGGACAGGCGGCGATGGAGAACCCGATCGCAACGCAGCTCGGTGTGGTGGATGTGGCAGCCCCGTTCCTGCAATCGCGGCGCGTGACGATCTATGGCGGCTCATCGGAAATCCAGCGCAACGTGCTCGCCCGCCGCGTGTTGAATCTGCCAAGCTGACGCACGCGAAGCGGTCATGGAACTCAACCTGACATCGGAGCAGACCCTGTTGCGCGACAGCGCCGCCAAATTCATCGGCGAGGCGGGGCCGAAGGTGGCGCGCGGATTTCGCGACCGGGATCCGAGCTTCGCGCCGGAGCGGCTGCGACAAGCGGCGGAGCTCGGGTGGCTCGGCATTCTCGTCCCGAGTTCCGCGGATGGCCTCGGTCTCGGCCTCACCGAGCTCGCCTTGGTGCTCGAGCAGGCCGGGCGCGGGCTCGTGTGCGAGCCGATCGGGGTTGCGGCGATCTCGGCGGCTGCATTGGCGCAGGGTCGCACGCCGCATCCGATGCTGGAGCGCGCGATGACCGGCGCGGCGTTGATCGTTCCGGCGCTGCAAGAGGGCGTGCATGACGACGACCCGCTCAACCCGCGCACGCAAGTCGCGGAAAAGTCCGGTACGCTCCGTTTGACCGGACAGAAGGTATTCGTGTGCGCCGACGGCGCCGACGGCTTTCTGGTCAGCGCCAGCGGGCGCGACGGCCCTGCCCTGTGCTATGTGGCGCGCGACGCGCCCGGCTGCACGCTATCGATGACGCAGACGGTGGAGGGCCGCAAGCTTGCGACGCTCAGCCTCGCGGATTCACCGGCGGATCTGATCCCAGCGCACCCGTCATCGCGGAATGCCATCGATGCGCTCTACAATCTTGCGCTGACGGCGCTCTCCTGCGAATTGCTGGGCGTGATGGAAAAGGCACAAGAGATCACGCTCGACTACCTGCGCATCCGCAAGCAGTTCGGCAAGCTGATCGGCAGCTTCCAGGCGCTCCAGCACCAGGCCGCGAACATCTATGTCCGGATCGAGGCGACGCGGTCGCTGGTGTTTCAGGTCGCCGCCAACAACGACGCCTATTGCATCGATCCGGCGATGGCCGCGGCCGTGAAAGCCAAGGCGTCGGAAGAAGCCCTGGTCGTCACTAAGGCCTGCATCCAACTTCACGGCGCGATCGGATTTACCGACGAGCACGACATCGGCCTCTATCTCAAGCGGGCGATGCTGCTGTCGTCGCTATTCGGCAACGCGGCGGCGCAGCGGCGCCGCTATGCGGCCGTCGCCAATCTGACAACGTAGCGCGGCCAGAGGGGACTGGATTTGCCGCGTTGAAACCAGGAGCAAGTTCATGAGCGAAGAACAAGTCGTCACCTACGAGCTCGAAGGCGAGATCGCTCTGGTAGGTCTCAACCGTCCGGACAAGCGCAACTGCTTCAATCCGGACGTGATGAAGGCGTTGCTCGAGGCGGTCGTGCGCGCCGGCGAGGAGGCGAAGTGCGGCATCATCTTCGGCCATGGCGACAATTTCTGCGCCGGGCTCGATCTGCGCTGGGCCGCCGAAAATTGGAAGAACGGGCGCTCGCAGCGGCTGCCGTTTCCGTTCAATCGCAACACCTATTTCGAGGCGATGGCGCGCGGCAACATTCCCTTCATCGCGGCGCTGCACGGCGCGACCTTGGGCGGCGGGCTCGAGACGGCGGCGGCCGCGCACATCCGGGTCGCCGACGAAACCACGTTCTTTGCACTGCCCGAGGGGACGCGCGGCATCTTCATCGGCGGCGGCGGCTCGGTTCGCGTGGCGCGGCTTATCGGGTTCGCCCGCATGCAGGACATGATGCTGACCGGCCGCGTGCTCAAGCCCGATGAAGCCGAGCGCTATGGCATCGTGCAGTACGTCGTGCCCAAAGGACAAGCGATGGCCAAGGCGAAGGAGCTGGCGACGAAGATCTGCAAGAATGCCCCGCTATCCAACTTCGCCATCACCAACAGCCTGCCGCGGCTGCAGGACATGGGCTACGACGACGGCCTGTACTTCGAGCGCATGGTGGCGGAGTACACGCGCAGCCCGGAGTCGATCACGCGTCTCAACCAGTTCCTCGACAAGACCGCGCCGCGCGTGCGGATGCCAGAATGATACTAGTGTGGCGGTTCAGAAGTCCGCATCATCTGTGCGGAGAGTCCGAAATGCGGACTTCTGAACCAAAGCCACACTAGATCAATATGTTGCTAGTGCCCTTCGATTCCGAAGTTCGCAAACGGGGGTGCGGCACAATGATGCGAACTTCGGAATCGGGCACTAGTGGCGCGGACCTAAGGTTTTCAGGGAGAGCAAGCAATGAGTTTGCGTGACCACGCGATCGTCGCCTACGCCGAAACCAAGGTGATGGAGAAGAGCGACCGCAACGTCTGGGTGCTGTCGGGCGAGATACTCGAGGAGCTCTTGGACAAGACCGGCGTCGAGAAGAACGAGATCGACGGCCTGGTGATGGCGGGCCTGACAGGCACCGGCGCGGCCAATCCGTTCTGGGCGCAGACCACCGCCGACGTGCTCGGGCTCGAGGTCGGCTTCTGCGAGCAGGTTCACACCGGCGGCTGTTCGGCGGCCGGCTCCGTCGCCCGCGCGGCGGCCGCGATCGATTACGGCATGTGCGAGGTCGCGTTTCTGCTGTTTGCCGACACCCACGTGCTGGAGGACCGTACCGATCACAGCCACTCCTATCGGCGCGAATGGACCGATCCTTACGGCCTGATGGGTCCGCCCGGCGCCTTCGGCCTGCTCAGCCGCGCCTACGAAGCGAAATACGGTCTCGACTACCGGATGCTCGGCAAGCTCGCAGTGACGCAGCGCAACCATGCACTGCTCAACGAGAACGCCTGCGAGAAGCTGCGCGTGCCGATCACCATCGACGATTACATGAACTCGCGCATGATCGCCGATCCGATCCGGCTCTTGGACTGCGTGATGCGGGCCGACGGCGCGGCGGGCTTGCTTATGATGAGCCGCAAGCGCGCCAAGGAAAAAGGCCTGAGCAAGACCATCATCCCGATCGGCTATGCCGAGCGCACCAACTTCAAAGGCGGCGAGAACCTGGTCGACGTGACCAAGAGCGGTCACGAAATCTGCGGCAAGAAGGCGCTCGCCGCGGCCGGCCTCGGCATCAAGGACATCGCCTCGTTCCATCCCTACGACGACTTCATCATCGCCATCATGCTGCAGCTCGAGGCGTTCGGCTTCTGCAAGCCGGGCGAAGGCGTCGAGTTCATTCGCGACCACGATTTTTCCTACAGCGGCGATCTGCCGCTCAATACCGGCGGCGGTCAGATTTCCGCGGGCCAGGCGGCGTGCTCGTCGCACAACCTGGTCGAGGCGGTGCGGCAGTTGCGCGGCGAAGGGGGCAAGCGCCAGGTCAAGGACACCAAAAACGCGCTGGTGACCGGCATCGGTTGGATCAACTACGGGCGCAACTGGGGCTCGAGCGCGGCCCTGGTGCTGGTCCCGGAATGAGCGAGGCGATCATGGCCAAAGCACTCAACGACACGCTCGGCGTCAAGCGCAGCATCAGGCATTTCGACTTCTCCGAGCCCTACTGGGAGGGGACGAAGCAGAAGAAGCTCGTCATCCAGTATTGCAAGGCGACCGGCAAATATCAGCACTTCCCACGGCCGGTGAGCATCTTCACCGGACGGCGGCGCGACATCGAATGGCGCGAAGTGTCGGGCAAGGGCGTGGTGTTCTCCTACACCATCACCCACCGCGGCACGCCCGCGTTCCGCGGCACCGAGCCCTACGCGGTGGTGAGCGTCACGCTCGACGTCGGCGTCAATTTCATCGCCGATATCGTCAACTGCAGCGCCGAGGAGCTGAAGGTTGGCATGAAGGTGAAGCCATACTGGCATCCGCTCGACGACGGCACGCATCTCCTCTTGTTCCAGCCCGACAAATGAGTGGACCGCACGACGCGCGCGGCCCCAAGGCGGTCGCAAGATTCCTGCGCCCGCGCTCGGTGGCGATCGTGGGAATGTCTGCGCGCGCGGGCAGCGCCGGCCAGATCATTCTGCAAGCGCTCAAGCTCAACAACTTCGAGGGCGATATCCACCTTGTCGGCCGGAGCAGCGAGGCGATTGATGGCAGGCCCGTGCTCAAGAGTGCAGACGAGTTGCCCGAAGGCGTGGATCTTGCCGTCTTCACGCTGCCGGCGGCGGCGGTGCGCGAAGCGATCGAGGCCTGCGCGCGGCGCAAGGTCGGCTCCGCGCTGATATTCGCCGCCGGTTTTGCCGAGGTCGGCGATCAGGCAACCCAGGATGCCGTCACCGACACCGCGCGCGCGGCGGGCCTTGCCGTGGTCGGACCCAATTGCCTCGGCGTCACCAACAACGTCGATGGCATATGGCTGCACATGCTGTACGCGCGCGAGGCGCTGCGCGGGGTCGAGGGCGGCGTTGCCTTCGTCGGCCAAAGCGGCGGCCTGCTCGGCCACTTCCAGCGCGCCGTCGACGGGCGCGGCCTTCCGCTCTCCTACGTGATCTCGACCGGCAACGAGGCCGGCCTCGAAGGCACCGACTTCGTCGAGTTCCTGGCTGACGACCGCTCTACCAGGGTGATCGCGATCTATTGCGAGCAGGTGCGCCGGCCGGCGGAATTCCTCGCCGCGTGCCGCCGCGCTCGCGCGGCCGGCAAACCGATCGTGGTGATGCAGGCGGGCCGCAGCGCCAAGGCGCGCAAGGCGGCGCAGTCGCACACCGGCGCGCTGATCGGCGATTTCGCGACGATGCAAACCCAGGTCGAGGACGCGGGCGCCATCGTGGTTTCGACCATGGACGAGATGATGGACCTGGTCGAGCTCCTAGTGCGCTATCCGGTCCCGCCCAGCAAGGGGCCCGGCATCCTCACGGCCTCCGGCGCCTATGTGGGGCTGACCAACGACTTCGCCGAGGAGGTCGGGCTCGAGCTTCCCGAGATCGAGCCGGCCACGCTCAAAAAGATCAGCGAGGTGCTACCGGCGTACGGAAACTACGGCAATCCGCTCGACGTCACCGCCGGCTTCGCGCCGGACGCGCTCTCCATCGTGACCAAGGCGCTGATCGACGATCCCAATGTCGGGATGGTGTTCATCTCGTTTCCGATCAGGGACGCCGCGATGGTCAAGGCCTTCAACAAGGGTATGGCGGACTCACCGAAGCCCAAGGTCATGGTGGCGCTCGGCGACACCTGGCAGCTCGCCCCCGAGGTCGTGCAGGCCGTCAACGAAGGTCCGGCGGTGTTTTCGCGCTCGTCGGACCGCATGCTGCGCGCGATCGCGCTCTATACCCGCTACGGACGCTCGCTCGCGCGCACCCGCGTCGCCGGCGACCCCGCGCCGATTGCGGGCATGCCCAAGCTCGGCAAGGGCGCGCAGCCGGAGTGGCTGGGAAAGAAGATCCTGGCGGCGGCCGGCATCCGCGTGCCCGACGGCCAGCTTGCTCGCTCGCCGGAGGACGCCGTCACCGTCGCCAAGCGCGTCGGCTACCCGGTGGCCTTGAAGGCGCAAGCCGCGGCGTTGTCGCACAAGACGGAAGCTGGCGGCGTCATGCTCAACCTCACCGACGAGGCCGCGTTGCGCGCGGCCTGGGAGACGATGCACCGTAACGTCAAAGCCGCGGCGCCCGGCGTCACGCTCGACGGTTGCCTGGTCGAAAGGATGTCACCCAAGGGGCTGGAGCTGATGGTCGGTGCCAAGCGCGATCCGGCCTGGGGGACGGTGTTGCTGGTCGGGCTCGGCGGCATATGGGTCGAGGCGCTGGGCGACGTGCGGCTGCTGCCGGTCGACGCGGACGAAACGCAGATCGTCGAAGCGCTCCAGCAGTTGCGCACGGCCAAGCTGCTCACCGGCTTCCGCGGCGCGCCGCCGGTCGACGTCGAGGCGGTGGCGAAGGCGGTGCTCGCCATCGGCCGGCTGATGCGGACCACGCCCGGCATCGTCGAGATCGATGTCAACCCGCTGATGGTTTTTGCCAAGGGCCGAGGCGCGACCGCGCTCGATGCGCTGATCGTTACCGAATGAGAGTGCTAGCTCTGGCCTCGGTCAGCCGGCCCGAATGCGATCGCCTTGTCCGCGGCGAGCGTGATGCCGATGGGCGTGCCGGCCGGCCAGCGCGACATGCCCTCGGATCCGGGCACACGTAGCAGCACCCGTCCCGATGCGCCCTCCCGCACATCGACGTAGAGGTCGACGTGGCTGCCTTGATAGATTTGCGCCGCCACCACGCCGCGCGCCGCGATTGCCGCGCCTTCCTCGGCCACGCGCAGATCCTCGGGCCGCACGAACAGGTCCACCATGGCGCCGGGGGCGGCCCCTTGCAGCGTCCGACTCGGCACCAGCACGCGTAGCGAGCCAACAGTGACAGCCGCGGTCGCCGTATCGAGGCGCTCGAGGCGCCCGTGCAGAATATTGACATCGCCGACGAACGACGCGACGAAGCGGTCGATCGGCTGGCGATAGATTTCGTTGGGGGTGCCGAGCTGG
>JBKPUA010000154.1:0-8014 GCA_046735815.1 Pseudomonadota bacterium
TGCGTGCAGGACTGGCGCGCGATGCTCGCGCGGGTGAGGGAGGTGATCGCCGAGCTCAAGTCCAATCCGCCGCCGGTGCCGGAGGCCGAGATCGCCGAGGCGGTCGCGTTTTTGGAATGGCTCATCGACAACAATTTCACCTTCCTCGGCACTCGCAACTACCAATTCACCGCCGGTGAGGAAGAGCTCCAGCCGGTGTTCGAGACTGGGCTCGGCATTTTGCGCGCGCGCGACATGCCGCTGGTGCAGCGCTGGAATCAACCGCTCGTCATCACACCGGAGATGCGCGCGCTACTCAAGGCGCCGACGCTGCTCATCGTTACCAAGGGCGCGGTGCGCTCGCGCGTGCATCGGCGCGTCCACATGGACTACGTCGGGGTCAAACGCTTCGACCGTGACGGCAAGCTCACCGGCGAGTTACGGCTCATCGGCCTCTTCACCTCCACCGCCTATACCCGCTCGACGCGTTCGATTCCTTATCTGCGCCGGAAAGTCGCCGCAGTGCTGCAACGCGCGGGGTTCAATCCCGATGGCCATTCGGGCAAGGCGCTGGTCAATGTGCTTGAGACCTACCCGCGCGACGAGCTGTTTCAGATCGACGAGGACACGCTCTATCACTTCGCGCTGGCGGTGCTGCAGCTCGACGAGCGGCCGCGTGTGCGGGTATTGCCGCGGCGCGACCGCTTCGACCGCTTCATGTCGGTGCTCGTCTATCTCCCGCGCGAGCGCTACGACAGCGACGTGCGCAAGGCGATCGGCGACTATCTCGCCGACGTCTATCACGGTCGCGTCGCCGCGTTCTATCCATTCTTTCCCGAGGGGCCGCTGGTGCGCGTGCATTTCATCATCGCGCTCTCGCCCGGCGATGTCCCCAGTCCGGATCGCGCCACCCTCGAGCGCGCGGTCGAGGCGATCGTGCGCACGTGGATCGACGAGCTTGCCGCAGAACTCGCGCGCGCCTACGATCCGTTGCGGACACGCGCGCTGCTCGAGCGCTATCGTCAAGCCTTCTCCGACGGCTATCGCGAGAACTATTCGTCGCTGACCGCGGTCGAGGATATCCGCGTCATCGAGGGCCTCGCTTCCGATCGCCCGCTCGCCGCCGACTTTCACCGCCGCAGCTGGGACGAGGGCGACGACGTCCGCCTGAAGGTGTGGAGCTGGGGGCGGCCGATCCCGCTCTCCGAGCGGGTGCCGGTGCTGGAGCATATGGGCTTCAAGGTCGTCGACGAGCGAACCTATCTGATCGCCCGCGACGGCGCCGAGACCGCAGAGGTGTGGTTTCACGACATGCTGCTCGAGCGCGGCGACGGGCGCTCGGTCGATCTCGACGCGGTCAAGCGTGGGCTGGAAGCGTTGTTCCTGGTGGTGATGCGCGGCGGCGCCGAGAACGACGGCTACAACGCGCTGGTGCTGACCGCAGGCCTCGCGTGGCGCGACGTCGCGCTCATTCGCGCCATCTCCCGCTTTCTGCGCCAGATCCGCGTGCCCTATTCCCAGGACTACATGTGGGCGACGCTGGTCAAGCATGCGGCTATCGCCGCCGATATCGTGCGCTTGTTCCGCGCGCGTTTCGACCCACGGCTCGAGCCGTCGTCGCCGGAGCGCCAACCGCACGAGAACGAGATCGCCGGCACCATCGAGGCCGCGTTGCAAGGCGTGCAGAGTCTCGACGAGGACCGCATCCTGCGCCACTTCGTCAACGCGGTGCAGGCGGCGATCCGCACCAATTTCTACCAGATCGACCCCGACGGGCGTCCGAAGCAGCTCATCGCCATTAAGTTCGCGAGCCGCAAGCTCGACGGTTTGCCGCTGCCGCGCCCGCTCTACGAGATCTTCGTCTATTCGCCGCGGGTCGAGGGCGTGCACCTGCGCTTCGGCAAGGTCGCACGCGGCGGCATCCGCTGGTCGGACCGGCCGCAGGATTTCCGCACCGAAATTCTCGGGTTGGTGAAGGCGCAGCAGGTCAAGAACGCGGTCATCGTTCCGGTCGGCGCCAAGGGCGGCTTCGTGCCGAAACAGTCGCCAAAGGACGGAACGCGCGACGCGGTGCAGGCCGAGGGTACGGCCACCTACAAGCTGTTCATCTCCACGTTGCTCGACATCACCGACAATCTCGACGGCAAGGAGGTCGTGCCGCCCGAAAATGTGGTGCGCCACGACGACGACGATCCCTACCTTGTGGTCGCCGCCGACAAGGGCACCGCCACCTTCTCCGACCTCGCCAATGCCATTTCCCAGGAGCACGGCTTCTGGCTCGACGATGCCTTCGCCTCCGGCGGGTCGGCCGGCTACGACCACAAGAAGATGGGCATCACCGCGCGCGGCGCCTGGGAATCGGTCAAGCGCCATTTCCGCGAGATGGACGTCGATGTCGGTAAGACGTCGTTCACCGTGGTCGGGGTCGGCGACATGTCGGGCGACGTGTTCGGCAACGGCATGCTGCGCGAGCGCACCATCAAGCTGGTCGCCGCCTTCGACCATCGCGACATCTTCATCGATCCCGCACCCGATCCGGAAAAAAGCTTCGCCGAGCGGGCGCGCCTGTTCGACCTGCCGCGGTCGAGCTGGCAGGACTACGATCGCGCGCTCATCTCCAAGGGCGGCGGGGTATTTTCGCGCTCCCTGAAGGAGATCGCGCTGTCGCCGGAGGCGTGCGCGGTGCTGGGCTTCGGCGAGGCCAAGGCGACGCCGCAGGAGGTGATCAAGACGATCCTGAAGGCGCCGGCCGACCTTCTCTTCTTCGGCGGCATCGGCACCTATGTGCGCGCGTCGTCGGAAACCGACGACGCGGTCGGCGACCGCGGCAACGACCCGGTGCGTATCACCGGCGCCGACATCCGCGCCAAGGTGATCGGGGAGGGCGCCAATCTCGGCATGACGCAGCGCGGCCGGATAGAAGCGGCGCTGCGCGGCATCCGGCTCAACACCGATGCCATCGACAATTCCGCCGGCGTCAACACCTCCGACGTGGAGGTCAACCTCAAGATCGCGCTGGCAACGCCCATGCGCGACGGCCGGCTCTCGCGCGAGGCGCGCAACGCCTTGCTGGTCGCCATGACCGAAGACGTGGCGGCGCTGGTGCTGCGCAACAATTATCTGCAGCCGCTCGCGATCTCGCTCGCCGAGCTGCGCGGGCTCGAGGATCTGGGCTTTGCGCAGCGCCTGATGCACACGCTGGAGACCGCCGGCACGCTCGACCGCGCGGTCGAGTTCCTGCCCGACGACATGGAGATCGCCGAGCGCCGGCGGCGCTCGCAGGCGCTCACGCGGCCCGAGCTCGCGGTGCTGCTCGCCTATGCCAAGCTCGCGCTCAATCACGAGCTGCTGCAGTCGAGCGTGCCCGACGACCCCTATCTCGGGCGTGAGCTCGGCCGCTATTTCCCCGAGGCGGTCACGCAGAAATTCCCCGACGCGGTCGAGCACCACCGGCTCCGCCGCGAGATCATCGTCACCCAGCTCGCCAATTCCATGATCAATCGCGGCGGCCCCTCGCTCCTGGTGCGCATCGCCGACCAGACCGGTGCGTCGCCCGCGCGCATCGCCGCCGCCTTTGCCGCCGTTCGCGACAGCTACGGCATGACCGCGCTCAATGGCGAGATCGACGCCCTCGACAACAAGATCTCCGGCAAGCTCCAGCTCGAGCTCTACCGCTCGGTGCAGGATCTGCTGCTTGACCGCCTGGTCTGGTTCGTCCGCAACGTCGAGCTCGACCAAGGGCTCGCCGCCATCGTCACCCACTATCGCGAAGGCATCGCGGCGGTCGACGCCGTGCTCGACAACGTGCTGCCGGAAGCCGCCGCTGCGGCGCGCCGGCGGCGGCAGGCCCACCTCACTGGGGAAGGCGTGCCTGACGATCTTGCGCGCCGGTTGGCGGCGTTGCCGGAGCTCACCGCGGCGCCAGACATCGTCATGGTGGCGGACCGCGCCGGCCAGAACATCGCCGCGGTCGCCGCTACCTACTTCGCGGCCGAGGCGTTCTTCCGTCTCGATCACATCGCACGCGCCGCGCGCGCCATCGTCATCTCGGATTATTTCGATCGGCTCGCGCTCGACCGCGCGCTCGATTCGATCGGCGCGGCCGAGCGCCGGCTTACCGCCGCCATGGCCGCCAACGGCGCCGCCGGACCGGCGGCGGTCGAGGCCTGGATCGCGCCGCGCAAGGGCGAGGTTGAGCGCATCCGCATGGCGGTCAACGAGATCGCCAATTCCGGCCTCACCCTCTCGAAGCTCTCGGTCGCCGCGAGCCTGCTGGGCGACCTCGTGAAGGGCTAGTGTCCCGATTCCGAAGTTCGCAAATCTTTGCGGCGCGCTCTGATGCGAACTTCGGAATCAAGGGACACTAGCAACTCTATGATTCTAGTGCCCCTTTTCAACCCGAAGTTCGCAACCGCTCTCGCGGCACGACGTGTGCGAACTTCGGGTTCGGGGCACTAGTCCCGGCTCGTGCTGCCGAGCGCGCCGTAGACCATGGCGCGAAACTCGGCGTGGTAGAACGCGCGCTGCGATGGTGCCTGCAGGAACAGGATGCCGATCAGCCGTTCCTTCGGATCGAAGAAGTAGCGCGGGCCGCTGATGCCGCCCCAGAACACATCGCCGATGCTGCCGGCGAAGAACGGCGCCCCGTCGTCGACTCGCACCGGGTTGAACAGGTTCCAGGAATAGCCGTCGCCGGGATGGGCGGTTCCGCGCGTGGTTCCGATCTGGTTCGCCATCGCCCAGCGCACGGTGAACGGCGAGAGCAGGCGCGCGCCATCGAGCGCGCCCTGGTTCAGCATCATTTGCAGCACCCGCGAATAATCGCTCGCGGTCGAGGCGAGCCCGGCCCCGCCGGAGAAGCGCTTCGGCGGCTTCGTGACGTCGAGCCAATCGAACACCCACAGGTCGGGATCGTTCGCCGCTGGCCGCGCCAGGCGCGCGAGGGCCTCGCCTTGCACGAAGAAGCTCGTATCGCGCATCTGCAGCGGATCGAGCACTAGCTCCTTGAGCGCGACGTCGAGCGGCTGTTTGGTGACGCGCTCGATGATGTGGCCGAGAAGATCGGTGGCGATCGAGTACTCGAACGAGCTGCCGGGCTGGAACGCGAGCGGAAGCGTGGCGAGCTTCTGCAACATCTCGTCGGCGCTCATATTGTCGATGCGGTCGATGCCGAGCTCGCGGTAGCGGTCGCGCAACGGGTTCTTGGGAAAGAAGAAATAGGTGAACCCGGCGCGGTGGGTCATCAAGTCGTGCACGTTCGGCGCTCGCGCCGGTGCGACCAGCTCGGTGGTCGGCGCGCCCGCGGCGTCGCGCCGCTCGACCGCGACTTTGAGGTCCTTGAGTTCAGGCAGGTAGGCGGCGATCGGCGACATCATCGCGATCCGGTTCTGCTCGACCAGCCGCAGCGCCGCGACGGTGGTGATGATCTTGGTCGACGACGCGATCGGGTGCAGCGAATTGACCGCCATCGGGATGTTCTTGTCGCGGTCGGCGAAACCGACCGCCTCGTGCAGCACGACTTTGCCGTCGCGCACGATCAGCACCACCGCGCCGGGAATGCGTCCACGCGCGACGTCGGCCTTGAGCCAGTCGACGATGGCCGTGAGCCGCGCCGGATCGAACCCCGAGCGCAGCTCTGTGACGAGAGCTGGAGCCTGGGCGAAAACCGGCGGCGCAACGGCGAGCCACGCGCCCGCCGCCATCGCCGCCATGATCGATCGACGCGTGAAAGCACGCATGTGGTGTCCTCCCTGATATTCCGTTTATTCGCGGGTGGGCGGCGGTTGCCGTCCGACCGAGCGCGTTCGCGGCTTGGGCCACGCCGACGCCACCCGCAATGCTACGGCCGCATCTGTCGCGCTGTCAGACCGACTTTGGTTGCAGATGGGACGGAGCCCAACGGCCGCGGGCGCAAGCTCAATGTCGGAAATGCCGCGTGCCGGTGAACACCATGGCGATGCCGTGGTCGTCGGCGGCCTTGATCACCTCGTCGTCTCGCATGGAGCCGCCGGGCTGGATCACCGCCGTCGCGCCCGCCTCGATCGCGACCAGGAGCCCGTCCGCGAATGGAAAGAACGCGTCGGATGCGACCACCGATCCTTTGGTGAGCGCCTCCTGCACGCCCGCCGCGCTCGCCGCGTCCTGCGCCTTGCGCGCGGCGATGCGGGCGGAATCGATGCGGCTCATCTGGCCGGCGCCGATGCCCACGGTGGCGCGATCCTTGGCGTAGATGATGGTGTTCGACTTCACGTGCTTGGCGACGCGGAATGCGAAGGCGAGGTCGGTGAGCTCGGCATTGGTCGGCGCTCGTTGGGTCATCACCTTGAGCGTCATGTCGTCGACCACGGCATTGTCGCGCGACTGCACCAGCAGCCCGCCCGCGACCGATTTCACCAACAGGCCGGCAGCGCGCGGGTCGGGCACGCCGCCGGTCACCAAGAGGCGCAGATTTTTCTTCGCGCCGACGATGGCGATCGCTTCTTCGCTCGCCTCCGGCGCGATGATG
Organism: Pseudomonadota bacterium; assembly: GCA_046735815.1. Classification (GTDB taxonomy): domain Bacteria; phylum Pseudomonadota; class Alphaproteobacteria; order Rhizobiales; family Xanthobacteraceae; genus VAZQ01. Next base: position 6,485 of record JBKPUA010000154.1, read on the forward strand.
ACCTCGGTGAAGATCTCGGTGATGGCGCGTGCGGCTTCCGCGTCGAGGCTTCGGTTCACCGCCACGATGCCGCCGAAGGCTGAGACCGGATCGCAGGCCAGCGCCTTGCGATAGGCCTCGAGTAGGCTTGCGCCCTCGGCGACGCCGCAGGGATTGGCGTGCTTGACGATGACGCAGGCGGCGGTGCGCGCAGGATCGAACTCGGCGACGCATTCATAGGCCGCGTCGGTGTCGTTGATGTTGTTGTAGGAGAGCTGCTTGCCCTGCAGCTGGCGCCCCGTGGCGACGCCGGGACGCCGCTCGGGCGTGCGATAGAACGCTGCCGACTGATGCGGGTTCTCGCCGTAGCGCAACGGCTCGGCGAGGTGGCCGCCGACGGCGCGCCACGCCGGCGCCGGATCGTCGAGCCTGTCCGCGAACCAGTTGGAGATCGCCGCGTCATAGGCGGCGGTGCGGGCATAGGCCTTGGCCGCGAGTTTTTTCCGCAGCGCGAACGTGGTGGCGCCGCCGTGCTGCGCGAGCTCGGCCAGCACCACGGCGTAATCGCCGGTGTCGACCACCACCGCCACATCGGTGTGGTTCTTGGCGGCGGCGCGGATCATGGCGGGGCCGCCGATGTCGATGTTCTCGATGCAAGTGTCGAAGCCGGCGTTGCTCGCGACCGTCGCCTCGAACGGATAGAGATTGACCACCAGCAGATCGATCGGGCGGATGCCGTGCGCCTGCATCGCCGCGGTGTGTTGCGCGTTGTCGCGAATCGCCAGCAGGCCGCCGTGCACTTTTGGATGGAGCGTCTTCACCCGCCCGTCCATCATTTCGGGAAAGCCAGTGAGCTCGGAGACGTCGAGCACGGATAGCCCCGCGTCCGCCAGCGCCTTGCGCGTGCCGCCGGTCGAGATCAGCTCGACGTTGCGCTCGGCGAGCGCGCGCGCGAAATCGACGAGACCCGTCTTGTCGGAGACGGAGATGAGCGCACGTGATGCGCGGCGGAGATCGTCGGCCATGGTGTGAACGCGGTAGCACAGCAGGCGCAGAGTGTCATGTCCGCGCGCGCCGGCATCCACCGCACGTTTGAGGCACTCACAGCGGCAGCTGCGGCTCGTCCTCGCGCCCGCGGCGGGCGCCGCCGGCGCTGGTCGTCTGCGCAGCGTGGGGCGCGAAGCTCCACTGCACCCGCATCACCTTGCGCGCGCGGCCATAGATGACGAGCTGCACGGTACGGCGCGGGCCGTCGGGGCCGGCGAGATAGACGCTCTCCTCGATGTCGACCTTCTCCTCGTAGGCGTTGAAGGTCCACACCTCCTTGTTCGGCATCTGCAGCATGGCGCTGTGGCCGTCGGCGAGCCGATTGGCCTTGACCGAGGGATGCAGATGGAAGCGCACCGCGAACAGATCCCGTTCGGCCGGGATCGCATCGCCCGTGGCCGGCGTGAACACGTCCTCGCCGTCGAGCCGGCGGCCATCGGTGGCGAGCGCGAGCGCGCGCTCGTGGATCACGTTGAAGGCGTCGGCATAGCCGTCGTGGGAGGC
>JBKPUA010000155.1:0-5004 GCA_046735815.1 Pseudomonadota bacterium
GGCACGACGACATCGTCGAAGAACACCTCGCTGAACTCGTCATCGCCGGTGATCGTCTTGATCGGTCTGACCCGCACCCCGGGGCTGTGCAGGTCGATCAGCAGAAAACTGATGCCGGCTTGCCGCGGCTGCGCCTGCGGATCGGTGCGCACCAGCGCGTAGATCCAGTCCGAATGATGGGCCCAGGTGGTCCAGATCTTCTGCCCACGCACCACGAAATGGTCGCCGTCCAGCGTCGCGCGCGTGGAGAGGCTGGCGAGGTCGGAGCCGGCGCCCGGCTCGGAGTAGCCCTGCGCCCAGATCACCGTGCCTGCAATGATGGGCGGCAGATGCTTCGCTTTTTGCGCGTCGGTCCCGAACTCCATGAGGATGGGGCCGATGTGATTGAGCCCCTGAACCGGCAGATGCGGCGCGCCGATGCGCGCCAGCTCCTCCGTCATGATGATCTGTTCGTTGAGCGTGGCGCCCATTCCGCCATATTGCTTGGGCCAGTGGGGCGCGATCCAGCCTTTGCGTGAGAGCGTGTGATACCAGGGCATCAGCTCCGCGGGCGGCGGACGCGTCGTGCGCCCGCGCAGCGCGAGCGGAAGATTGTCCTCCAGCCACGTCCGCACCTCCATGCGGAACTCGGCTTCGGCGGGCGTGTCACGGCGGAACATGGCGGTGAAATTTCGATACTGATGCGGACGCTGCGACTCTACTCCACTCTGATATTGGCGGCCTTTGCGACGGCGGTCCACTTCGCTAGCTCATCGGCAAGCATCTTGCCGAATTCGGCCGGCGTGCCGATCTTGATCTCCGCGCCGAGCGCGTCGAGCCGCGCGCGCGTCTCCGGCGGAGCGAGGCTTTCTCGGAACGCGGCGTTGAGCTTGTTGACGATCGCGGGCGGCGTCCCGGCCGGCGCCACCACGCCGAGCCAGAATGTCGCCTCGAGCTTGGGAAAGCCGGCCTCGATCACGGTCGGGATATCCGGCAATTTCGGACTGCGTCTGGCGTTGGTGACCGCCAGCGCGCGCAGTTTCCCGGATTGAATGTGCGGCAACACCGTCGGCATCGGATCGGCCGCCATCTGAACCTCGCCCGCCACGATGGCGGCGAGCATCGGCGCGGTGCCGCGGTAGGGCACGTGCAGGATGTTGACGCCGGCGTCGAGCTTGAACAGCTCGGCGAGCAGGTGCGGCGCGGTGCCGAAGCCCTGCGAGCCCCAGGTGAGCTTGCCCGGATTGGCCTTGGCGTAAGCGACAAGCTCGGCCATCGTCTTCACCGGCACGTCCTGATGAACGACCACCACCTGCGGGGTGTCGATGACCTGGGCGACCGGCACGAACGCCTTGACCGGATCGTAGCCGATGTTGGTGTGCACGGCCGGGCCGGTGGTAAGTGAGCCTCCGGGCGTGAGCAGGACGGTATAGCCGTCGGGATCGGAGGTCGCCACGAACTTGGCGCCGATGCTTCCGCCGGCGCCGCCGCCGCGGTTCTCGACGACGATAGTTTGGCCAAGGACGGCACCGAGCCGATCCGAGATGATGCGCGCCGTGCCGTCGGTCGGTCCGCCCGCCGGAAACGGCACCACGACCTTGATCGGCCGGTCGGGATAGGCCTGGGATTGGGCATGCGCGCCGATGCCGTGCAGCGTCCATCCGGCGCACAGCGATGCCGCAAGCAGGGCTCTGATCATCTTGGCCACCTCCCGCGTTGGTCCAGTTTGTGGGTCGTCGTTCTATCTCGGGATTTTCTGATGACTCCTGAACCGGCGTGATTATTTGCTACCTTCTCATCGGATTTGTCGATCACATTCTTGCTTGCGGCGAAGAACCGCGCCTGCTGACCTTACCAGTGATAGGCGTTCGTCCTTGCCTGCCTGCGGCACCTTGGCACGTCCGTTCCCTCGCGCCATGATAGCCTCCATCGAGGCGGCACCGCTCCGCGGCGGCCCACTCGCAAAACTCAGCCCCAGAAGGGTGCGTTCACCAGGGAGGATTTCATGCGACGATTGCAGGTCGGCATCGCGCTATCCGCATTGACTCTGCTCGCAGCCGGGCCCGCGACGGCCGACGTGAAGCTCGTGTATGTCGGCGAGATATCGGGAAGCATCGCCGTGTCCGGCGGCAATTTTCGCGACGGCATCAACCTGGCGGTCGAGGAGATCAATGGCGCGGGCGGGATTCTCAAGGAGAAGATCGCGCTCAGCCAGCTCGACACCCAGACCAATCCGGGCGTCGCCCGTTCGCAGATGCAGAAAGCGATCGACGGCGATCCCTACGTCGTACTGGGGCCGATCTTCTCGGGCAACGTCAAGGCCACGATGCAGATGCTGCAGCAGGCCGAGATTCCCCATCTCATCGGCGGCGAGGCCGGCGAGCTGACCACCTTGGGCGATCGCTACCTGTTCCGCACCTCGTTCGGCCAGCAGATCGGCATGCCCAAGATCGCGAACTACATTCGCGACGAGCTCAAGGCGAAGACGATTGCGCTCATCTGGGTGAACAACGATTTCGGCAAGGGCGGCCGCGATAACCTGATCAAGCAGTTGGCCGAGCGCAACATCAAGCTGGTCGCCGATGTATCGACCGAGTCCGGTCAGGTGGACTTCGCCGCCGATGTCGTGAAGCTCAAGGCGGCGAATGCCGACGCGGTCTTCGTCTACAGTAACGAGGAGGAGTGCGCCCGCATCATGCGCGAGGCGCGCAAGCAGGGACTCAAAGGTCCGTTCGTCGGCGACACCACGCTGCTCAGCCAGAAGACCATCGAGTTGGCCGGCGACGCCGCCAACGGCGTGCAGGGCCATGTCGGTCTCACCGCCGACGCTCCGATTCCGGCGGTGGCGGAATTCACGGCGAAATTCCAGAAGCGCTTCAACTACAAACCCGATCACAACGGCATCAAGGGCTACACCGGCGTCTACGCGGTCAAATACGTCACCGAGAAGAAGCTCGGCAAGCTCGACCGCAAAGGATTCGCGCAGGCGATGCATGGGCTGACGATCGCGCCCGCGGACGAGCCCGCCATCCTGATGGAAACGACGTGGAACGATGTGGGAGAGATCGACCGCATCAGCTTCCTCGCCGAGGTCGTGAACGGCCAGCAGAAGATCACCAAGATCCTGCCGAAGCTCGGCAAGTAACCGGGCGGCTCGCCCATACCGATCGACGCGGTCGGCGCTCCGCGCCGGCCGCGGGGCTGAGAGCAAGCCGATGGCCGATATCCTCCAGCTGCTCGTCGCCGGATTGGCCACCGGGGGCATCTACGCGCTGGTCGCGATCGGTTTCACGCTGCTGTGGCAGACCTCGCAGACCATCAACTTCGCCCAGGGCGAATTCGTCATGCTGCCGGCGTTCTTCGTGCTGATCGGCATGAGCTATTTCGGCCTGTCGTTCTGGCCGTCGGTTGTGCTTGGCGCGGTCGTATCCATCATCGTCCTCGGCTTTTTGTTCAAGCGGCTGATGGTCGATCCGATGATCCGCCACGGCGTACTGCCGCTCGTCATCGCGACGATCGGGCTTGCGATCTTCTTCAAGGAAGCGATCCGCGAATTCTACGGCGCCGACGCGCAGCCCTTCCCCCCGGTCGTCGCCACCGCGGACGTGACCGTTTTTGGCGTGGCCTTCGCGCTGCAAAGCCTCGTGGTGCTCGCGATCAGCATCGTCGCGGTCGTCGCCCTGCAGCTTTTCCTCAGCGGTACGCGCACCGGGCGTTGCATGCAGGCGACCGCGCAGAATCCGGCGGTCGCCCGCCTGCTCGGCATCCCGGTCGAGCGCATGATCCTTTTGACCTTCCTCATCAATGCCGCGCTGGTCACGCTCGCGTCGATCCTCATCACCCCGATCTATCTGGCCAAGTTCACCAACGGCGAGTGGCTCGGCCTCTACGCCTTCATCGCCGCCATCGTTGGCGGCTTCAACCAGATCCGCGGCGCGATCGTGGGCGGCCTGCTGCTCGGGGTGATCGACAATTTCGCCGCCGCCTATCTGTCGTCGCAATACCGAATGGCGATCCCGCTGCTGATCCTGATCGTGGTGATCTTGTTCCGTCCGCAGGGCCTGCTCGGTCGGATCGAGGAGCGCACGGTATGAGGCGGGGTAGGGGGCCGTTCGTGGCGATCGGGCTTGCGCTCGTCGCCGTGTTCCTCTTGCTGGCGCCGTTCGGCTTCAAGCCCTACGGCATCTTCATTCTTAGCATGTGGGCGGTGATGACCGTCGCCGCCATCGGGCTCAACCTGACGCTCGGTTATGCCGGCCAGATCTCGCTCGCGCAGGCCGCCTTCGTCGGGATCGGAGCCTATATCACCGCCTGGCTGACCACGCGCGGCTGGCCGTTCTGGTCCACCTATCTGCTCGGCGCCGTGTCGTGCTTCGCCATCGGCTGGCTGCTCGGCTATCCTGCGCTACGCGTGCAGCACCATTACCTCGCCTTCGTGACGCTCGCCTTCACTACGCTGGTCTATCTGATCTTCCGCAACGAGGAGTGGCTCACCGGCGGCATCTATGGGATCACCAACGTTCCGCGCCCGCAGGTTGCCGGCTGGTCGATGAACGGGCCGCGCGAGTTCTACTATTTCTGTCTCGCCCACCTCGTGCTGGTGGCACTCGCCACCTGGTGGCTCATCCGCTCGCCTTGGGGCCGCGCCTTCGTGGCATTGCGCGAGAATCCGATGCGGGCGCTCTCGCTCGGGGTCGATACGCGCCGCTACACGCTGATGGCGTTCGCGCTCGGTGCGGGTCTCGGCGGCATATCCGGCGCGCTCTACGCGCCGCTGGTGCAATTCGTCGATCCGACGCCGTTTGCGCTGACGCTGTCGCTCAATCTGTTGCTGATGGTGGTCGTCGGCGGCTCCGGATACTTCTTCGGTCCCTTCCTCGGCGCGCTGGTGGCGGTGCTGCTGCCGGAATGGCTGCGCTTCACCGAGGGCTTCTACCTGATGGGTTACGCGCTGTTGGTGATGGTGCTGATGGCGTTCTGTCCCTCCGGCCTGCTCGGGCTCGCCGATCGCCTGACCAGGCCGGC
>JBKPUA010000156.1:0-13873 GCA_046735815.1 Pseudomonadota bacterium
GTCGAGGCCCGCGATGAGGCGCAGCAAGGTGGATTTGCCGCAGCCCGATGGCCCGAGGATAGTGACGAAGTCGTTGTCGGGAATCGCGAGCGTCGTCGGCTCGAGCGCGCGCGTCGGCGGCCCGCGGCGCACACCCGGAAAGACGCGCGAGACGTTCTGGATCACGAGCTTGCTCACGCCAGGCTCCAGGGAAACAGCCGCTGGTTTCCCCATTTGAACAGAAAGTCGGAAATCAATCCGATCACGCCAATCACGATGATCCCGAAGATGATCTGGCCGGTGGCAAGCAGCGCCTGGCTGTCGATGATCATGTGGCCGATGCCCGACGACGAGCCGATCAGCTCCGCGACGATCACATAGGTCCAGGCCCAGCCGAGCACGAGCCGCAGGATCTCGGCGATGTCGGGCGCGGCGGCCGGGATCAAGACGCGGCCGAGAATGCCGCGGTCGCGCGCGCCCAAGGTCAAGGCTGCTTCCACCAGATCGCGGCGCACGCCTGCGACGCACACCGCCACCATCAGCACGATCTGGAACACCGAGCCGATGAAGATGACGAGAAGCTTCTGCAGTTCGCCGATGCCCGCCCACAGGATCAGCAACGGGATGAAGGCGGAGGCCGGCAAGTAGCGCGCGAATGAGACGAACGGCTCGAGGAAGGCCGCGATCGGCTTGTAGGCGCCCATGAGAATCCCGATCGGGACCGCCACCAGCGCCGCCAGCACGAAGCCGCCCAGCACGCGCCAAATAGTGACGGCGATGTCGCCGAGGAAGCCGTGCTTGGCGAGGAGGTTATAGCCTTCCTCCAGCATGGTGATGGGATCGGCCAGGAAAGTCTTGGAGACATAGCCGCCGAGCGTGGCGAAGCTCCACGCTGCCACGAACAGGACGAAAAATAGGATTCCAAGCGCCACACGGGCCGTATTCGAGATGGGCGCGAGGGGCTTCATGCCGCGACCATGCGATGGTCCAGATCATCCGGTCCGCAACTTAGACATTTCTCGATTGAGTTGCGCCAATCATTCTGGGGCGCGCCGATACGTGCGAGCCCAGAATGGCGGCCAATCATATCGCTGCCAGCAAAAACGCCGACCTATTCCGTCGACGCACAAGCCTCACTGAATGAATCGCGTATCCGCGAGCTTCGCCAGATCGGGGATCTGCTTGATGATGCCGATCTCGAGCAGCAGGTCGGCCGCCTCCTTCGAGAAGGTGTTGAACTCGCCGGTGAAGAACGTCTTGTTGGCGGCCTGGTCCTGCCAGCGCAGATATTTCGCCGAGTTGCCGAACTGCTCGCCGGACTGCTTCACGTCGGCGCCCATGATCTCGTAGGCCTTGCTCTGGTCGCGCTTGATCATGTCCAAGGCTTCGAAATAGCTCTTCACGAGCGCCTTCACCGCCGCGTCGTTCTCGGCAATGAATTTGGGCGTGCAGCCGAAGGTGTCCATCACCATCGGGTAGTCGAGCGTGGTGGCGATGATCTTGCCCGCTTCCGGTTTGTCGCGCACGGCCGAGAGGTAAGGCTCGTAGGTCATGGCGGCATCGTTCTGGCCGGCGATGAAAGCCTGCGCCGCCGGCCCGGGCTCCATGTTCACCACCGTTACGTCCTTCACTGTGAGCCCGTTTTTCTTGAGAAACCAGGCCAGCGTGAAATAGGGCGCAGTGCCGGGCGCCGAGGCCGCGACCGTCTTGCCTTTCACGTCCTTGATGCTCGCGATGTTGTTGCGCACGACCATGCCGTCGGCGCCGTACGACTTATCCATTTGGAACAACTCGGTGGTGGCGACGCCATTGGCGTTCCACACGATCCAGGTCTCGACCGTGGTGGCGGCGCACTGGATGTCGCCGGAGGCAATGGCGAGGTGGCGACTCGCCTGCGGAATCTTCTTGAGCGTGACGTCGAGGCCGTTCTTGGCAAAGATGCCGGCCTCCTTGGCCAAGGTCAGCGGCGCAAACCCGGTCCAGCCCGAGATGCCGATGGCGACTTTGGTGCCCTGCGCGAGCGCAGGCGTGGCCACAAAAGATGCAACGAGTGCAGCCGCGACAAACCTGATCGATGTCATGGTCGGCTCCGTGCGGATAAAATTTGCGTAATTCATGCCACCACGCGGGCGCGCACGAGTCAAACACGCACCTAGAGCGGGATGACTTCTCTTCGAGTCGTCATCCCGCTCTAGATTCTTGATGGAGCATGATCTTTTCCGAAAACGGGTATCCACTTTTCGGGATCATGCTCCAAAATCCAGCTCGCGAACAACAAAAAGGGCCGCCCCGCTGGGAGCGGCCCTCACAAATGCTGCGCCTCACCTATTCGTGGAGCATGATTTTTCCCGAAAACCGGTGACCACCTTTCGGGATCATGCTCTGGTCGAGGCGGTGAGCTTCACCCGATATAGGCGACGCGTTCCTGAGCCTTCACTTCCGCCGCGGTCGCAGGCTGGGCGGGAAGCTGAAGCACAGTTGCTTCCTGGCCTTCTAGCAGATCGGTCAGGAGCACCGTCTGGCCATCCGGAAATTCGAGCGCATCGTGATGCACCCGAGGCTGGTCCTTGTTGACCTGCCGGAAGATCGCGGTCCGATGCTTGATACGACGCGAGCCCAGACCGAGGAATCCGGATGATGTGCAGGCGACCTCGCGGGAAAATGCCAGCTCCGTGCCCGGCAGGACGCAGACGGCGGTGTCGGCATCTTCCGATGCCGCAAATCCACGTGTGCCGGTACCAAAGTTGCGCGAGGTGAGTTTGTCGCCAACTCTCGCAGCACGCGACTTAACATTGTGTAGACTGTAGTCGCACATGGTGAGCACTCCTTTGCTCCAGCCCCCCATGGCCCCTCAGTCCCCTAACGAGCAAGAATGATGCCAAAACAAGGAAGAATGATGTCAGTCCTCCTGGCGGCGTGAATTCAACGGGACTCGCCGCTCGCCTCCACCACGTCGTCCAGGGTGCGCAATCCCGCGCGCGGCGTATTGACCAACACCGCCATGTTGCCGGGCGGATGCCGGTTGGTGCGCATCAATTCGTGCGCATGCGGGATCTTATTCCAGGGAAACACTTCGCTCATGCAGGGATCGATGCGGCGATCGAGCACGAACTGGTTGGCCGCGCTCGCCTGCTTGAGGTGCGCAAAATGCGAGCCCTGGACGCGCTTTTGACGCATCCACACGTAACGGGCATCGAAAGTTAGATTATAGCCCGAAGTGCCGGCGCAGAACACCACCATTCCGCCGCGCTTCACCACCAGGCAGGAGACCGGGAAGGTCGCCTCGCCCGGATGCTCGAACACGATATCGACGTCGCGCTTGCCGGTGATATCCCAGATTGCCTTGCCGAATTTGCGCGCCTCCTTGACCCAGGCGTCGTAGTCCGGGGTGCCGACTTTCGGCATCTGGCCCCAGCAGGAAAAATCCTTGCGGTTGATCACGCCCTTGGCGCCGAGCTGCATCACGTAATCGCGCTTGCTCTCATCGGAGATGATGCCGATGGCATTCGCGCCTGACGCAGCGGCGAGTTGAACACCGAACACGCCGAGGCCGCCGGAGGCGCCCCACACCAATACGTGATCGCCGGGCTTGAGCGTGTGCGGCGGATGCCCGTACAGCATGCGGTAGGCGGTGGCGAGCGTGAGCGTGTAGCAGGCCGCCTCCTCCCACGTCAGATGCGCGGGCTTGGTCATCAGCTGGCGCGACTGCACGCGGCAGAACTGCGCGAATGATCCATCCGGCGTCTCGTAGCCCCAGATGCGCTGCGACGGCGACAGCAGCGGATCGCCGCCGTTGCACTCCTCGTCGTCGCCGTCGTCCTGATTGCAGTGGACGATGACCTCGTCGCCCACTTTCCAGCGGCGAACCTTGGAGCCGCAGGCCCAAACGATGCCCGAAGCATCCGAGCCGGCGATGTGGAACGGATTTTTGTGCACGTCGAGCGGCGAGATGGGAACGCCGAGGCCGGCCCACACGCCGTTGTAGTTGACGCCGCCCGCCATCACGTAGACGAGCACCTCGTCCTCGCCGATCGGCCAAGTGGGCAGAACTTCGAGTTGCATCGAGGTCTCGGGCGGACCGTGGCGCTCCTTGCGGATCGCCCAGCCATACATCTGCGCCGGCACATGACCGAGCGGAGGAATTTCGCCGACCTCGTAGAGCGCCTTGGGCGCTGACGCGGGCGACGGCTTCGTCATCGCAACGGCTGACATGGGCGCCTCCGCAATCTCAACGCGAGACACAGTCTGCCGCATTTCATGCTGCGTCGCAATATCAACAAAATATGTCGAGGCGCGCGCGGGACGCCAGCGAACGCGGCGGCTGCGGTGCGCGCGATCTGCTGACACCCTGTCCAACTTGGGTTACGTTGCCGACATTGCTTGGGAGTGCATCAGAGAATCGCGGGTCGGATGCTCGTAATCCGAGCGCGAGGGGGAGGATACCGTGGTCGGAATAGACAGCATCATCATCATGCTGATCGTCGGCGCGATCGCCGGCTGGCTCGCCGGTCAAATCGTGCGCGGTTTTGGATTCGGACTGCTCTGGAACATCGTCATCGGCATTGTCGGCGCCTTCATCGGCGTCTGGTTGCTGCGAGAGCTAGGCTTCCTGCCGTTCGCAGGTTTCATCGGCTCGATTGTCAACGCCACCATCGGCGCGGTCATCCTGTTGGTGATCGTCGGCTTCATTCGGCGTTAGAGCTTATCGACTGCAGCGAAAGACCGGCACGCGCCCGCAAGGCGAGCGCGTGCAAGGGTAGTTATTGAGTGGCGCATGTTCTTGTTGGCGAAACGGAACATGCGCTGACGCCCCTGCCACGTCGCGCATCGCGTCCTGGGATCGATGCAGAAGCCGCTTGCGGCAGCAGGGCGAGTATGATGCACTGCACAATCGCCGGGCAAGCCAGCGAGGCGACCATGAGCGAGCCACCGGAAGGTACCGCGCGGCGGCGCGACCGGCCCTGGATCTTCCGCACTTACGCCGGCCATTCGGCGGCGCACGAGTCGAACGCGCTCTATCGCAAGAACCTCGCCAAGGGCCAGACCGGACTTTCCGTCGCCTTCGATCTGCCGACCCAGACCGGCTACGACAGCGACCACCCGCTCGCCAAAGGCGAGGTCGGCAAGGTCGGCGTGCCGATCTCCCACTTGGGCGACATGCGCGCGCTGTTCGACCAGATCCCGCTCGGCGAGATGAACACCTCGATGACCATCAACGCGACAGCCGCCTGGCTGCTCGCGCTCTACGTCGCGCTCGCCGACGAGCAGGGCGTCGCGCGCGAGAAGCTGCAGGGCACCACGCAGAACGACATCATCAAGGAATATCTCTCGCGCGGCACTCACGTGTTCCCGCCCGCGCCTTCCATGCGGCTCACCAAGGACGTGATCCTGTTCACGACCCGCGAGATGCCGAAATGGAATCCGATGAACGTGTGCTCCTATCACCTGCAGGAGGCCGGTGCCACGCCGGTGCAGGAGCTCGCCTTCGCGCTCGCGACCGCAGTCGCCGTGCTCGACACCGTGAAATCGTCGGGCGCGGTCGAGCCCGCCGCCTTCGGCGACGTGGTCGGACGCATTTCGTTCTTCGTCAATGCCGGCCTGCGCTTCATCACCGAGCTCTGCAAGATGCGCGCTTTCGCCGAGCTCTGGGACGAGATCACCGCCACGCGCTACGGGGTCAACGATCCCAAGCAGCGCCTCTTCCGCTACGGCGTGCAGGTCAACTCGCTCGGGCTGACCGAGCAGCAGCCGGAGAACAACGTCGCCCGCATCCTGATCGAGATGCTGGCGGTGACGCTGTCGAAAAACGCGCGTGCGCGCGCGGTGCAGCTGCCGGCGTGGAACGAGGCGCTCGGCTTGCCCCGGCCGTGGGACCAGCAATGGTCGCTGCGCATGCAGCAGATTCTCGCCTACGAGACCGACCTCCTGGAATACGACGACATCTTCGATGGATCGCCGGCGATTGCCGACAAAGTCGCGACGCTCAAGCGCGAGGCCAAGGAGGAGCTGGCGCACATCGAGGCCATGGGCGGGGCGGTGGCCGCGGTCGAGCAAGGCTACATGAAGCAGCAGCTGGTGGAATCGAACACGCGCCGCATCGAGGCGATCGAGCGCAGCGAGCAGACAGTCGTCGGCGTCAATCGCTTCATGGAGAGCGAGGCCTCGCCGCTCGCCGGCGTGGCCGACGCGATCGTCACCGTCTCGCCGCAGGCCGAGGCGGAGCAGATCGAGCGGCTCAAGGCTTGGCGCGCAAGCCGCGATCAGAAGGCGGTGACGGCGGCGCTCAAGGAGCTGCGCGCGGCGGCGCGCGAGAACCGCAACATCATGCCCGCCTCGGTGGCCTGCGCCAAAGCCGGCGTCACCACCGGCGAGTGGGGCTTTACGCTACGCGAAAGCTTCGGCGAGTACCGCGCGCCCACCGGCGTCGGGCGCGCGCCGCGCAACGAGACCGTCGGGCTCGACGACCTGCGCGCCGACGTCGACCGCGTGTCGCGCAAGCTCGGCCGGCGCCTGAAATTCGTGGTCGGCAAGCCCGGTCTCGACGGCCATTCCAACGGCGCCGAGCAGATCGCGGTACGCGCGCGCGATGCCGGCATGGATGTGGTCTACGAAGGCATCCGCCTGACGCCGGCGGAGATCGTGGAGGCGGCGCGCGAGCAGCGCGCGCATGTGGTGGGGCTCTCGATCCTCTCGGGCTCGCACGTCCCGCTGGTCAAGGACGTGGTGGCGCGGATGAAGAACGCCGGGCTCGACGACGTTCCCGTCGTGGTCGGCGGCATCATCCCGCCGGAGGACGCGCAGGCGCTGCAGCAGGCGGGCGTCGCCGCTGTCTATACGCCCAAGGATTTCGAGCTCAACCGCATCATGGCCGACATCGTGCGCATCGTCGATCGCGCCGAGGCGTAGCAATAGGCGCATTCCGGGGCTGAACTGACGGAAAGTTCGGCGCCGTGGCCGCGCGGCAACGCAGGCCGAAACCACTAATCATTTCAATCCCGTAGCCGTGGGCGCGGACGCAGGCGCGGGCGTCGACGAGGCGACGCCACGGGCCGACTGGCTTGACTCGCCGCAATGCCGACGCGAGCGTTGGGTAGCGCCATGGGGCGACGGCGACAGAGCCGTGCGGGCGCAGCGTCAGTACGGGGGACCCTGGGCATGAGGAAGCTGGTCTTCGCCATTATCGGCGCAATCGCGCTGGCGGCTACATCGCGGCCCGCCGCGGCGGCCGACATCCCGGTCTACGGGTACGGCGCCCGGCAAAGCATCGTGATCTTCACCTGGACCGCGTTCTATTTGGGCGCCCATGCAGGCGGCGGCTGGGGCACCAAGAACATCGACGCACAGCCGTTTCAGGTCAACAGCACGCTCTTTTCGCCGCCGGGGACGACCCCCAACGTCAACGGCTGGCTCGGCGGCGGCCAGATCGGCGTGAACTACCAGGCCGGTTCGTGGGTGGTCGGCGTCGAGCTGGACGCGAGCGCGGCCGACCTCAACGGCAGCGCGAACTGCACGCCGGCGGCCCTCGTCACCGTGGTCGGCAATTGCAGCGCCAAGGTCGACATGGTGGGAACGGTCGCGGGCCGGCTCGGCGTCGCGTTCGATCGCCTCCTCGTCTACGGCAAGGGCGGCGGCGCCTGGACCAACGACACCTACAATCTCACCACCGCCGGGTTAAGCTTCACTGCCAACGAGACCCGCTGGGGCTGGGTGCTGGGCGCCGGTATCGAATACGCCTTCGCCGACGCCTGGTCCTGGAAGGTGGAGTACGATTATCTCGGCCTCGGCACCCGCAGCGTGCGCTTCGCCGACAGCACCGGGTTCTTCAACGTCGATACCAATATCCGCGAGCAGATCCACGTCGTGAAGACCGGCATCAACTACCGCTTCGGCCAGCCGCCGATCGGAGTCACGTACTGATGGCCACCGCACCGAGCGCCTGCGTTAGCGCGCTCGGGCTCAGCGGTTTGGCCAGATAGCCGTTCATCCCTGCCCCGCGCGCGAGCGCTTCCTCGGAAGCGGTGACGCGACCCGAGATCCCGATGATCGGCACGCTGGCGGCCGGACCATCGAGCGCGCGGATGCGCCGCGTCGCCTCGACGCCGTCGATATCGGGCAGCGTCACGTCCATGAGCACCACGTCGTAGCGGCCGTGCGCGACTGCCTCGACCGCCGCCGCGCCGGTGCCGACGAAATCGGCGCGATGGCCCAGCTCGCTGAGGATGGTGTTGAGCAGGACGCGGCCATAGGGATTGTCCTCGACGCACAGCACCGCAAGTGAGCGCGCAGTGCCGCGCGCGGCTGCACTGTCGTCGTCTGTGGTCGCCGGCGCCTGCGCGACCGCATCCACCATGACGCTGAGCCGAAACCGAGTGTCCCCCGCGCGCTCGCGCGCCACCGTCAGGTCGCCGCCCATCGCCTTGGCGACTTGCCGGACCAAGGCAAGCCCGAGCCCGGCGCCGCCATAGCGCTGCGCCACCCGCGCGCTCGCCTGGGCAAACGGCCGAAACAGCCGCTTGATCTCGGCCGCGGTGAGCCCGATGCCGCTGTCGCAGACCGTGAACACGAGCCGCACCTTCCCGCGCGCCGCTTTGGCACAGGCGACGTCGAGGCGCACGCGGCCGCGCTCGGTGAACTTCACCGCATTGTCGATCAGATTCTCCACCGCCGCCCGCAGCCGCAGCGGATCGCCGATCACCGCCTCCGGCAACGTGTCGGAAATTGTCGCTTCGGCCGCGAGCCCCTTGGCCTCGGCGCGCGCGGCGAGCGAGGCGGCCAGCGCGTCCGCAAGCCGGCGCGGCCGGATGAGCTCGCGCCGCAAGATGAGACCTCTCGCGCTCGCGCGCGCAGCATCGACGATGAGCGACGTCAGCAGCACGAGATGCTCGGCGGTGCTCTTGATCGCCGTCGCCCAGCCGCGCTCGCGCTCGCCGATCTCGGAAGTCACCAACAACTCGGTGAGCGCCAGGAGGCCGGTCAGCGGCGTTCTGATCTCGTGGGCGACGTCGGCCAGCGCCGCCTCGATCGCCCGCGTCCGCGGCGCGCGCTTGCGCGCTACGCGCTTGGCGCGACGCGGCCGCTTGCCGGCGACTTTTCTCGTTCTCGGCATCGCACCTCCAGGGCAGCCGCCCGGGGAAAGACCCCCGCCGGTCACGCTTCAGATAAGCCCGATCATACGGCGAATATCGGTTGGACTGGCACCGCCCTCCCGCAACGCCCGCAGTGCGGTGGCGCGGGTCGATTTGGAAAGCTTCTGCCCATCGGCATCGAGAACCAGGCGATGGTGATGGTAGCTGGGCGCCGGCAGGCCGAGCAGCACCTGCAGCAGCCGGTGCACGCTGGTCGACCAGAACAGATCCTGCCCGCGTACCACATGTGTCACGCCCTGGCGCGCGTCGTCGACCACCACGGAAAGATGGTAGCTCGTGGGCGTGTCCTTGCGCGCCAGCACCACGTCGCCCCACATCTGCGGCGCGATAGCCACCGCTCCGTGCAGATCGCTGTCGCCAGTCTCGCTCCACGTCAGCGGCCCGGTTCGCGCGATCGCCGCCGACATGTCCAGCCGCAGCGCGTAGGGCTTGCCGCTGGCCATGCGCCGGCCGCGCTCCGCCGGCGACAGCGTGCGCGCATTGCCGGGATAGAGCGGCGCGCCATCGGGATCGCGCGGCCAAGGCGCGTGCGTCTCTCGGGCGGCGACGAGAGCCGCGATCTCGCCGCGGCTCTCGAAGCTCGGATAGATGAGCCCGAGCCGATCGAGCTCGGCCAGCGCGGCGCGGTAATCGTCGAAATGCGCGCTCTGGCGTCGCACCGGTTCCTCCCAGCTCATGCCGAGCCACGCAAGGTCCTCGTAGATCGCGTGCTCGTATTGCGGGCGGCAGCGCGCCGCGTCGATGTCCTCGATGCGCAGCAGGAGCCGGCCGCCGGCCGCACGCGCCATCTCGAAATTGAGCAACGCGGACAGCGCATGGCCGAGATGCAAATAGCCATTCGGGCTGGGCGCGAAGCGGAATACGGTCGGGATCATGCGCGGGCGGAACGTCAGAAAAGGGGTTGCTTTGGCAAGCTATTTGTAGATGCTGCGCGCCCGTCATGTCTTTCTTCATCCACACCGAAGCCGATCTCGATCACGCGGTCGCCCGCTTGATCGACGCCGATCCGCGCTTCGGCACCGTGCTGTCGCGGGCCGGACGGCCGGCGTTGCGGCGCCGACCCGATGGATTTGCTGGCCTCGCCTCGATCGTGGTCTCGCAACAGCTTTCGACCGCGAGCGCAAAGGCGATCTGGCAACGGCTGAACGAGCGCTTCGACCCGTTCGACCATGTCACGGTGTTGCGCGCGCGCTCGATCCGGCTGGCCCGCGCCGGACTCTCGGCCGCCAAGATCCGCACGCTCAAGGCGATCGCAAGGGCGATCGACCGCGGCGAGCTCGATCTGCCCGCGCTCGCGACCAAGCCCGCCGAGGAGGCGCATGCCGCGCTCACCGCGGTGCACGGTATCGGTCCATGGACCGCCGACATCTATCTTCTGTTCTGCCTCGGCCATTCCGACGCCTGGCCCGCCGGCGACCTGGCCTTGCAGGAGGCGACGCGACTCGTGCTCGCGCTCGAGGCGCGGCCGACTCCGAAGGAGATGGGACCGCTCGCGGAAGCGTGGCGGCCGTGGCGCGGCGCGGCCGCCTGCATGCTGTGGACCTACTACCGCTCCGCCAAGCAGCGCGAGGGCGCGCCGATCGCGGCGACGGTCGGGAGGGCCAATGGCTGAGCTCGACGGACCGCGGCTCGAGCCGCGCTCGGGCGCGGCGCGCCAGCTCATCGTGTTCCTGCACGGCTACGGCGCCGACGGCAACGACCTCATCGATATCGGCCGCGCCTGGCAGGGGCTCCTGCCACAGGCCGCGTTCGTATCGCCGCATGCCCCCGAGCCCTGCGGCCAGGCACCGGTCGGAAGGCAATGGTTCGCGCTCACCTTCCGCGATCCCAACGAGCGCTGGATTGGCGCCAACAAGGCGGCGCCGGCGCTCGAACGTTTTCTCGACGCCGAGCTCAAACGCCGCAATCTTCCACCGTCCGCGCTGGCGCTCGTCGGCTTCAGCCAGGGCACCATGATGGCGCTGCATGTGGGGCTGCGGCGCGCCGCGGCGCCGTTCGCCATCGTCGGCTATTCCGGGCTGCTGGTGGTGCCGCCCGACGGCAACGTGGAAAAGTTCACCGCCGAGATCAAATCGCGCCCGCCGGTGCTGCTCGTGCATGGCGACCAGGACGATCTCATTCCGGCGCAGGCGCTGTTTCAGGCCTCCAACGGACTCGCGTCGCTCGGGGTGCCGGTCGAGTGGCACCTCTCCTCCGGCATCGGCCACGGCATCGACCAGGAAGGCCTGCGCCACGGCGGCGCATTCCTCGCCCGCCGGCTGGCGCAGACACCATCGCTGCGCTGAGCTTACCGCGACCCCTGCGCACTAAGAGCAAGCCGATGCAGAACGAGACCTTCGCGCTGATCGTCGGCGGGGGTCCGGTCGGTCTCTCAGCGGCGATCGAGCTCGGCTGGCGCTCCGTGCCCGCCATGCTGGTGACGGACAAGCTCGACACCGCGCAGCATCCCAAATGCAACAACACCAATGCGCGCTCCATGGAGCATTTCCGCCGGCTCGGCATCGCCGATGAGCTGCGCTCCGAAGGGCTGCCGCCGCATGTCGAGCGCGCCTCGGCCTATGTGACGCGGTTCTGCGGCCATGAATTCGGCCGCCTGCCGCGGCCGTATTCGGATTGGCCGACGCCGGAAATCCCCAACAACGTCTCGCAGATCGTGCTCGAACGCGTGCTGCGCCGCTGCGCCGAGCGCACGTCCACGCAGATCCATTTCGGCTGGCGGCTCGAGTCGTTCACCACGCACGACGAGCACGTCGTGGCCGAGGTCGAGCACACGCAGAGCGGCGAGCGCCGCCGCATCAGCGCGCGCTACCTCCTCGGCATCGACGGCGCCGGCAGCACGGTGCGGCGCGCGCTCAGCTTCGCCATGATCGGCAAGGACGGCAGCACCCACCGCGCCTTCATGGGCGGCACCATGCTGTCGTTCTATATCCGCGCGCCCACGCTGATGGTGGCGAGCGGGCGGCCGCCGACCAACATGACCTGGATCCTCAATCATGCCATGCGCGGCATGATGTATTCCCAGGACGGGCGCGAGACATGGGTGGTGCACTACCAAGTGCCACCGGGCACGGACTGGCGCGCGGTCGACGGCAAGGCGGTGATAGCGGCGATGATCGGCGCCGATGTTGCGTTCGAGATCATCTCGGGCGGGCCATGGACCGGCGGACTCGCGCTTGTCGCCGAGCATTACCAGTCCGGGCGTGTGTTTCTCGCCGGCGATGCCGCCCATCTGTTCACGCCGCTCGGCGGACTCGGCATGAACACCGGCATCGGCGACGTGATGAACCTGTGCTGGAAGCTTGCCGGCGTGCATCAGGGCTGGGCCGGGCGGCGGCTCCTCGAAAGCTACGAGACCGAGCGCCGCCCGATGGGCCTGCGCAACTCGCAACTGGGGGTGCGCTGCACCCGCGTCATGGATGGCTGGATCCTGCCGCCAAACATCGAGGACGACAGCGCGGCGGCGGAAGCCGACCGGTGCACCTTCGGCGCGCGGATCATGGAGGAAGACCGGCCGCAATACCTCACCGTCGGCATCCAGCTCGGCGAGCGTTACGAGACCTCGCCGGTCATCTGGTCCGACGACGATCCGGCGCCGCTCGATAGCTGGGACAGCTACACCCCCGTCGAGCACGCCGGTGCCCGCGCGCCGCATTTCTGGCTGGCGCCGGGACGCGCCGCCTACGACGAGTTCGGACCGGGATTCACGCTCATCGATTTCGGCGCACCGGAAGGCGCGCGCGCTTTGGAAGCGGCGGCCGCAACGCGCAGCCTGCCGCTCAAGACGCTGCGGCTTGCGCCGCCCGAGAGACTCTACCGTCGCAAGCTCGCGCTCATCCGCCCCGACCACCACATCGCCTGGCACGGCGGCGCGGTCGATGATGCGCTCGCGGTGATCGATCGAGTGAGGGGCGCGTAATATTCAATCCACCTTGATGCCGGCGACGGCGGCGATCTCGGTCCATTTGCGCATCTCGGCGGCGATGAAGGCGGCGAATTGCTCTGGCGACGCGATCGTCGCTTCGGCGCCGAGCTTCTTCAGGCTCTCGCGTAGCCCGTCGGTCTTTAGACCTTCGTTGATGACGGCGTTGAGCTTGGCGACGATCGCGGGCGGCGTGCCGGCCGGCGCGACGACCCCGAAGAAGGCAGTGACCACGTAGTCGGGAACGCCGGCCTCGATCATGGTCGGACCGGTGGGAAAGTCCGCTTGCCGCTCGGCGCTGGTCACTGCGAGCGCCCGCAGCTTGCCCTCGTCGATCAGCGCGCGCAGGCTGGTGACGTTGTCGAAGGCGAATTGCACCTGGCCGCCGAGCAGCGCGGTGATGAACTCGGCGCTGCTTTTGTACTGGACCGCGACGAAATCGACGCCGGCGCGAACCTTGAGCAGCTCGCCGCTGAGATGGGTGAGATTACCGGCGCCGGCAGCGCCGTGGTTGAGCTTGCCGGGATTGGCCTTCGCCATGGCGATCAACTCGCCCGCGGTCCGCGCCGGAAAATCCGGGCGCACCACCAGCAGCATGTAAGAGTCCATGATCTTGGCGACGGCGGCGAAGCTTTTGGTCGGATCGTAGCCCGCGCTCTTCGACACCGCGGGAATGTTGGCGAGCGTGGCGGTATTGCCGAACAGCAACGTGTAGCCGTCGGGCTCGGCGGCAGCCACCGCTCGCGCCGCGATCGCCCCGCCGGCGCCGCCGCGATTGTCGACGATCACCGCTTGCCCAAGCGTGGCTGCCATGCGCTCGCCGATGAGC
>JBKPUA010000157.1:0-2791 GCA_046735815.1 Pseudomonadota bacterium
CCCGGCAAGACCGCGCGGATGCGCTGGTCGATCGCCTCGCGCATGGCGTCGAGCGCCATGGCATAGCGCAGCTTGAGGCTGCGGGCGTGCGGCGCCTCAGCGGTGCGGACGCTGCCGAGCACGAAGCCGGAGGCGCCCAGCCGCTGGAAATACATGTCGCGAGCGAAGTCATAGCCGCCAGGGCGTAGCGGCTCGAGCGGCGGCGACAGCCGCGCCCTGAACGCAATGTAGCTGCCGACCGGCGGCGCGGTGCCCTTGCGCACCGCGACCCGCACGCGCTCGAGCGTCTCATCGAGGCGCGCCCCGCTGATGCGATCGACCCGCACGACGATACGGTCGGAGCGCTCGCGCTCCTCCCGCATCTCGACGAAGCCTGCGACCTCGGCATTCCAGACCGGTGCCGAGAGCACGGGATGAGCGATGATCGCGCGCTTGACGGTGGCGGTCGTCAGTCCAGCGGCGATCGCCGCGGCGCCGACGGCGAAGGGGAATGCCACCGGGCGGCGTCGGCACAGGACGGCTATGGCTGCCGTGACCGCGAGCAGAAGGCCCGCCGCCCACGGTGCGGGCTCGCGGTCGGCCGCGAAATAGACCGCGATGCCACAGCCATAAGTGATCGCGAGCCAGGGCACGAGCCGCCCGGGACCGACTTCGACCGCGACCCATTCACGGATGCGTTGCGCAATACGTCGCGCGAGATCGGCGAGCCCGGCGGGCCACGCCAATGCCGGCCGCCCGCCCGCAGCCCACGGACGGCTCCAAGGCCGCCATGCTTCGGCGCGCCCGCGCGATCTGCCTGGCTCGACCATCGCGCGGTCCCCAGACACCGCGCCGCATCTCGGCCCATGCTACATGAGGCGCGTGCCGCGCACACCGCCTCGCTCGGAGCATTCACAGAGCTTGGCGATTGAACCGTTGCGCTGTCATTCCGGGGCGCGCCCAAAGACGCGGGCCCGGAATCCATAATCACCGGCAGTGGTTATGGATTCCGGGCTCCCTCGCTTCGCTCGGGTCCCGGAATGACGACGGAGAGCTTGGCGCAGCTGAGGCGAAATATTCTAACCGCCCTTCCCGCCCTGCACCTTGGCCCAGGTGTCGCGCAAGCCGACCGTGCGGTTGAACACCAGCCGGCCGGGGGCCGAATCCGGATCGCGATAAAAGTAGCCCTGGCGCTCGAACTGCATCGATGCGTCGGAATTGGCGCTGGCGATCGCCGGCTCGAGCATGCCGCTGAGCACCTCGATCGAATCCGGATTGAGTTCAGCGGCGAAGTTGGCGACGTTCGGGTCGGGACGCGCGAACAACGGGTTGTAGATGCGAATTTCCGCCGGCACGGCGTCGGCGGCCGAGACCCAGTGCAGCGTCGCCTGCACCTTGCGGCCGTCCGAGGCATTGCCGCCGCGGGTCTGCGGATCGTAGGTGCAGCGCAGCTCGACGACCTCGCCGGCCGCATTCTTCACCGCCTCCCGGCAGGTGACGAAATAGGCGTAGCGCAGTCGAACCTCGCGTCCCGGCGACAGCCGGTAGAATTTCTTCGGCGGGTTCTCCATGAAATCGTCGCGCTCCACGTAGAGCTCGCGGCCGAAGCGGATGCGCCGCGTGCCCGCGCTCGGGTCGTCAGGATGGTTGACGGCTTCGAGCTCCTCGGAGCGGCCTTCCGGATAGTTCTCGATCACCACCTTCAGCGGCCGCAGCACCGCCATGCGCCGCAATGCCGTCCGGTTCAGCACCTCGCGAACGGAGAAATCGAACATGGCGACGTCTACGACGCTGTTGGCCTTGGCGACCCCGATGCGCTTGACGAAATCGCGGATCGCCTCGGGCGGAACGCCGCGCCGGCGCAGCCCGGCCAAAGTCGGCATGCGGGGATCGTCCCAGCCTTTTACATGGCCGCCGCGCACCAGCTCGGTCAGGACGCGCTTGGACAGCACCGTGTGGGTGAGGTTGAGGCGGGCGAACTCGTACTGCCGCGGCCGCGATGGCACCGGAAGATTGTCGAGGAACCAGTCGTACAGGGGCCGGTGGTCTTCGAATTCGAGCGTGCAGAGCGAGTGGGTGATGTGCTCGATGGCGTCCGACTGGCCGTGGGCGAAGTCGTAACTCGGATAGATGCTCCACGCGGTGCCGGTGCGAGGATGGCTCGCATGCAGGATGCGGTAGAGCACCGGGTCGCGGAGATTGATGTTGCCCGCCGCCATGTCGATCTTCGCCCGCAGCACCCGCGCGCCGTTGGGGAACTCGCCGGCACGCATGCGGCGGAACAGGTCGAGGTTCTCCTCCACCGTTCGCTCGCGCCACGGACTGTTGCGTCCCGGCTCTGTCAGCGTGCCGCGGTTGGCCCGCATCTCGTCCTGCGACTGGTCGTCGACATAGGCTTTGCCTGCGTGGATCAAATGCTCCGCCCAGGCGTACAGCTGCTCGAAATAGTCCGAGGCGTGATAGAGGTGCCCTCCCCAATCGAAACCGAGCCAGCGCACGTCGCACTCGATGGCGTCGATATATTCCTGCTCCTCCTTGGTGGGGTTGGTGTCGTCGAAGCGTAGATGGCAGCGGCCGCCGAACTCCTGCGCCACGCCGAAGTTGAGGCAGATCGCCTTGGCATGGCCGATGTGGAGATAGCCGTTGGGCTCGGGCGGAAAGCGCGTCACGACGCCGGCGTGGCGTTTGGCTGCGAGGTCCGCCTCGATGATGTCGCGGATGAAATCGCGCCCCGCTTCCGCCGTCGCCGTCTCGTTGAGTGCCATGCTCGGGGCCTACCAAATCCCCGGCGGTGCGCCAAGGGCGCCGCCGC
>JBKPUA010000158.1:0-2584 GCA_046735815.1 Pseudomonadota bacterium
CGGGCCGAACTGGAACGAGCCGGTGTTCCGCGCCTGCAACCGCTTCCTGTCGGTGCACGCGCTCGGCTTCACCTTCTACAACATCCTGCACCTGACCAACTGGGTCATCAACGGCATGGGCGAGCGCTTCCCCAAGCTGCCTGTGATCTGGATCGAATCGGGGCTCGCGTGGGTCCCGTTCCTGATGCAGCGGCTCGACCACGAATACATGATGCGCCCGTCGGAAGCTCCGATCCTCAAGAAGAAGCCGTCGGACTACATGCGCGACATGTACTACTCCTCGCAGCCGATGGAGATTCAGGATCGTCAGGCTTTGGAATGTACCTTCCGCATGATCAACGCGGAGACGCAGCTGCTCTACTCGTCGGACTATCCGCACTGGGACTTCGACCTGCCGAGCACGATCTACGACCTGCCGTTCCTCTCCGAGAAGGCCAAGCACAACATCCTCGGCGGCACCGCGGCGCGCCTGTTCAAGCTGCCGCCGCGCAACGAGAAGCAGAAAGACAACCTCAAACGCTTCGGCAATCTCGCCGCCGCGGCTTGACGTTTCGCACGCCTTGAAGGAGCTTCGAACGCCTCCCGGATCATTCCGGGAGGCGATTTGTTTTCACCGCCACCCTATGGCTGCGGCACCTCCGCGCGGCGCTGGATGCGCAGCTCGATCGCGCGCAGGCCGGCGACGATGGCGATGAGCGGCACAATCTGCACGACGCCGAGAGCCGCCACCGCGCCGTAGCTGCCGCCCTCCTCCCACATGGTCAGGCTGATGGTGCCGAGCACGTGGGTGCCGGGGCCGACGAGGAAGATCGAGGCGCCGAGCTCGCGCACCGCCAGCACGAACACGTAGATCCAGCCCGCCAGCAGTACCGGCGCCAACAGCGGCAGCATGATGCGGCTGAAGATGCGGCCGAGTCCGGCACCCGACACCGCCGCCACTTCCTCGAGCTCGCGATGAATCTGGGTGATCCCGCTAGACGCGAATCGCATGCCGTAGGGCAGATAGAGGGTCACATAGGCGACCAGCAGGATCCAGATCGTGTTGTAGATCGGGATCGGTAGCATGAGATAGGCAACCAGAATTCCGGCGCCCACGATCACGCCGGGGATGGCGATCGGCGCGAAGGCGAGCGCGTCAAGGATGAAGCCGTAGCGCGGCAACGCGCGGTGCGCGATCCAGGCCATGACGAATGTCAGCCCGGCGACGATCGTTGCCGCCATCGCCCCAAGCAGCACGCTGGTTTTCACCGCCGCGAGGAAAATCGGATAGCGCAGGATGAAGTCGTAATTATCGAGCGTGGCTTGCGCCGGCGAGGAGAAGAACGGCTGCGCCAGGTTGCGGAAGAACGATTGCCAGATCAGCGTGAGGAGCGGCAATCCGAGCGCGAGCACGAACATCGCGCCGATGCCGAGCGCGACCGGCCAGCGCCAGCGCCCGAGCCGCACGCGCGTGGGCCGGTAGCCCTTGCCGGTGATGGTGGCGAAGGCTTCCGCATGGCGCGTCGCGCGGCGATAAAACAGCACGGCGAGCACGCAGATCGCGAGCAGTGTTAGGCCGAGCGCGCTCGCGACCCCGAATGCCGGCGGCGTCGAAATGATGGCGCCCTGGATGTCGGTGGTGAACACGTCGATGCGCGCCGGCCGGCCGATCAAACGCGGGACCTCGTAAGAGGCCATGCCCATGACGAACAAGAGCAGCAACGCGGACAGGATGGCGGGCCGCAGCAGCGGCACGGTGACCCGGGTGAACACCTGCGGGTAGTTTGCGCCCGACATCAGCGCGGCCTCCTCCATGCGCACGTCGAGCACGCGCAGCGCCGGTCCCAGCGCCAGATAGGCAAGCGGAAAATAGTGGCTCGACAGCGCCCAGGTCATACCCGCCATCGAGTAGATGTTCACCGGCGCATCGTTGAGACCGAACAAGGATTTGAGCACGGCGTTGCCCCAGCCGATGTTCGGACTGAAGACGAAGATCCAGGCCATCGCCATCAGCAGCCCGGGAATGGCGAACGAGAGGAGCGACAGGGTGTGAAAGAGCGTGGCGCCGGGCGCATCGGTGCGCTCAACCACCCAGGCCACCAGCGCACCCATGATGAAGGTCGTGAGCGCGGTGGCGACGGCGAAGATCAACGAGTTGCGGAACAGGCGCAGGATGTGCCAGCTCGAATAGGCCTCGACGAAGTTGTCGAGCGAGAACGCGCCAGGGCCGAAGCCGGTGTCTTCAGTAAAGGCATTGTAGACGAGCGCGGACAGTGGAACAGCCACGAACCAGACCGCAACCACGACACAAGCGACCAGCATCAGGTTGGGCAGCGTCGCCAAGCTAGCCAGCCGGCCGCTTACAGCCGCAAATGGTCCGCCGTTATGCTGCGATATCGCCGCGTAAGCCTGCGGCGTGGCCGCGGACCTCTTGCCCCACAACTCAGCGCCCCTTGAACAGCTGATCGAACTGCCGCTGCCACTTGCGCTCCTCGTCCGGGCTCATCAGCACCGTGATGACCTTCTTGCGCGTGAGCATCTCGACCACGCCCGGCGGGTTCGACGGCACGTCGCTGCGCGTCGGCAGGCGGCCGAACTTGGCGAG
>JBKPUA010000159.1:0-4400 GCA_046735815.1 Pseudomonadota bacterium
GAAGCCGGCGTGCATGTCCGGCTTGCCCGAGAGACTGACGGCGGCGCAGGTGTTGCCGTGGTAGGCCATCCGGCGCGCGATGATCTTGGTCCGCTGCGGCTGGCCGACCGCGTTCCAATAATACCAAGCGAGCTTGATGGCGGTGTCGTTCGCCTCCGAGCCTGAGCATTGGAAGACGACGCGGGCCATCGGCACCGGCGCGATCTTGAGCAAATGCTCGGCAAGCGCGATCGCCGGCTCGGTCGAGCGGTGGCGATAGAGGTGGTAGTAGCCGAGCTCGCGCATCTGCTCGTAGGCGACCTTGGCGAGGCGCTCGGAGCCGAAACCCAGCGAGGCGCACCACAGTCCCGCCACCGCTTCGAGGTAGTCGCGGCCGGAATCATCGAACACCCGACAACCCTCGCCGCGCGTAATGACCATCGGGCCTTCCTGCTGATGCCTGCGCAGGTCGGTCTGCATGTGCACGAGGCTCGCGACATCGCGCGCCGCAATCGAATTGGGAATGTAGGTCACACTGGATCCTCCGATGCGGCGGCCTTGCGCAACTCTTCCGGGTTGGCGATGCCGTAATCACGTTCGGCCGACGCGGCGCTTACATAGCCATCGAGCAGGTCGCGGCCGATGGCGGCCGGATCACGCTCGGCGACAGGGCCGAAACCACCGGAGCCCGGCGTGATCATGTGAATGACCGAGCCCGCCGGCGCGGCGAACGCGCCCTTGCTGGGGAGGTGATGCGTCGCGCCGTCCGGCGTCGTGAGCCTCACCACGGCAGCGGCTCCGGCCCTGCCTCCGAGCAGACCGAACGGCGGCGACGTCATGCGCTCCATGCACAATGCGCCGGTCGCATCGGCGCCCTCCAGCATGCGCCAAACCCGGATGGCGCCGCAGCCGCCGCGATAACGTCCGGCGCCGCCCGAGTCCGGGTTGACCTCGTAGCGCTCGACGCGCACCGGAAAGGCCGTCTCCATGATCTCCACTGGCGTGTTCATCGTGTTGGAGATGCCGCTGGCGATGCAGTTGATGCCGTCCTTGTTCGGTCGAGCTCCGTACCCGCCCTTCACCGTCTCATAGGACACATAGTGCCGGCCGCTGCGGGGATCGACGCCGCCCAGCGTCAGGATCGCGGACGTACCCTGGCTGCAGGCCATGACCTGCTTCGGCATGAAGCTTGCGAGCGCGCCCATCACCATGTCGGCCACGCGGTGCGAGATCTCATGGTTGGCATAAACGACCGGAGCCGGAAACGCGGCGTTCACCACCGAGCCCTTGGGGGCCCTGATCTCGATATTGCGCCAACAGCCGGAATTCGGGGGGATGAGATTATTCGGGTCGAGCGCGGTCTTGAGGCCGCAATAGACGCCTGATGCGGTCACCGAGAGCGGCGCGTTCATCGGCCCTTTGACCTGGGCGTCGGTGCCGGCAAAGTCCACGATCAGCCGGTCGGCGGTCTTCTTGACGGACAGCCGAATGCGAAACGGCGCATCGTTCCCGAGCTCGTCATCGGCAATGCCATCGCCATCGCAGAAATCCTCGAACATCCCCTGTCCGTCCGGCAGGTCCATGATCGTCGCGCGCATCAGCCGTTCCGAATAATCCATCACCTGCGCCATGTAGCCGATGAGCTCCTCGCAGCCATACCGCCCCCCGAGCGCCTTCAGGCGTTCGGTTGCGCGCAGCGTGGCCGCGAGCTGGGCGCCGAGATCGCCTTTGCGCTCGTCGGGGGTACGAACGTTCGCCAGAATCAGCCTTTCGAGGTCGACGTCGAGCGTCCCGCGGCTGATGAGCCGCAGCGGCGGGATCCGCAGCCCCTCGCCGAAGATCTGCGTGACCGCGCCGTAGCTGCCGGGCGTGGCGGAGCCGACATCCGGCCAGTGCGCGCGCAGGCAGGCGTAACCGAGCAGCCGGCCCTCGAGGAACGCGGGCCGCACCACGTTCACGTCCGGCAGGTGGCTCCCACCGAAGTAAGGATCGTTGTGGATGAAGACGTCGCCATCATGCACGTCCGCCGCGAACGCGCCGACGACCGCGCGCACGGCATCGGGCATCGAACCGAGGTGGATCGGCAAATCAGGCCCTTGCGCCACCATCTCGCCCAGAGCATTGAACACGCCACACGAATAATCACCAGCCGACTTCAGCAAGGGTGAATAAGCGGTCTTTGCCAGAACGACCCGCATCTCTTCGGCGATCTTGTAGAGACTGTTCTTGATGATTTCGAAAGTAGCGGGATCGGCCTGTTGCGCCGCGCCGTTCATTGTCGTCGTTTCACCGGGTGATGCAGACACGTTGAAGCGCTTTCCGTTCACGTCGAACTCGTTTCCATCTTCCCGAGGCGCTCCAGCAGCACGAAACCATCCTCGTTCATCCTCCCCCGCCATCCCGGCGGAACGAGGATGGTAGACTCGAGGGATTCGATCACGACCGGCCCCGCCACTTCCAGTCCCGCCGGCATCCGCCTGCGGTCATAGATCGTGGCGTCGACAGAGCCGGTTTCACGGAACCAGAGCTGGCGCTTCGACTTGACCGCATCGGTCCCGGCAGGCGCCGTCCTGTCCCGCACTAAGAGGGGCGGGATCGTGCCGATCGCGGCGAGGCGAATGCTGACGATCTGTACCGACTCCTCGCGATTGTCGTGTCCGTAGGTCTGCAAGTGACGATCGTGGAAGCTCGCCGCAATCTTTTCCAGCATGGCTTGGTCGACCGGGCGCGGCGGCACCGGCACCAGGAGCTCGTAGGATTGACGCGGATAGCGCGCATCAACGGAACGCTCAAAACGGCGCCGCTCCGGTGCGACCCCGGCGCGGTCCAACATCGCGGCCCCCTTGCGCTCGAGCCGGACGAACGCTGCCTCGAGCGCTGCGGGATCGGCGGCGTTGGTGAGGGTGAATACAGTCTGCACGTAGTCGCGTTTCAAATCCGTACCGACGAGGCCGAGCGCGGAAAAGGCTCCCGGGATCGGCGGGCAGACCACCTCGGCGATGCCAAGCTCGCTTGCGAGCGCGGCGGCATGCAACGGCCCGGCCCCGCCAAAGGCGGCGAGGACGAAATCGCGCGGGTCATGGCCGCGTTGGACGGATACGATCTTCAAGACTTCCGCCATTGCGTGATTGACGACATCGATGACGGCGGCCGCGGCCGTGCGCACGTCGACGCCGAGCGGCTTGGCGAGCCGGGTGCGGACAGCGGTTTCGGCTGCCGTCAGGTCGACGGCCATGTCCCCGCCGAGCAGCGATCGCTTGTCCAGGTAGCCCAACAGGAGATCGCAGTCCGTGACCGTCGGCTCGGTGCCGCCGCGTCCATAGCAGGCGGGGCCGGGGTTGGCGCCGGCGCTCTTGGGGCCGACCCGCAGGGCTCCGGCCCGGTCCACCCACGCAATCGATCCGCCCCCAGCCGACACCTCGGCGAGATCGATCACGGGCACGCGAATCGGATGACCGGTTCCGTTCATCCACCGGGTCATGCTCGATCCGCCGCCGACCTCGTATTCCGACGTCGTCTCATACTGCCCACCGCGGATCAGGCTCGCCTTGGCGGTGGTGCCGCCCATGTCGAATGAGAGGAGGTCAGGGCGCCCGGTTTGGCGCGCAACCAGCGCGGCGGCGACGACGCCAGCGGCGGGACCGGACTCCACGGCCATGGCCGGCATGGCCACGACCTCGGGCGCTTCGAGGATGCCGCCGTTCGAGCCCATCAGGTAGAGCGGCGGCAGCGCGCGGCTGCGCGTGACCTCGCCCAGCCGCTCGAGATAGGAGGCGAGAAGCGGCCCGACATAGGCGCAAACGGCGGTCGTGCTGCTGCGCTCGAACTCTTTGATCTCGGGCAGCACTTCGGACGACAAATAGACCGGCACCTCCGGCAGCGCCGCTCGCAACACCGCTCCCAGGCGGCGCTCGTGCTCAGGGTTGAGGAAACTGAACACGAGCGCAATGGCAATAGCATCGACGCGCGCCCGCTTGAGCGCCGCGATCAGCCCGTCGATCTCGTTCTCGGCGAGCGGCGTGACGATTGCGCCGTCGGCACCCACACGCTCCGTAATCTCGAGCCTGCGCCGGCGCGGGATGAGCGTCGACGGCGCATCTTGGAACAGATTGTAGAGATCCGCTCGTGCCGAGCGCCGCAGCTCCAGCACATCGCGGAAGCCGCGCGTCGTGATCAACGCTGCGCGCGCGCCACTTTCTTCGAGAATGGCATTGGTCACGACTGTCGTCGCGTGCGAGAGGAGCCGGACCTCGGAGGAGACCACCTCGTAGTGGCGCATCGCAGACGTCAGGGCGCCGAGAACACCTTTTGCGAGGTCCTCCGGAGTCGTCAGCACCTTGGCAACGCCGATACGGCCGCTGGTCTCCTCGACCAAGGCCGCGTCCGTGAAGGTCCCGCCGATATCGACCCCGATCCGCCAG
>JBKPUA010000160.1:0-8923 GCA_046735815.1 Pseudomonadota bacterium
CGATGCTGTACATCGAACTGGCGATTGTGGTCGCGCTGGTGCTCGTCAACGGCCTGCTGGCGCTCGCGGAGCTGGCGATCGTCTCCTCCCGGCGCAACCGGCTGCAGGCGCTGGTCGACCGCGACGTTGTCGGTTCGCGCCGCGCGCTCGCGCTTGCCACCGATCCGGGGCGGTTCCTGTCGACGGTCCAGATCGGAATCACCTTGGTCGGGGTGCTCTCGGGCGCGTTCTCCGGCGCCACCATCGGGCTGCGTCTGGCCGAATGGCTCATTGAGCTCGGCCTGCGCGCGAGCATCGCCGAAGCGGTCGGGGTCGGCCTGGTGGTGGCGGTCATCACTTACTTCTCCCTCGTGATCGGCGAGCTCGTGCCCAAACAGATTGCGCTGCGCGATCCGGAACGGATCGCCGTGCGCGTGGCGCCGGCCATGACCATCATCGCCCGCATCGCGTCCCCTATCGTCTCGTTCCTGGATGCGTCCGGACGCGCAGTGCTCCACGCGCTCGGATATGGGGCGCAGTCGGAGCAGCGGGTCACCGACGAAGAGATCCACACGCTCATGGCCGAAGCCGAAACCGCCGGCGTGATCGAGCCGAGCGAGCGGGCGATGATCGCCGGCGTCATGCGCCTGGGGGATCGTCCGATCCGCGCGGTGATGACGCCGCGCCGCGAGGTGGACATGATCGACCTCTCCGCCGACCCTGCCGAGATCCGCCGCACGATCGTGGAGAGCCATCATTCGCGGCTGCCGGTCCACGCCGGCACCCCGGAAGAGATGCTCGGCATCGTGCAGGCCAAGGATCTGCTCGACGCCTATCTGCGCGGCGAGCAACCGGACGTCGGCGTGCAAGTGCGGCCGGCGCCGACCGTGCCCGATACCGCCGATGCACTCGATGTCTTGCAGGTGATCAAGGGCTCGAAGATCCATATGGCGCTGGTGCACGACGAATACGGCCAGTTCGAAGGCGTCGTCACCAACGCGGACATTCTGCGCGCCATCGTCGGCGACTTTCCGACCGAGGAAGGCCCGGTCGAACCGGACGCGGTGCAGCGCGACGACGGGTCATGGCTGATCGCGGGCAGCATGCCCGCGGACGAGATGGCGGAACGACTGTCCATCGCCGTCCCGCAGGAGCGCGGCTATCACACCGCCGCCGGGTTCGTGCTCAGCGAGCTCGGTCACCTGCCCGAGGTGGGCGAAAGCTTCGACAGCCAGGGCTGGCGTTTCGAGGTCGTCGATCTCGACGGCCGCCGCATCGACAAGATCCTGGCGCGGCGCATCGCCGCCGGCCGGCGAAGGGCGGTGGTGTGACCCGGTGACCGCACGCTTGACGGCTGACGATGCTGTAAGCTCTGCACGTTGTTCGAGACGAGCGAACGGGTCCGAATATGCTCGATCATCATCATCCACACGGCCACGCCCATGTCGATGCGCATGCGGCTGGCCACGCGCACGGCGTTGTCGATCCCTCGATCGCGAGCAATGAGCGGGGACTGTGGGCGATCAAGTGGTCGTTCGCGGGGCTCGCGGCCACGGCCGTGCTGCAGCTGATCGTGGTCTTCATCTCCGGCAGCGTGGCGCTGCTGGCGGACACCATCCACAATTTCGGCGACGCCACCACTGCCATCCCGCTTGCGATCGCATTCTGGTTCGCGCGCAAGCGGCCGAGCCAACGCTTCACGTTCGGCTATGGGCGCGTCGAGGATCTGGCCGGCGTGGCGATCGTCGTCACCATCCTCGCGAGCGCCATCGTCGCGGGCTATGAGAGCATCGCGCGGCTGCTGCATCCCCAGGATATCTCGCACCTGTGGGCGGTGATCGCGGCCTCGATCGTCGGCTTTCTCGGCAACGAGGCGGTCGCGATCTTTCGCATCCGCGTCGGCCGCGAGATCAGCAGCGCCGCCTTGATCGCGGACGGCTACCACGCCCGCGTCGACGGCTGGACCAGCCTGGCGGTGCTGTTCGGCGCCATCGGGGTGTGGCTCGGCTATCCGCTCGCCGATCCGATCATCGGCCTGCTCATTACCGCCGCCATCCTCGGCATCGTGATCCAGAGTGGAAAGGCGATCATGGTGCGTATGCTCGACGGCGCCGAACCACAGGTCGTCGACGCGCTTCGCCACGCGGCCGAGCACGTCGGCGCGGTGAAGGAGGTCACCGAGGTGCGGGCGCGCTGGCTCGGGCACCGCTTGCACGCCGAGCTCAACATCGCGGTCGATCCGCAGCTGACGATCGCGCAGGCGCATGCGGTCGCCGCCGAGGTCCGCCACCAGCTGCTGCACCGCTTCGACTATCTGTCGCTCGTGGTCATCCACGTCGATCCCGCGGATCAATCCGGCGAGGCGCATCATCGCATCGAAGCGCACACTCACGACGGGCTGGCCGCGCATTCGCACGGGTGAGGTGCGCACCGGCGTCGCCAGCGGACGGTGTTGGCACACTACCTCGCGCTCGAATGCTCAGCGGCCCGCCGCTACATTGTTGCTCCCCGCCACAGCCGTAACAGGGCGAAGAGGATGCTGCAGTGCGAACGGCAACCTTAGGTTGAAAGACGATGTTTCGCGGCAACATCGTGGAGTAATCTTTATGACAGAAGGAATGAGACCATTTCCTCCGTCCGCGCTTTGTATAATTGTGCGGATAGCGATACGCTTGATATAAGGCGTCATAAAGCCGACTTATAGAACCGCCACAAAGGCGGATACGCAGAGGGTGGAAGCTAAAGTGTCCAGCGATCCCGATCGCCCACAGCTCCGGGTGCGTGCCTTGCCGGTTCGCCTGCAAGCGTTGATCGTCATTTGCCTCGTGGTCGCCGTCGGCGCGGTCACGTGGGTCGCCAAGTCCCACACCGACGGCAAGGGCGCGGAAACAGATACCGTAGTCTCGAGCCAGTCGAAGCGGCCGCGCGGCTTGTTCTATCCCAGCCCCACGCAGTGGGCGACGCTCACCGTCGAGCCGGTGCAGCAGCGCGTGTTCAAATCCGAGCGGGTGACCGAGGGCAAGATCGCCGTCGATGAGGATCGTTCGACTCCGATCTTCTCGCCCTATGCCGGCCGGGTGATGAAGCTGTTCGCCAAGCCCGGCGACGTGGTCAAAGTCGGCCAGCCGCTGTTCACGGTGCAGGCCGCCGACATGGTGCAGGCGCAGAACGACTTCATCACCGCCGCGACCACGCTCAACAAGACCCGCTCGGCACTCAACCTGGCGGAGATCAACGACAAGCGGCAACGCTCGCTCTACGAGGGCAAGGCCGTCCCGCTCAAGGAAGTGCAGAACGCCAAGGGCGTGCTCGACGCCGCCGAGAACGACATGCGCTCCGCGGAGGTGGCGCTGGAAGCGGCCCGCAACCGCCTGCGCATTCTCGGCAAGACCGACCAGGAGATCACCGAGTTCCAGGAAAAGGGCACCATCGATCCGGCGACCCCGATCTATGCCCCGATCGGCGGCACGATCGTCCAGCGCAAGGTCGGGCCCGGGCAATATGTCGGCAGCGGCGCAAGCGACCCGGTCTTCGTCATCGGCGACCTGGCGACGGTCTGGCTGGTGGCCTATGTGCGCGAGACCGACGCGCCACTGGTTCATGTCGGCCAGCCCATCGCCTTCACGGTGCTGGCCTATCCGGACCGGGTGTTCCCGGCCACCATCTCGTATGAGGCCGCGATGCTCGATCCCACCAGCCGCCGGCTGATGGTGCGCGCGACCATCGACAATTCCGCTGGGCTGCTCAAGCCGGAGATGTTCGCCAGCGTGAAGATCATGACCGGCGAGAGCGACACCGAGATCGCCGTCCCGCGCGATGCCATCATCTTCGAAGGCGACACCGCCCGCGTCTGGGTGGTGCGTGACGACAAGGGGATCGAGCTGCGGCCGGTCAAGGTCGGGCTCACCAACGGCAATCTGGTGGAGGTGCTCGGCGGCTTGGCGCCGAGCGATCGCGTGGTCACCAGGGGCAGCCTTTTCATCGACCGGGTGGCGACGGCGGCGGCGGGTAGCTAGAGCAGGATGACTTCTCTTCGATGCGTCATCCCGCTCTAGCTTCTTGTTGCCGCATGATCTATTTCCGAAAACCGGTATCCACCCCGGCTCAAGTCCGGGGCAGGCTTTTTCGGGATAATGCTGTAGTGACGGGCACCGCCCGCCAGACCGCGATGCGACTGGCAGCGGCAGGCGCGCCGGGATACTCTTCCGATTCGGGCGACTGAAAGCTTGCGATCATGAATGCGGTCGTCGCGTTCTCACTGAAGCATCGCGCCCTGATGGTGGTGCTGTTCGTGATGATGCTCACGGGCGGCGTCATGGCGTTCCGCGCGCTCAACATCGAAGCCTATCCCGATCCCACGCCGCCGATGGTGGACGTGATCACCCAGAGCCCCGGCCTCTCCGCCGAGGAGATGGAGCGCTACATCACGATCCCGATCGAGACCCAGACAGCCGGGCTGCCCAAGCTCACCTCGATCCGCACCATCTCGCTTTACGGCCTCTCCGACGTGAAGCTGCAGTTCTCGTTCGACTTCACCTATGAGCAGGCGCTGCAGCAGGTGCTCAATCGGCTGGCGCAGATGCCGCCCTTGCCGAACAACGCGCAGCCGCAGATCTCGCCGGTGAGCCCGATCGGCGAGATCTTCCGCTACCGCCTGGTCGGTCCGCCCGGCTACAGCGTGCTCGATCTCAAGACCCTGCAGGATTGGGTGCTGCAGCGCCGCTTCCGCGCCGTGCCGGGGGTGGTCGACGTCATCGGCTGGGGCGGCAAGACCAAGACCTTCGAGCTGCAGGTCGATTTCAACAAGCTCATCGCCTACGGGATCACCCTGCCGCAGCTACTGCAGGCGGTGGGCAACAGCAACATCAATGTCGGCGGCAACACCGTCAATATCGGGCCGCAAGCGGCCGTGGTGCGGGGCGTCGGCCTCATCCGCTCGATCGAGGACCTGCGCAACACCATGGTCACCCAGAGCGGCGGCAACCCGGTGCTCGTCGGCGACGTGGCGACGGTGACGGTCGGACAGAAGCCGCGACTGGGCATCGCCGGCAAGGATGGCGACGACGACATCGTGCAGGGCATCGTGCTGATGCGGCGCGGCGAGCAGAGCATGCCGACGATCAAGCGCGTCGAGCAGGAGGTCGAGCGCATCAACGGCTCGAACATCCTGCCGCCCGGGGTACGCATCGAGCGCATCTACGACCGCAAGGATCTGATCGAGCTCACCACGCGCACGGTGCTGCACAACATGGCGTTCGGCATCCTGCTGATCTTCCTGCTGCAGTGGGCGTTCCTGGGCAACCTGCGCAGCGCGCTGATCGTCGCCACCACCATACCCTTCGCGTTGTTCTTCGCCGTCGGCATCCTCGTGATGCGAGGCGAATCCGCCAACCTGCTGTCGGTCGGCGCGATCGATTTCGGTCTGATCGTCGACGCCACGGTGATCATGGTAGAAAGCATCTATCGCCGCCTGGGCATGGCGGCGGCGGCGACGGCCGTCGCCGCGGCAGCCGTTTCTGCCGAGGGATTTTCAGGCAAGCTGGCGGCGATCTATCACGCCGCCGCCGACGTCAATCGCTCGATCTTCTTCGCCGCCGGCATCATCATCGCCGGCTTCCTGCCGCTGTTCACGCTCAGCGGGGTCGAAGGCCATATCTTCGGGCCGATGGCCAAGACCTACGCCTATGCGCTCGCCGGCGGACTGCTCGCGACCTTCACCATCACGCCGGCGATCAGCGCCATCCTGCTGCCGGAGCACGTGCGCGAGACCGAGACCATCGTGGTGCGCGTGCTGCATCGCTTGTACAGGCCGGCGCTGCACATCGCCGTCGCCAACAAGCTGTTGACGCTCGCCGGCGTCGGCGCGCTGCTGCTGCTGGCGGCCTTGGCGGTCCGCTCGCTCGGGCTCGAATTCCTGCCCAAGCTCGAGGAAGGCAATCTGTGGATCCGCGCCACCATGCCGTCGACGATCTCGCTCGAGGAGGGCAACAGCTACGTCAACCGCATGCGCGCGCTGATCGCGAGCTTTCCGGAGGTCGAGTCGGTCGTCTCCCAGCACGGACGGCCGGACGACGGCACCGATGCCGCCGGCTTCTTCAACGCCGAATTCTTCGCGCCGCTGCGGCCGGCGAGCCAATGGCGCAAGGGCATCGACAAGGACGACCTTACCGACGAAATCCTGCACAAGCTCGAAGCGGACTTTCCCGGGGTCGAGTTCAACTTCTCGCAATACCTGCAGGACAACGTGGCCGAGGCGGTGTCGGGCGTCAAAGGCGAGAACTCGATCAAGCTGTTCGGCAACGACCTGCAGGCGCTGTCCGACACCGCCAACAAGATCAAGGCGGTGCTCGCCACCGTGCCCGGCATCACTGATCTCGCGGTCTTCACCTCGCTCGGCCAGCCCACGGTGCAGATCGACATCGATCGCGCGCGTGCCGCGCGCTACGGGCTCTCGCCCGGCGACATCAACGCGACCATCCGGGTGGCGATCGGCGGCGACTCGGCGGGGGACCTCTACGAGCCCGGCAGCGATCGCCATTTCCCCATCATAGTCCGGCTGGCGCCGCAGTTCCGGCAGGATCCCACCGCCATTCAGAATCTGCGCATCGGGGTGCAGGGACCCAACGGCACCACCACCCAGATTCCGCTGAGCGAGGTCGCCAATATCAAGCTCGTCTCCGGCGCCGCCTACATCTACCGCGAGGGCCAGGAGCGCTACCTGCCGATCAAGTTCAGCGTGCGCGACCGCGACCTCGGCGGCGCGATCCAGGAGGCGCAACGCAAGATCGCCGAGCAGGTCAAGTTGCCGGCGGGCTCGCGGCTCGAATGGGTGGGCGAGTTCGGCAACCTGCAGGATGCCATCGCGCGGCTCAAGGTCGTGGTGCCGCTCAGTCTAGGGCTGATCGCGCTGCTGCTGTGGATCAATTTCGGCTCCGTGCCCGATACATTGCTATCTATGAGCGTCATCCCCATGGCGGTGGTCGGCGGCATCTTTGCCCTGTTCCTGATGCATATTCCGTTCAGCGTCTCCGCCGCCATCGGCTTCATCGCGCTGTTCGGCATCTCGGTGATGGACGGAATCATTATCCTTTCGCAGTTCAACCAGCTGATCGAGGCCGGGGTCGATCGCACCGCCGCGATCTTGCGCACCGGCGAATTGCAGATGCGCCCGGTTCTGATGACCTGCGTGATCGCCGGTGTGGGCCTGCTACCGGCGGCGCTATCGACCGGGATCGGATCGCAGGTGCAAAAGCCGCTCGCCATCGTGGTGGTCGGCGGCATGATGCTGGCGCCGGTGGTGATCCTCGTCACGCTCCCCGTGCTCATCCTGCTGTTCTCGCGCCGCGCGGCACGCAGGCTGGCGCAAGGCGCCCTGGCGGCGCCGGCGGAGTGAGGCCGTCAGCGGGCGAGCGTTACCAACCGACAAACCAGCCCACGATCATGATGCCGACGCATGCCGCCATGGCGATGGTGGCCGTCCATCCCAGCCGACGCAGCCATCCGGCAATCGTGAACTTGCCCATCACCCGCGGCTGCGCGGTCATGAGCATCATCACGATCATCACCGGAACCGCGACCAAGCCGTTGATCACCGCGCTCCAATAGAGCGCCTGGATCGGATTGAGCGGCGTCAGCGTGATCGCCATTCCGAGCACGGCGGCGGCGGCCAAGGTGGCGTAGAACGCGCTCGCGTCTTTCGGCTTGCGCGACAATCCGAGCGGCCAACGGCAGGCCTCGGCGATCGCATAGGCCGCCGAAGCCGCGAGCACGGGTATCGCCAACAGCCCGGTGCCGACGATTCCCAGCGCGAACAATACAAAGGCGAACTCGCCGGCCATCGGCCGCAGCGCCTCGGCCGCTTGCGCGGAGGTTTCCACGTTGCTGATGCCGGCCTTGTGGAGCGTCGCCGCGGTGGTGACGATGATGGCGAGCGCGATGGCGTTCGACAGGGCCATGCCGGTCAGGGTGTCGGCGCGAATGCGCTCGAGCGCTTTTGCAGCTTGCCGTGGGGCGTGCACGAGCGGCTTGTCATGGTGGTTCACCCGCTGGTCCTCGGCCTCCTGCGAGGCCTGCCAGAAGAAAAGATAAGGCGAGATCGTGGTTCCCAGGATGGCGACGAGCGTCGTGAAAAAACTGCTGCTCCACGTGACACGCGGCAGCAAGATGCCCATGAGCGCCGCGCCCCAGTCCACGTCGGTTGCCAGCAACGCCGCGACATATGCGAACAAGCTCAGGGTCATCCACTTCATCACCATGACGTAGCGGGCGTAATCCATGAACACCGTCGCGACCACGCACAACGCGCCAAAGATGACGATGTAGAGCGCGCCCGGCCCGCCGATCAGGAGCTTCACCGCGTCCGCCATGGCGCAGAGATCGGCACCGATATTGATGGTGTTGGCGAGAAACAGGAGCGCGACAATGGGGTAGAGCAGCCAGCCCGGATAATGACGACACAGGATTCCTGCGATTCCTTGCCCGGTTGTCCGTCCGATGCGGGCGCTGATTTCCTGTATCGCCGCCATCAACGGAAACGTCAGCAGCATCGTCCATCCGATGCCGTATCCGAGCTGCGCACCGGCCTGGCTGTAGGTGCCGATCCCAGAGGGATCGTCGTCGGAGGCGCCGGTGATGAGTCCGGGGCCCAGCCGGCGGAGGAATTGTGCCACTCGCCCCGACGGCGCGCCGGCTTTGCGTCGCTCGAGCGCGGTCACCGGCGCACTACCGGCCGGCGAGCCGGTGCACGCCTGAAATCTTCGCGTCGCCGTAGGGTGGGCATTGCGCGCTCTCGGCTCTTGCCATTCGCACGTCTTGCGCAGGCACAATGCCCACGCGTTCCGTCCGCTGGTCTATAACTCCGGCGGACGAACTGGGTTGCGTTTGCTGATCTGCTACTGCCCCGACGGGGTGCGCAGGCCGCCCCAGGCGTCGCGCACCTGGTGAT
>JBKPUA010000161.1:0-10297 GCA_046735815.1 Pseudomonadota bacterium
GCGATGCCCGCTTCCGCGTCGAGATGCCCGGAACACCGGACGTTCATTCCAATACCATTCCGGAGCTCGGCTCGCTCAAGTTGACCCAGGCGGTCGTGGAATTCGGAGATGGCTGGTTCACCGCCAGCTATGTCGATGTCCCGCCCGACCAGGTCAAGAATGCAAATGCAAACAGCATTCTCGATGGCGCGCGGGACACGACCATCAAGTGGCTCGTCAGCCGCAACGACAAGTCGCAGCTGCGCAGCGAGCGCCGCTTCATTGCGAGCGGGTATCCAGCCCGTGACGTCGTTGCGGAAGTGCCTATCCTCGACAGCGTCTTCGTTCTTGCCGCGCGCTTCGTGTTCAATGGGCGGCAAGTGATCGCGATAACGTTCACCGGTCCTTCCGGGACGGAGGCGGGGGCGGACGTCTCGCGGTTCTTCAACTCGTTGACGCTTCAGTGGCAATGAGCAGCGCCAACGAGAGAATTTTTCGAGCGGCCGCGATCGAGCGGATCTCGTCGCCCGAGCAGCTCGACCAACTGGTCCGGATAGCGCGGCCGTTCGACTGGGCGGCCGCGTTTGCGATCGGCCTGGTATTGACCGCGGTCGTTGTCTGGAGCCTGGTCGGCCGTATCGCGACGCAGACACCCGGTGATGGCATTCTGATCATCGGCGGCGGTCAGGTCGTCGACGCCGTTTCCGCCGCGGCGGGACGGCTCGACTCCATGGGCGTTGCCGTCAACGATCGCGTATCGCAGGGCCAGGTCATTGCGCGAATTGCCCAAACCGACAGCGAGCAGCGTTATCGCAATGCGGTCGAGGTGTACAGCGAGCGCTTGCGCGAGCACGCCGACTTGATGGCTACGACCGACCGCGAACTCGCCGCCAAAGCCCAGAGCTTTGCCGCACTCGAGGCCGGTCTCCAGCAGACCATCAAGGCGTCCGAGAAGCGCGTTGCTTTTCTCACGTTGATGGTCGGCCAGCTCGAAGGGATCTTGGCGAAGGGATACGAGACGCGGCGGAATGTCGAGGACCGCCGCCGCGAGCTGACCGATGCGGAGCAGCGCGTAACCGATGCAAAGAACGAAATCCTGAAGTTGAAGACGCAGACGCTCGATCTCGAATCTCAACGCGAGCGGGATCGTCAGCAGTCGCTCTTTCGCGTCAACGACGCCCGCCGGCAAATGGAGCAGCTCGCCGGCGAGCTCGGGCGGAGCTCGGAGGTGGTGAGCCCGATCGACGGTCGCGTCATCGAGATCAAGGTGTCCGCAGGCTCCGTCCTGGCCGTTGGCACGCCGGTCATCCAGATCGAGAGTGAAGGCCTGACGCTCGCGGCGGTCGTCTATATCCCGGGCGAACGCGGGAAAGACGTCAAGCCGGGGATGACGGTTCGCGTCGAGCCCACGACGGTGCGACGCGAGGAGTTTGGCACGCTGGTCGGTACGGTTCGCAGCATTTCCGACTTCCCGATGACTCCGCAGGGCATGCTCGCCGTGCTGCACAACGATACCTTGGTGCAGCGATTCTCGCGTGATGGAGCACCCTATGCTGCGGTGGTCGAGCTGCAGCGCGATGCCGCGAGCCCGACGGGCTATCAATGGTCGGTGGGGCATGGGCCGCCGATACGCTTGACGACCGGGACCTTGGCCCGCGCCGAGATCACGACCCGGACGCGGCGTCCCATCGATCTCGTGCTGCCGAACATCAAGCGTCTGACCGGACTTGGCGGATAGACACGCATTCCAATGAGCGTCTCGTTGGACCTGGAGCAGCCGCAACCGCACCCCTTGCTTGCGCGCTTGCGCGCCTTCTCATGGCTCGGTCGCAGCGCGATCCGGCGAACGCCCACCATTCTACAGATGGAAGCGCTCGAATGCGGCGCCGCGTGCCTGGCGATGATCTTCGCCTCTTATGGCCTCTGGATCCCGCTCGAGCAGCTCCGCGTCGCTTGCGGCGTGTCGCGGGACGGCAGCAAGGCGGGAAACATCCTCAAAGCAGCGCGGCGCTTCGGGTTCGTGGCCAAGGGATTCCGCAAGGAGCCCGCGACCCTGCACGAGCTTCCCATGCCGTGCATCATTCACTGGAATTTCAATCATTTCGTGGTGCTGGAAGGGATCGATCGCGGGCGCGTCCATATCAATGATCCGGCTGTCGGCCGCCGGCAAATCGGCATGGCGGAGCTCGACGCCGCGTTCACCGGCGTCGTTCTCGCACTGGTGCCGTCGAAGGAATTCAAGAAGGCGGGCAGCAAGCCGAGGGCATTGCGCATACTCCTTCGCGAGCTCAGCGGCTCGAAACCGGCGGTCGCTTTGCTGCTCGCGATCAGCGTCGCGCTTGTCGTTCCCGGGATCGCGATCCCGGCTTTCTCGAAGATTTTCGTCGATGACATTCTCATTCAGCACGCCGACCGATGGTTCATCCCGCTGTTGATCGGTATGGCCGCCACGGCGATTGCCCGCGCGCTCGTCACGGCCTGCCAGCAATCGTTGCTGCTGCGCCTCGAGACCAAGCTCACGGTCACGATGATCAGCCGATTCCTGTGGCACGTGCTTGCGCTGCCGATGGAGTTCTTTACCCAGCGCCACGCCGGCGACATCGCGAACCGAATAGCGATCAACGAGCAGATTGCTCGCCTGCTTTCGGAGGGCCTAGCGACCAACGCCCTCAATCTCGTGTCGCTGGTCTTCTTCGCCGCGGTCATGGTGTTGTACGATCCTCTGCTCGCTGCGATCGGCGTCGGCATGTCGTTGATGAATGTGCTCGCCGTCAAGGTTATTGCCCGGC
This sequence comes from Pseudomonadota bacterium, assembly GCA_046735815.1. GTDB lineage: Bacteria > Pseudomonadota > Alphaproteobacteria > Rhizobiales > Xanthobacteraceae > VAZQ01. Next base: position 2,769 of record JBKPUA010000161.1, read on the forward strand.
GGCGGCAGGATCTCAGCGCCAGCCTTACCCTTGAACAGGGCAAGCTCCTCGGCAGCACGATCGGCGCAATCCGCACCATCGAGACGCTCAAGGCCAGCGGGCTCGAGGACGATTCGTTTGCGTACTGGGCCGGGATCCAGGCGAAGGCGTTGAATGCCGAGCAGGACCTCGGATTCTACTCGGCGACGCTCGAAATATTTCCCACGCTTTTTGCCGGCCTGACCATGGCCGCAATCCTCGGCGTCGGCGGCCTTCGCGTCATCGAGGGCGCGCTCACGCTCGGAGGCCTGGTCGCATTCCAGTCGCTGATGGCGAGCTTCAGCGCCCCGATCACCTCCCTGGTGCAACTGGCAGGGAGCGTCCAAACGATCGCCGGCGGGCTCGCGCGGCTCGACGACGTGTACAACTATCCTGCGAGCTCCGCGGAGCGTTCCCAACCATCGTCCGCCGACATGCCGCCGAAGCTGTTTGGTCGGCTCGAGCTCAAAGCCATACGATTCGGCTATTCCGCCATGGAGCCGCCCTTGATCGATGGGCTCTCGCTCGCTCTCGAGCCGGGCATGCGCATCGCCCTGGTCGGCAGCTCGGGCAGCGGCAAGTCGACGGTCGGACGCCTGATCTGCGGCCTGTACGCGCCCTGGGCCGGCGAGATTCGATTCGATGGTCGGTTGCTGTCCGAAATCCCCGCGCAAATCTTCGCGAATTCGATCGCCTATGTGGACCAGGATATCTTTCTGTTCGAAGGCACGCTGCGAGACAATCTCGCTCTCTGGGACGCGAGCGTGTCCGACGTCGATCTATCGCAGGCGCTCAAGGACGCCTCGATCCACGACGAGATTGCGACACGCCCCGGCAACTACGATTGCTACGTGAGCGAGGGCGGCACGAACTTCAGCGGCGGCCAAAGGCAGCGGATCGAGATTGCGCGGGCACTGGTGGGCAATCCTTCGCTGATCGTACTCGATGAGGCGACCGGGTCTCTCGATCCGGTCGTCGAAAAGGAGATCGACGACAATTTGCGGCGTCGCGGATGCGCGTGCGTCATCATTGCGCATCGCCTGAGCACGATTCGCGATTGCGACGAGATCATCGTGCTGGAGCAGGGCAAAGTCGCAGAGCGCGGCAGGCACGAAGAGCTGATGGCGATGCGCGGAGCATACGCGCGGCTGATAGCGCAAGAATGAGCGAAACGTCAGGAATACGAGCAGGGGCTTTCCCGGCGGTCATGGCGGAAGATCCGGTTCCGCTGCAGTGCGAGCGCATTGCGCTCGATGGTCGCCGGCCGTGGTCGCTCGGTGATCACGAGCGCGTTTTGCGGATCGTCGCCGGCCATGTCGATTTGTTCGCCCAGCCCATTGGCGCAGGATCCGAGCGACCGCGGCATCACCTGTTTCGCGTGGAAAGCGGCGAAATCATTTTGGGTCTTCCGAATGTCGGGGGGACGGCCGACCCTATCGGTGTCATCGCGGTCGGCGGACCGGGAACCGAAGTGCTCGTGGCAGCCCGCGAAAGCATCGGCGACATCGCGCTGATCGAGGCGTGGATCGCGCGCCTCGGCGCGGCAACGGCCGGAACAGCCGTTGATTGGACGGTGCGCGAAGCCGAAGCCGGATCGCTGGTCGAGCTCGCACCAGGTGAGCAACTGCGCGCAGCCGCGCGCGGTGTCGTTTGGGCATCCTGCGAACGCGGCGAGATCCGATACATGGGACTCGACATGCCGAGCAGGTTCGCCGACCCGCCGTTGCCGCTTGCATCGGGAACACGGGTCAAGGCCGCCGGTAGTGCCGCCGTTCGGGTGCGCAGCGAGGCGCCGACGGGCGACGAGCTTTGGCGTGCGCTCGATCGTTTTCATGTCCTCGCCATGGAGTGCATTCGCCTCCGTCTTTCAACCGTCGCCGATATGGAATCGCGGCGGCTCGCCGATCGGACCAATCTTGCCAAGGCGAAGGCTCATGAGCTCTTCAGCGACCTCGCCAGGGTGATCGCCCCGCAAGCTCGACCGACGGAATATGAAGAGCCCGGAGCGGGGCCACTCTTTGCAGCGTGCCGCGCCGCGGGCGATGCGACCGGCGTGACGATTGTTCAACCTCCCGGCAGGCGACTGGCGCGACACGATTTCAGCGACGTTATGGAGATCGCGCGGGCGTCGCGGCTGCGCATGCGCCAAACGCTTCTGCGACCGGGGTGGTGGCGCTGGAACGTGGGGCCGCTGATTGCCTGGCGTGGCGAGGCCCGGCGCCCGGTCGCGCTCATCCCCATGTCCCGCCGCTACGTGATGCTGGAGCCCGGATCGCCGGGATCTCGCGTCGTGGACGAATCGCTGGCGTCGGAGTTGGCGGCGGAAGCCGCGATGTTCTATCCGAAGCTGCCGTCGGGGTCGCTTTCCCCGTGGGACTTGCTGAAATTCTGCACGCGGCACGTTCGCGCCAATGCCGGCCGAATCATATTCGGCGTGCTCGCGATGGGTGCGCTGACTTTGGCTGCGCCCCTCATCACCCAGGTGCTCGTCAACTCGGTGATCCCGCGCACCGAGTTCGATCAACTCGGCTACCTCACCGCGGCGCTCATCGTTGTCGCGATTACCATGGCAAGCCTGCAAGCGATGCAGGGCATCGCCATGCTCCGGCTCGAGGGTTTGCTCGACTGGAAGCTCCAAGCCGCCATCATTGACCGTCTGCTCCGGCTCCCGGTGTCGTTCTTCCGGCAGTACACGGTGGGCGATCTCGCCGATCGCACCCTGGGGATCGATGCCATCCGCCGCGTTGCAACCGGCCGAACCCTGCGCGGATTGCTGGCCGGCGTGTTCGGACTCTTCAGTCTTGCGCTGATGTTCTATTACGATGTGCGGTTGGCCTGGATCGCGCTGGCGCTGGCGGCGTTGCGCGGGGTGCTGATCGTCGCCATCAACGCGGTGCGGCTCTATCACGAACGGCGGCATGTCGAGCTGCGGGGCAAGGTCGATGGCGTCGTGCTGCAGCTTCTAACCGGGGTAGGCAAGCTCAGGGTCGCAGGCGCAACGATCCGCGCGCTTGCGGTCTGGGGAAAACGATTCGCGGCGCAGAAACGGCACTTCATCGCATCCCAGCGCGCTGCAAACGTGCTGAGAATAATCGAAGCGGCATTTCCGACCGTCGCTACGCTGATCGTGTTCGCCGCAGTCGAAGGCGGCTCCGGGAGCAAACTCGCGCTCGATCTCGGCGCCTTCCTCGCCTTCTTTGCCGCCTTCGGCCAATCCATGGCGGCGATCGGCGACTGGGCCGCAGCCGCCGGCGAGTCGCTGATCGCGGTTCCGTATTTTTCCCGCATCCGGCCGCTCATGGCCGGAGCGATCGAAAGCCCCGAGGAACAAAAGCCGCCGGGCGAGCTGTCGGGAGCGCTCGAGCTCTCGCGGGTCACCTTTCGCTATCTACCGAGCGGGCCGCCGGTTCTCGACGACGTCACCATTCGGGTGACGCAGGGAGAGTATGTCGCTCTTGTCGGGCCGTCCGGCAGCGGCAAATCCACGATCTTCCGGCTGCTGTTGGGGTTTGAGCAGCCGGAATCCGGCGCGATCTTCTTCGACGGCAAGGCCATCGATACGCTCGACATCGGTGGCGTGCGCCGACAGATCGGTGTCGTGTTGCAGAATTCCAAGCTGATGACCGGCAGCATCTACGAGAACATTTGCGGCGGCGCCATGCAGTTGCCGATGAACGAGGTATGGGAAGCCGCTCGGCTTGCCGGCCTTGACGCCGACATTCGGGCCATGCCGATGGGAATGCATACCGCGATTGCGGAGGGCGTGAGCACCCTTTCCGGCGGGCAGCGGCAGCGGCTGATGATTGCGCGCGCCTTGATTCGCCGTCCCCGTCTCCTCCTGTTCGACGAGGCGACGAGCGCGCTCGATAACCAGACGCAATCGATCGTGAGCACCTCGCTGGCCAGGCTCAATGTGACGCGTATCGTCATCGCGCATCGGCTCAGCACGGTGCAGCACGCCGACCGCATCCTCGTGCTGGTGGCCGGAAGGCTCGTCCAGTCGGGAACATTTCGGGAGTTGAGCGCTTCCCCCGGCGTGTTCGGCGAGTTCGCCAAGCGCCAGCTGCTCTAGCTTCGGTGGAGCTCCATTGCGCAAGGTCCTCTACATATTCGGGCTGCTGACGGATGCCGATATCGATTGGCTGGCTCGCGTCGGCGTTCGGCGACGGGTGAAGGACGGCGAAATCCTGATCGAGCAGGGCAGGTCCATCGATTCGATGATTCTGTTGCTCGAGGGCCGACTTTCTGTCGCGGTCAAGGACGTTGGGATCGTCGCGCGGAGGGGCGTCGGCGAGATCGTGGGTGAGATGTCCATGGTCGATTCGGCGCCGCCGTCGGCAACTGTCGCGGCCGAGGGCGAGTGCCTGATCCTGTCGCTCGACAAGAACATCCTCCTGCGGAAGCTCGCATCGGACGCCCCGTTCGGAAGCCGCTTCTACAAGGCGCTGGCGGTGTTTCTCGCCGATCGACTGCGCGAAGCCGAGCATCGGCTGAGCGGCAATGATGGACAGGATCTCGCCGCAGACGCCATTTTGAAAGACGAGCTCGATGGCGCGATCTTGGACAATGTCTCGATGGCGGGCGATCGGTTCGACCGGATGTTACGGATCCTGGCCGGCGTCTGAGTCCATCCCGTCCCCGTCCACTGTGTTCGCAGGACTCACTGAGGGTTAACGTCAGATTGCATTGTCGAATTCGACGATGCCTTCCCTCCCGAGACGAGAGCAAGCTCGTCCTCGGTCAGCTCCCGTGCCGTCTCGCACACCTGCTCGCTCGTTGCGGGGGCGTTGATTGCGGTGGCCATAATACCTGCTCCAATCGCTCATTGAATGATCTCGGCACAATCTGACGTCCAGCTGTTTGCGCCGCTGTGACGGCCATCACGAAAGGCGGGTTACCGGCGAACCCGTCTAAAAACAACCACGCCCGTCGCGTCCCGACCGCGATCCCCGCCGATGTGACGGCCAGCACGAAATTTCTGATTCGGGTGCGGCCAGTGAGGCGGTTCACAGCAGCGGCGGGAGCGTTGAGCCAGGGTGGCGCACCAGCGATCGGATGGTCCGTTCGCTGTTCTGACGGAGAAAGATCATGAGCAATTCGAGCCTCGGTCGCGCCACGCAGGACCGAGAATTGCACGACAACGAGCTGGATGCAGTGTTCGGCGGCAACGAAGGCTATCCCGGCCTTCCTCTCGGGACCAACATCAATGTGTCGCCGTGGGGTTTGACCACGCCGTTCGACTTGCAGTGGGCGCTCGTCGGCGCCACCGGCCACTTGCCGCGCTAGTTGCTACGGATGCCCCGAAGTTCGCACGCGTCGTGCTGCAAGCATGGTTGCGAACTTCGGGTTCAAAAGAGGTCTGACGGCGAAAAGATCATGAGCAAGACCAACGATACTTCGGGCCTCGGTCGCGCCGCGCTCGAAAATCCAGGCACGCTGGCCGATACCGAGTTGGACACGGTGAGCGGAGGGTTCGCCGCGGCTTTCTTGACGACGGTTGACGGACACGCGGAGGCGACGTGGACGCCGCGCAGCTACGCGGTGCAGAGCGATTTATCCGGCGGCGTCACCGGCGGGCAGGCGAGCTTGTATGAACGGAGGAGACCATGAGCAAGACCCACAATAGCCGGAAGTTCGACCGCGCCGCGATCGACGACCGCGGCACGCTTGCAGATACCGAGTTGAATGCAGCGACTGGCGGCATCTGGTTTTTGGGAGCCACGACGGGTTCGGAGGCTCAACACTATTCAGTCAGGCTCGCCAACGCGAATATCGCAAGTATCTAATTTGATGCCCGGTGCGACGTCGTCCGGCTCGCGCGAAGAAGTCGCGCGCGCTTGAGGAGGGAATCGGAGAAGCAAGGCGACCGTGAGCCAGGTTCGAGGCGGTCCCCGCGTTGCTGAGGCGGATTTTGGTCGAGCCGCGAGTCGTTGCGTGGCCGAGGCGGAGTGTTGGTCGTCGCGAAATAGCGACTTCTCCAATAATCGGCGGCTATAGAACGGTCGTATTGTACTACGTGCAGAAAATCTCCTGCAAATCTCCACACAAATTCAAGACGGGCTGGAGCCGGGCGGCACGCCTGTCATCCGGTCTGATGCTACTCATCTGAGGCCCTCCGGAATTCTGTTGCTGCTAACGCGCATATCAGGCTGGGGCCAGAACGGCGGCGGAAGGCGCTCTCTTGCGCAAGTTCACCGCGCTCAAAGCATAGAGGATCAAATCCATGGCCAACTTCTCGGATTCAGACCAGCGGCCCGCGAGCGGAGAGAATGGCAAGAAGGCCGGCTCGCCCAACCCGAAACGCAAGAGCGGCACGGCGCTTGAAAAGGACGAACTGCCCGCGTCAGACCTGACCAACACTGCCGGCGGACTACAGGAAGATCCGTGCGCTGGCGGACAATATCGTCGCCGCTAGCGAGTGCCATTTTGATCCGAAGTCCGCAACCGTTGTTGCGTCACGATGTGCGCGAACTTCGGGCCCGCTCTCTTGCGCAAGTTCACCGCGCTCAAAACATAGAGGATCAAATCCATGGCCAACTTCTCGGATGCAGACCAGCGGCCCGCGAGCGGAGAGAATGGCAAGAAGGCCGGCTCGCCCAACCCGAAACGCAAGAGCGGCACGATGCTTGAAAAGGACGAACTGCCCGCGTCGGACCTGACCAACACTGCCGGCGGAGTACAGGGTGATCCGTGCGCGGGCGGACAGTATCGTCGTCGCTAGAGCACTCTCCAATTGACTTGCCCCAATTCCTCGGCCGTCATTCCGGGGACACCGATCTCGGGTTTACCCGAGATCGGCATTCATTTGTGCCCAAGTCAGCTAAAGCCGACTTGGGTGCGTAGCGCTCGCGCCTTCGGCGCGCCCCGGAATGACACCGGGTCGATTCAACGATGGCGGAAACAGCTCTAACGTTCGGAAAATCGACGATGTCGCGCACGCTCGACCAATTTGCAGCCGACTGCCGGCGCATCCTTGCCGCCGATTCCGGACTGGAAGGACGCGAACGGGTGCGAGCGCTGCTCGGCGAGGTCTGCAGTGACGCGGCGTTTGTCGCCACGTACCTGAGTGACCACGTTTCTGTACGACAGATTCTCTACGAGGATCCCGAGCTGGGTTTCTGCATCGTCGGCCACGTCGAGCACAGCTCGCGGCAAAGCAGGCCGCACGATCACGGCCCGACCTGGGCGATCTATGGACAGGCGGCGGGCGAGACCGTCATGACCGACTGGGCGATCGTCGCGCCGCCGCCGAGCGAAGGTCTACCGGGCAAGGCGCGGCGTGTGCGTGATTACACGCTGAAACCGGGCAGCGCTCACGTCTACAATGAGGGCGACGTCCACTCGCCGTGGCGCAATGGCCCGACGCGACCCTTGCGCGTCGAAGGCCGCAACCTCGAACATATCTACTCCGCCTTCTTCGAAGCGATCTAGTGCCCGAACCCGAAGTTCGCACGCATCGTGCTCCAAGAGCGGTTGCGAACTTCGGGTTCAAAAGGGGCACTAGAATCGTA
>JBKPUA010000162.1:0-4887 GCA_046735815.1 Pseudomonadota bacterium
GTACAGTCCGGGCATGGGGGCCCACGACAGAATGTTCACGGCAGCAACCGCGCAAACCGAGGGGCGTCAGTCGCCGCGCGCCGCCATGGCCGGACGCATCGTCTTGCTGATCGTCCTGGGCACGATGCTCGCCGGCTGCGACAAATGCGGCGACTGGTATTGGTCTCTCATGCACGGCGAGGCGCAAGCCTGCCGCCACCAAGCACCGCAGCCGCAACCGCAATAGCCGCTCGTGTCGGCTTGCCCACGATGGCGCGGCCTGCTGTCTCTGCCACTACTCCTCCTCGCTGCATCGACATCCGTGCATTCCGAGACAGCGTCGTTCGGCGACAAGACCATCAAGATCATTGTCGGCATGCCGCCCGGCGGTGGGGTCGATAGCTACGCGCGGCTCGTGCAGCGGCATGTCGCGCGCTTTCTCGCCGGTGCACCGACGATCGTAGTGCAGAACATGCCGGGCGCCGGCTCGTTGCGATCGGTGATGGCGCTCGCCAATTCGTCCGAGGACGCCATCGGCACCTTCAGCTCCTCGCTGATCACGGAAGCGATCTCGGTGCCGGACCGCGTCAAGGTCGATTTCCGCAGCTTCGCCGCCATCGGCAATGTCAGCGAGGATATCCGGGCCTGCTACACCCGCAGCGCCATTGGGGTGCGTCGCTGGAGCGAGCTAATAGCCCGCGAGCAAGTGATCTTCGGCGCGACCGCTCCGGGTACGTCCGGCAACATCGACACCGCCATGTTGCGCAATCTGTTCGGCGTCAGGCTCAAGCAGGTGCAGGGCTATGCCGGCAGCGCCGACAAGCGCTTGGCGCTGGAGAAGGGCGAGATCGACGGCGATTGCGGCGGCTTTACCTCGCTCCCGGAGGATTGGCTACGCAGCCGCAAGATCGACCTCCTCGTCCGGTTGTCACCCACCCTGGTAGCTGGTCTGGATCGCGACGTGCCGTTCGGCGGCGATCTCCTGAGCAGCGAGCGCGATCGCAAGATCTACGATTTTCTGACCGCACCGGAGCGGTTAGGGCGGTTGTTCGTGGTGCCCGCGAAGGTTCCCGCAGATCGCGTCGCGGCGTGGCGCGCGGCGTTCGACGCGATGGTCGTCGATCCGGCCTTTCTTGCCGAAGCGCAGCGTTCCGGCCTCACGGTCACGCCCATGTCCGGCGGCGAAGTCGATCGCGCCATCGCGGCGCTCTACGCGACGCCAACGGATATTCTGACACGAGCGCGGATTATCGCCGGAGAATGATCGTCAGTGTTGGTGCGTCGTCCCCGCGCAAGCGGGGATCCGTGGTGCCAAATACACCGGCCTCTGGAATATGGCTCCCCCTTCGCGGGGACGACGCCAAACACACCGTCCCGGTAGCCGCAACGCTTCACAGCAATCCGGCCTGCCGGGCCTTCTCGCGGTAGTGCTCCCAGGTCTTGGCGATGCGGTACTCGTTGCGACCGAAGCTGACCTTGAGCAGCTCGACCTCCTCGGGCGTGATCGGCTTGAGCGGCCCGAGCACCGATGCCAGGCTTGCGGCCTGGATCGTGCTGCGCGCGTTCTCCTCCATTTCGAGGCTGTCGAGGAATACTTCCTGTACGCTATCGACGGCGACCACGCTGCCGTGGCCGCGCAGCAGGCAGTATTTGTGCTTGCCGAGCGTTGCCGCCACCGCGGCGCCCTGCTCGAGCGTGCGGATGTGGGTCGGATCGGGATGGATCGGCATGCCGATGAAGCGGAAGCCGAAGTTGCGCATGGCGATCACCGGCTGCCCCAGCATGGTGAACAGGGTCGCCGCCGGCGGGTGGCCGTGGCCGATCGCCTTGACGTCCGCGCGCGCCCGATAGACGCCGAGATGGATGGCGGTCTCGGTCGGCGGCAGGCGGTTGCCGTCCAGCACCTTGCCGTCGAGATCGACCACCAGCATGTCGTCCGCGGTGACGCCGGCCCTGCTGGCATCGCGCGGCAGGATGAGAATGCGATCGGTGCCGGGAATGCGGGCGCTGACGTGACCGCTGTAGTCGAGCAGCTCCGCCATCACCATCATGCGGTGGCAATCGGCGAGCTGCTGCCGCAAGGTAGTTTCCGAAATCTGCGTCATGAGCCCCTTTGATCGATTGCGCACGATCTCGCCGCCGCATCGCCGAGCGGGCGAGATGGCGAGGCGAAGCCCCGCGCGAACCTGCATGATTTCGGAATCGGTTGCAACACAAGCGTACCCAGGAGATGCAGGATGCCTCGCGCGGTGCGCGCTTTGATCGCGCGCCGTCGATTTGAACTCGCGCAGCCGCTCGGCTAGACACCCGCCGGGATCAGCCGCATGAACCGAACCGGCCTCGTCATTGCGCTCGCCGTCGCCGTGGTGGTCGGCCTCGTGTTCGGCATCTGGCCCGATCTCGACCTCAAGCTTGCGGCCCTGTTCTTCGATCCTGAGCGGCACGGATTCTGGCGCGCCTACTATCCGCCGTTTCTGCGCTTGCGCGACGCCGCCACCTGGCTGATTGCGCTCGTGTCCATGCCCGCATTCTTCGCGCTTGCGCGCAAGCTCATCTGGCCGCAGCGGCCGCTGCTCATTCCCGGCCGCGCCGTCGTGCTCATGATCGTAACCCTCGCGCTCGCGCCCGGCGTCGTCGCCAATCTCGTATTGAAGGAGCACTGGGGCCGCCCGCGCCCCATCGATGTCGCCGAGTTCGGTGGCGACGAGCATTTCCGCCCGTGGTGGGATCCGCGCGGCGACTGTCCCAAGAACTGCTCTTTCATCGCCGGCGAGCCCTCGGGCGCGTTCTGGACCTTGGCCCCGGCGGCGGTCACCCCGCCGCAATGGCGCGCGCTCGCCTACGGCACGGCGCTTGCGTTCGGCGCCGCTGTCGGCGTCTTGCGCATGGCGGCAGGCGCGCATTTCTTCACCGATGTGGTGTTCGCCGGCGTGTTCAGCTTTTTTGTGATCTGGCTGGTGCACGGCTGGCTTTATCGCTGGCGGCGCACACGGGTCTCGGACGCGGCCGTAGAGGACGCGCTCGAACGCATCGTGGAACGGATGCGCGGAAAGCGGCCGTAACGCCTGCCTAATATTGCCCCTTCGGCTCCAGTCCGAGCATGTGCTGGCCGTACATGCTGCCGGTGGAATCCCAGTTGAGGCTGATGTGCGAGGCGGCTGCGTGGGCGTCGCGCCAGAAGCGCTGCACCGATTTTTCCAGGAACAGCCCCTGCCCGCCGGCCGCGAGAAACAATGCGTCGATGGCTTGCACCAGGAGCCGCACGCAGAACGCCTGGTCACGACGATTGCGCAGCCGCATGTCGACGCCGATCGTTTCCCCCCGTGCAGTGGTCGCGAACGCCTCGGCGAGATCGCGCGCCATCAGCAGCCGCGCGGCGTCGATGCAGCCGCTCGCCTCGGCGACGCGCAGCTGCACGGTGGTGAGCTCGGCCATGCGGCGGTTGCCGCCGGCGACCGCACCGCGCGTGGTGCGCACTCCAGCCATGGCGAGGAAATCGGCGAGCGCGCCCTCCGCCATGCCGAGCACCGGCGACACGATGGTGATCGGCAGCACGGCGAGAAACGATTGGCGGTAGAGCGGATTGGGATTGCCGCGCATGCCGGGCGCGCTGGCGTCGATCAGGTCGGCGAAGGGCAGCGCGCGATGGGCGGGCACGAACACGTCGCGCGCGACGATGTTCTTGCTGCCGGTGCCGGCGAGCCCCATGGTGTGCCAGTTGTCGTCGATGATGATGTCGCGCGTGGGCATCAGGAAGAAGCCGGGCTTCGCGGCGCCGTCCGGTTGCGGGATCATCCCGCCGAGGAGCTGCCACTGCGCATTGTCGCAGCCGCTGCAGAAGCTACCGGCGCCCGAGAGCCGGTAGCCGCCGTCCCCCGCCACCGCCTGGCCGACCGGCGCGTAGGAGCCGGTAGCGAGCGCGTTGGGGTCGCGCCAGATCTCGTCTTGCGCCTCGGGCGAGAAGCAGGCGATCAGCCACTGGTGCGAAGCCAGGAGGCCATAGACCCATCCGGTCGAGCCGCACCCGCTGGCGATGGCGGCGACCACCTCGGACAAGACGTCGAAGCCGTATTCGAACCCGCCATAGGCCTGCGGTTGCATGAGGCGGAACAGGTCGGCCTGCCGCATGCGCTCGATCACATCCTCGCTGACGCGACGATCGGCTTCCGTCTGTTGCGCCCGCTCACGCGCCAGCGCGGCGATCGCGCGTGCCCGCGCCAGCAACTCGGCAACGTCGGGTCTGGCGGCCGGCGATAGGACGACGACGGACATCGCCGCATCGTAGCCCGCATGGAGCGAAGCGCAATGCGCCGCCTCGTGTCCCGGCCGAGCGAAGCGAGAGCCGGGACCCAGGCCATACGACGTATGTGGCCCTAACATTTTGCGCTTCGCGACTCTCTCGCTGGGTCTACGCAAGTCGGGTCGGGTTTATTTACCCGACTTGCGCACCTTTAAGCGCCGATCTCGGGTAAACCCGAGATCGGTGTCTCGTTCCGCTCGCCAACGCTCGCTGCACTCGCCCGGGACACGAGAGCCATCCCATCCTGCGTAAATCTGTCTCCATGGGCGCCTTTGCCCACCCTCCACCTGCTGTGGTACCCATAGTTGCAACAACAACAGGCGCCGAAAAACGGAGGCCGAGGGTCCCGGAGGGAATGGCGTGACGGCAGAAGCCGCTGCATTTGCCGCGCCGGTAACAAAGGTCGAGCGCGCGGCCCGACTTCGCGTCGTGGGCGGCTGGCTGTGGTCGGGCGCACTGTTGGCCGCCCTCACGTTTCTCGTTCTCTATCCCGTCGCCATGTTGCTGCTCGGTGCGCTCACCAACACCAATCCGGTGGTGGATGGGTTCGGCGTGTTCGATCTCTCGCTGGCCAATTTCGCGAGCGTGCTCGGCAATCCCAACGTCCA
>JBKPUA010000163.1:0-9061 GCA_046735815.1 Pseudomonadota bacterium
CCGTTCTTTGGCGAGCTGGTGGAGTTCATGATTTCCGGACCGGTGGTCGTGCAGGTGCTCGAAGGCGAGAACGCGATCGCGAAATATCGCGAGATCATGGGTGCAACCGATCCCGCCAAGGCGGCGCCCGGTACGATCCGCAAGCTGCATGCGAAATCGATCGGCGAGAATTCGGTGCACGGCTCCGATGCCCCCGAGACCGCGCGCGTGGAGATCGCCCAATTCTTTTCCGGGAACGAAATCGTCGGGTGAGGGCTTGGTGCGGCGCGGCGCTTTGGCGCGCTGGCCACCAGTGGGCTCTCGCCTGTAGATTGGGGCCTATCCGGGCGGAGTGAGGCACAACGGCCGCCCGGGCAGGGAGAGCGAGAGGAACATCAAGTGGGTTCGATCGCACAAATGGCGGATCCGGCCGCGTGGCTCGCGATGGTCACGAGCGGCTGGAACGATATGGGCCACACCACGTTCTGGGTCGCCCTCCTCAAGATCATGTGGATCAATATCCTGCTGTCCGGCGACAACGCGGTCGTCATCGCCATGGCGTGCCGGGGATTGCCTTATCGCCAGCGCGTGTGGGGCATGGTGCTGGGCGCCGGGGTGGCGGTGCTGTTGCGCATCGTCTTCACTGCCGTCGTCGCCTCGCTGATGCTGCTGCCGTGGCTCAAGATCGTCGGCGGACTCGCACTGTTCTACATCGCGGCCAAGCTCCTGGTGCCGGAGGATCCCGACGAGAGCGAGGTCGAGGCAGTGGAGCATCTTTGGCGGGCGGTTCGCATCGTCGCGATTGCCGACATCATCATGAGTCTCGACAACGTGATTGCGATTGCGGCGGCCGCCCAGGGCAATATGGCTTTGCTCATCATTGGTCTCGGGGTCAGCATTCCTCTGATCGTGGCCGGAGCCGCGCTGATCATGGCGCTGCTCGACCGCTACCCCATCCTGGTTTGGGCCGGGGCGGCGCTGCTGGGCTGGATCGTCGGCGAGGTCATCGCCACCGATCCGGTGGTGCAGGGCTATCTCGAGCCCCGCTTCGGCCCCGAAGGCTTCCACTACATTGTGCTGTTTAGCGCTCTGGTCGGCGCGATTCTCGTGCTGGTCGTGGGCGGCCTGTGGCGCCGCTCGAAGCAGACCGCGCACGCCGAGAAGGTCGGCGCCGCGGAGTAGCGATACGGCGCGCACGCTGCCGGATCGGCGCCTGGAAGGGCAAGCGCGTTTGCGCGCCGATCCGTCTGAGCCCCTGGCTACAGCTCCCAGCCGAGCTTGCGGTCGAGCGAATAGGGCCCGCCGCCGCGCAATGCGATGGCGAAGAAGATGAGGCCCCAGAACAGCGGATATTCCCATCCGCCGCGCCCGGCGGCGAATCCGGCCGGCCAATGCGCCACGAAGGTGATGACGGCGAACTCGATGGCGAGCGCTGCGGCGAAAAAGCGCGTGAACAACCCGAGGATGATCAACACTGCGCCGATGGTTTCAAGAAAGAACACGGCATAGGCGGCGGCTATCGCGGGCTCGATGCCGCGGCGGGCCATGCTGCCGGTGGCGAACGCCTCGATCGTCGCGGCGAAGCCCTTCTCGGACATCGGCATGACTTTCATGATGCCGTGCACCAGCAGCATCCCGCCCGCGGTGAGGCGGACGACGAGCCACGCCAGATCCCGACTGTGTGCATAGAACGAGGCCAGCGGCGGGATGACCGGCTTCGGCTCGTGCGTCGGTTCGGTGTTCGAGGCTATCGTGGCCATGCATCTTCCCCTGCTTTCATTGCGTCTTGTAATTGATCATAACACCGGGCGGCGTATGAGCTTCCGCTTCTGCGATCAGATCTCCGTGCACTATCACGAAGCCTTGCTAAGGCCGCATTTTTCGTATTTCTTTCGCGGTAATTCGGATTTTGGCCGCTCCGGCCGTGACGTGCCGAGAGGCCGCACTCGCTTCGGATCTTCCCAAAACCCGGGTTGTGGCGCGGTCTGCAGCGATGCGGTTGCGCGTCATTCACTTGAGACTTCACTGACTGGGAGACAGACGATGCAAAAGGGCACCGTCAAATGGTTCAATCCAACTAAAGGCTACGGGTTCATTCGACCCTCGAGCGGCGACAAGGACGTGTTCGTCCACATCTCCGCGGTGGAGCGCGCTGGTCTCAGCACGCTCAACGAAGGTCAAACTGTCGAGTACGAGCTCGTGACCAATCGCGGCAAGACATCAGCGGAAAATCTTAAGGTGTCCTGACGTGACGGGACGGCCGATCTAGGCCAGCGAGTTTTCCCGTAGCCCCCGGCCATTGCGCCGGGGGTTTTGCATTCATCTCCTCCATTCGTCGGTTGTCGCCCGCTATCCGTGCTTCGGCACGAGCAAGGCGCCGGCCGCATCATCCGCGCCCTCGATCCGGCAGCGGCCATCCACGATCTTCACGCGCCCGGCGGCGACCAGCGCGAGCGCGCGCGGATACAGCTGATGCTCGGCCGCGAGCACGCGCGCCGCCAGCGTGTCGGCATTGTCGTCGTCGCGAACGGGCACCGCCGCCTGCGCGACGATCGGGCCGGCATCGGTTTCCGCAACCACGAAATGCACCGTTGCGCCAGAAATCTTCACCCCCGCGCGCAGCGCCTGTCCGTGCGGATCGAGACCGGGAAACGACGGCAGGAGAGAAGGGTGGATGTTGAGCATGCGGCCTTGCCAGCGCAGTACGAATTCTGCCGTGAACAGCCGCATGAAGCCGCCGAGACAGATGAGCTGCACCCGCTGCTGCTCGAGCGTTGCCTCCAGCATCCGTTCGAACGCGGCGCGGTCCTTGCCGTGCGGGCGATGGTCGACGACCGCGGTCGCAATGCCGAGCGCCTGGGCGCGTGCAAGGCCCGCGGCTTCCGGCCGGTTGGACACCACCAGCACGACTTCGGCCGGATACGACGCCTCCTTGGCGGCCTCGATCAGCGCGGCCATGTTGGAGCCGCGCCCGGAAATCAGGACGGCGACGCGCTCGCGGGCCATGCGCTCACCAGGTGAGGCTCTTGTTTGTCACAGCTCGTCCTTGCCTGCCGGCGCTTCGGTACTTGGGAATCCGTGACTGTGCAATGGCTTGATCGCGGCTATACTGGGCGCTGGATGGCCCGCCGCGCCGGCCGCCGATCTCGGATATTGACCCGAGCCGGGCGATGATCTCATGCAATTCGGCTCGCGCCGATCCGCATGATGACGGGCGGAACGTGAGCCAAGCCGGGGCGCCGAGTTGAGCATTCCGAACCTTATTACGCTGGGCCGCATCCTGCTGGTACCGGTCGTGGTCTGGGCGATCACCGCGGGTGAGATGCGGGTTGCCTTTGTGCTGTTTCTCGCCGCCGGCATCACCGACGCGGTCGACGGCTTCCTGGCCAAGCGCTTCGGCATGGCCACCGAGCTAGGCGCCTATCTCGACCCCCTCGCCGACAAGGCGATGCTGGTGTCGATCTATGTCGCGCTTGGCATCACCGATGCGGTGCCGCGCTGGCTCGTCATCCTGGTCGTTTCGCGCGACATCATGATCGTGAGCGCGGTGATCCTGTCGTGGCTGGTGGACAAGCCCGTGCCGCTCAAGCCGCTGGGCGTGTCCAAGCTCAACACGGTTGCGCAAATCTCGCTCGCCTGCGTGGTCATGGCCGCGGTCGGATTCGAATTCGACGCGAGCCTCGCGGTGATGGCGCTAACCGCCGTGGTCACGGCCTTGACCTTGCTTTCCATTGGCTTCTATGTCGCCGAGTGGGTGCGCCACATGAACGCGGCGGAAATCCGCTCCTGAGCCGGGCGCTAGTGCCTCGAACCCGAAGTTCGCGTCAGAGGTTGCCGCAAAGATGTGCGAACTTCGGAACCAAAGGGACACTAGCTCCGGACGAGGGTGTTGGAAGGGGGTGATCCGATGATCCACGGACGCCATCTTGCGTTCTGGCTGATGGTCCTGGTCGCGTTTGCCGCGGTGCTGTGGCTGCTCCACGACATCTTGCTCCCGTTCGTGGCCGGTGTTGCGCTCGCCTACATGCTGGCGCCGTTTGCCGACCGCCTCGAGCGCCTCGGCGTCAACCGCACCGTCGCGGCGCTGCTGATCGTCGGCGTCTTTGTCGTGATCCTGATCGCGCTCACTGTGCTGCTCGTTCCGCTGCTGGTGCAGCAGGGCGCCGCGCTCATCACCCACATTCCCGGCTACTTCAAGCGCGTGAAGGAGCTCATCCTCGATCAGAACTTCCCGTGGCTGCAGTGGCTGGGCGGCGACTCGAACAAGACGGTACAGGATATGGTGAGCCAGGTGGCCAGCTGGCTCCTGAGCTTTGCCTATTCGCTGTGGACCGGCGGCAAGGCGCTGGTCTCTTTCGCTTCCGTCCTCATCGTCATGCCGGTCGTCACCTTCTACCTCATCCGCGACTGGCACCTGATGATCGCCATCGTGGACGGCTGGGTGCCGCTGGGTCAGCGCGACACCGTGCGCCGGCTCGCGCGCGAGATCGACGCGGCCATCGGCGGATTCCTGCGCGGGCAGCTTGGCGTGTGCGCGGTGCTTGGTTGCTATTACGCGCTCGGGTTGACGCTGGTGGGGCTCGATTTCGCGCTGCTCATCGGCCTCATCGCCGGCATGATCACCTTCGTTCCCTATATCGGCTCGATGACCGGACTGATGATCGCGGCGAGCGTGGCGATGGCGCAATTCTGGCCGGACTGGAAGCGGATCGCGATCGTGGTCGGTGTTTTCCTGATCGGCCAGTTCATCGAAGGCAATGTCATCACGCCCAAATTCGTGGGCGAGCGCGTGGGCCTGCATCCGGTCTGGTTGATTTTCGCCATGTTCGCCTTCGGCTATCTGTTCGGCTTCGTCGGTCTCCTGGTTGCGGTGCCGATGGCGGCGGCGATTGCGGTGTTGTTGCGCTTCGGGCTGCGGCAATATTTCGCCAGCCCGTTCTACACCGGTGGAAAGCCGATGTGATGTCCGCGGCTCCGCGTCAACTCGCATTGGTGCTCGAACACCCCGAAAGCTTCGCGCGCGAGGATTTCCTGAGCGGGCCGTCGAACGCGGCCGCGCTCGCGCTCATCGATGGCTGGCCGGTTTGGCCCCATCCCATGATGTTGCTCACCGGTCCGGAGGGCTCGGGCAAGAGCCATCTCGCCTCCGTCTGGGCGCAGGCGGCGGGCGCGCGCCGGGTATCGGCCCACGCGCTGGATCAGGCCGGGGTGCCCGGGGCGCTCGCCACCGGCGCGCTCGTCGTGGAGGATCTCGCCGCCGGTGCGTTCGACGAGCGCGCGCTCTTTCACCTCGTCAATCTGGCGCGCGAGGAGCAGGCTTTCGTGCTGCTCACCGCGCGCGTGGCGCCTGCGACCTTCGCCATCCGCGACCTCGGCTCGCGCCTCAAGGCGCTGCCCGTGGTCGCCATGACGCCACCCGACGACACGCTGTTGCGCGCGGTGCTGGTGAAACTTTTCAGCGACCGGCAGGTTGCCGTCGATGAAGGGCTCATCGGCTACCTGGCGACGCGGATCGAACGCTCCTTCGCCGCGGCGCGGGCGGTGGTGGCGCGGCTCGACCGCGAGGCGATGCGCCAGAAGCGGCCGTTAACCAGGGCATTGGCCGCCGAGCTCCTGCGCCCGCCAGAGACTTGACGCTCTCCGCGCGCCAGCGCTTATGTCATGAAGCCGTCACCAAGGATGGCGATGGTGCACCCCTCGCAAACCGCGTTCGATCATGGCTGATCGCAGCCAAACCATTGTTTTGAAAGAGGAAGCCGCGGCGGCATCAGCCGTGGCGGCGGTCTCGCCGCCGCCCGATCCCACGCCCTCGTTCGAGCTCATGGCCAGCCCCGAGCGGTTCATCAACCGCGAGCTGTCGTGGCTCCATTTCAACCGGCGGGTGCTCGAAGAATCCGAGAACAACAGCCATCCGCTGCTCGAGCGCGTTCGCTTCCTCTCGATTTCCGCCAACAATCTCGACGAGTTCTTCATGGTTCGCGTCGCCGGCCTCAAAGGCCAGCTGCGCGCCGGCATCGCCATCAAGAGCCCGGACGGCCTCACCCCGGCCGAGCAGCTCAGCCGCATCGGGGAGGCAGTGGGCGCGCTGGCGAGCGATCAGCAGAAGCGCTGGCGCGAGCTGCGGCAGATGCTGGCCGAGCAGGGCATTGTCCTGGTCGACGGACCCGATGTGACGAAGAAGGAAAAGACCTGGCTGGAGGACCATTTCCTTCAGCACATCTTTCCCTTGCTGACCCCGCTGGCCATCGATCCGGCGCATCCGTTCCCGTTCATCCCCAATCTCGGCTTTACCATCGCGCTCCAGCTCGCGCGCGCGAGCGACGGCAAGGCGATGAATGCGCTCATCCGCATGCCGAACAAGATCGACCGCTTCGTCCGGCTGCCGAGCGCCGACGGCGCGGCCGCGGCCCGGGTGATCACGCTCGAGCAGGTGATCGGGCTGTTCATCGCGCGGCTGTTCCCCGGCTACGTGGTCAAGGGACAGGGCGCCTTCCGCGTCGTCCGCGATTCCGAGATCGAGATCGAGGAAGAGGCGGAAGACCTGGTGCGTGAGTTCGAGACGGTCCTCAAGCGTCGCCGGCGCGGCTCGGTGATCCGGCTCGAGCTCGAGGCCGCCATGCCGGCGGAGCTGCGCCGGTTCGTGCAGCGGGCGCTGGCATGCGCCGACGACGAGGTTTTTCTGGTCGACGGCGTGCTGGCGCTCACTGAGCTGTCGCAGCTCATGAGTTTGGACCGACCCGATCTCGAATTCGTGCCCTACAATCCGCGCTATCCCGAGCGCATTCGCGATCATGCCGGGGATTGCTTCGCGGCCATTCGCCAGAAGGACCTCGTCGTCCACCATCCCTACGAATCGTTCGACGTCGTGGTGCAGTTCCTGCAACAGGCCGCGCGCGACCCCGACGTCGTCGCCATCAAGCAGACGCTCTACCGCACCTCGGCCGAGTCCCCGATCGTGCGGGCGCTGGTCGAGGCGGCTGAAGCCGGAAAATCGGTCACCGCCCTGATCGAGCTCAAAGCCCGCTTCGACGAAGAGGCCAATATCCGCTGGTCGCGCGCGCTCGAGCGCGCCGGCGCGCAGGTCGTCTACGGCTTCATCGAGCTCAAGACCCATGCCAAGCTGTCGATGGTGGTGCGCCGCGAAGGTGGAGCGCTGGCGTCCTACGTCCATGTCGGGACCGGCAATTATCATCCGGTCACCGCCCGGATCTATACCGACCTCTCCTTCTTCACCTCCGACCCGGTGATCGCGCGCGACGTCGCGCACATCTTCAACTACGTGACCGGGTATGCGGAGCCCGCCGAGCTGCAACGGATGGCCGTATCCCCGCTCACGTTGCGCGACCGCATCTGCGAGCACATCGAGCAGGAGATTGCCCATGCCCGCGCCGGCCGCCCGGCGGCGATCTGGATGAAGGACAACGCGCTGGTCGATCCCGAGATCATCGACATGCTGTATCAGGCCTCGCGCGCGGGCGTGACGGTCGATCTCGTGGTGCGCGGCATCTGTTGCCTGCGGCCCGGATTGCCCGGGCTGTCGGAGAACATCCGGGTGAAATCCATCATCGGCCGTTTCCTCGAGCACAGCCGCATCTATTGCTTCGGCGCCGGCCACGGGCTGCCGCATCCGAAGGCGGCGGTCTACATCTCCTCCGCCGACATGATGCCGCGCAACCTCGATCGCCGCGTCGAGGTCTTGTGTCCGATTCTCAATCCCACCGTGCACGAGCAGGTGCTCGATCAGATCATGGTGGCGAATCTCAAGGACAATGAACAAAGTTGGAAACTACTACCTGACGGGACATCGAATCGCATAAAACCGGCCGAGGGAGAGGAGCCCTTCAACGCTCACAACTACTTTATGACCAATCCGAGTCTGTCGGGCCGTGGCAAATCGCTCAAGGAATCATCACCGCGTAGCCTTATACGCCGTCTCGAGCGCACGTAAGCGGCGCCGGCCCGCCATGAATATCGCGCAAGGTCGTCTCGATTACGGGCCGCCGGTTGCGGTGATCGACATCGGCTCGAACTCGGTGCGACTGGTGGTCTACGAAGGGCTCACGCGCAGCCCGACCCCGATCTTCAACGAGAAGGTGCTGGCAGGGCTTGGGCGCGAGGTGCAGACCACCGGCCTTCTCGCCGCCGATGCGGTGGAGAAGGCGCTGGCGGCGCTGCGGCGCTTTCGCGCTTTGTGCGACCGCATGCAGGTGGCACAGCTGTGGGCGATCGCCACTGCCGCCTGCCGCGACGCCAAGAACGGCAAAGCCTTCGTCGCCGAGGCCGAGGCCATCTGCGGGACCAAGATCGACATTCTCTCCGGCAAGCGCGAGGCCGAATTATCGGCGCTGGGCGTGGTGTCCGGGTTCCACACGCCCGACGGCATCGTCGGCGACCTGGGCGGCGGCTCGCTCGAGCTGACCGAGGTGCAGGGCCAGCGGGTGAAGGCGGGCGTGACGCTGCCGCTCGGCGGACTCGCGCTGCAGGACATTTCGTCGAAGTCGGTCAAGAAGGCGGAAAAGATCGTGCGCTCGGCGCTCGAGGAGGCGAGCCTGCTGGAAGCCGGCAACGGCCGCACCTTCTATGCCATCGGCGGCACGTGGCGGGCGCTCGCGCGGCTGCATATGTGGCAAACCGGCTATCCGCTCCACGTCATGCACGGCTACGTGATGCCGGCGAAGGAAGCGTTCGACTTCTCGAGCCTCGTGCACCGGGTCGATCCCGAGATGCTGTCGCAGATCGAGGTGGTCACCGATGCGCGCCGCCCGCTGTTGGCCTATGCCGCGGTGGTGCTCGAGAACCTGGTGCGAATCGCGCGACCCAAGGACGTCGTGATCTCGGCGCTCGGCGTACGCGAGGGGCTCTTGTATGCGATGCTCGACCCCGCGGAGCGCGCGAAGGACCCGCTGATCGAGGCCGCCAACGAGCTCAACGTGTTGCGCTCGCGCTCGCCGGCCCACGGCGCGGAGCTGACCGAATGGACCGACCGCTTCATGGAATCCGCCGGGCTCGACGAGAGCGTGGACGAGCGCCGGCTGCGCCATGCCGCGTGCCTGCTCGCCGACATCGGCTGGCGCGCCCATCC
>JBKPUA010000164.1:0-13942 GCA_046735815.1 Pseudomonadota bacterium
TGCTGATCGTCGCCATCAACGGCTGGAACCGGATCCAGGTCGGCTTCCGCGCTGTCCATCCGGTCGGGCAGCGCCAAGCGGCGTGAGGGCGGCGATACCGGGTGACGACGCGGCTGCCAGCTTCGATCCGCTGCGGGCCAACCAAGGCCGTCACTCCGGCTTGATGCCGGCCGCTGCAATCACCTTGCCCCACTTGGCGTAGTCGTCGCTGATGGTCTTCGCGTACGCCGCTGGCGTGGTGCCGACCACGTCGACGCCGATCGTGGCCATGCGCTGGTGGAAGCCGGGATCGGCGATGATGGCGGCGATCTCGCGATTGAGCGTGGCGACGATATCGGGCGGCGTACCGGCCGCTGCCACTACGCCGACCCCAGAGCCGACCTCGAAGCCGGGAAAGGCCGCCTCCGACAGGGTCGGAACGTCCGGCAGCGAGGCGATGCGCTTGAGGCTCGCGGCGCCGAGCGCGCGCAGCTTGCCTTCTCGGATCAGCGGCAGCAGCGAATTGACGGCGCCGATGAACATGTCGATGCGCCCGGCGAGCAAATCCGGAATCGTGGCTGTGGCACCGCGGAACGGCACATGCACCAGATCGACCCCGGCATTGAGCTTGAACAGTTCGCCGCCGAGATGCTGCGGGGTGCCAACGCCGACCGAGCCGAAGCTCAATTTGCTCGGCGAAGTCTTCGCCAGCGCGACGAACTCCTGCACTGTGCGCGCCGGCAGGCTCGCCGGCACGACCATCACGAACGGAACGTCGGCAACGAGATTGATCGGCGCAAAATCCGCGACCGGATCGTAGACCGGATTGCGCGACAGATGCGGCCCGATGGTGAACGAGGCCGGCGCGATCAGCAGGAGATGACCGTCCGGCGCCGACTTCGCCACATAGGAATAGGCGATGCTGCCCCCTCCCCCGGGCTTGTTTTCCACCACGGCGGTCTCCTTGAGACGCGCCTGCAATCCGCTCGCGATTTCCCGCGCCACCACGTCGTTGGCGCCGCCCGGCGTGAACGGCACGATGATGCGCATCGTCTTGGTGGGAAAGCCTTGCGCCCGGGCGGACGGGACGAAGGCAGACGAAATAAAGGCCGCGGCGATAATGCCTGCGACGAACCGTGGCATGCTTCCTCCCACGCTGCGCGCGCGGGCCGCCCGTCGCGCGCTGACATTATTCGGGCGCGCGACCTTGCCGTAAATCCTGACCAGTTACGAGGTGCTTGCCCGCGGCAAAAGCTACCGGCGCTGGAGCAGCGGCCGCAATGCTCGGACGTCGCTGACCGACTCGATCGCGAATACGGTATCGATCAGGCGCTCCGAGGTCTCCTGCCCCAACACGGGAGCGATGAGGTCGCGCGCCTTTTCGATCACCTCGGCGCGCGACATCGGATTGCGCGGCGTGCCGCGCACGGCCTCGACCCGCTCCGTGAGGCGGCGGCCGTCGTCGAGCTCGATCTCGACGACGGTGACGCGCACCGGTAAGAGCTTGGCGAGCTCGTCGTCGCGCACGAGGTCTATCTTCGCCCGCTGACGCAGGACGACGGGATCCTGCATGCGCGGCTTGTCGTGCGCGGCGTGGAACGAGACGGTCCTGTCGATGAGCATCACGGCGAGCATGTGCTGCAGGCAGATGTCGGGGATGTCGCGGTTGTCGACCACGGCGGCTACCGAAGGCGCAAGCCGCACGGTCACGCGCCGCACCTGGTCGGCCTCGAACGGCTCTCGGCCGCGGATCGCCTCGAGCGCGTCGAGCGGCGCCTGGATCGGCGAGCCGACGGTCCATTTCTTGATGTCGGTGTGCGCGATCTCGTAGCGCTCGCCGAGCTTGTCGATGAGCCGCGCCGGCTGCGCCTTGGGCGCGTAGGCCTGAAAGAAGTTGTCGGCCCCCGAGAAGATATCGTCGACGCCGTTCCACCCCGAATGGACCAGCAGCGCGGAGGTGACTCCGCTGCGCGCCGGCATGCCGCCGAACACGAACGCCTTCTCGATGTGGTCACTGTCGCGCCGCCAGGCGACGATGCCGGCGGACTGCTGCGCAGTGTAATCGAGCGCCCAGCGCATCTGGCGCGCGTCGAGACTGGCGGCGCAGGCGGCGGCGGCGGCGGCACCGAAGGTGCCGGCGATGCTGTGCGTGGACACGCTGCTCTCGTAGCTGAACTCGGCACCGCCCATCGCCATCACCACGCGGGTGCCGACGTCGTAACCCAGCGTCACGGCCCGCAGGAGGCGCGCGCCGTCGATGGCGAATTCCTCGCCCGCGGCGAGCGCCGCCGGTACGACGGCGCATCCCGGATGCGAGCGCGAGGCGTTGTGCGAGTCGTCGGTCTCGTCCGCATGCGCCATGACGCCGTTGGCGAGCGCGGCTTCTGTTGGCGCCGCGGTGAGCGCGGAGCCTGCGATGGTGGCACCGCCTTTGCCGCCGTGGGCGCGCAGATAGCGCAGCGCCGCCTGCCCGGGCAGCAACTGCGATCCGGAGATCATCGCTGCCAGCGTGTCGATGAGGTGATGCTTGGCGTGCTCCACGACCTCGGCCGGCAGCTCACGCGTCGCAGCGGCACTCATATAGGCGCTGAGCGCACTCATCTCCGCTCCGGGAGCGGCCGCCTGCGCCACCGAGCCCGGCCGCGCGGCGGCAAACCCGATGGCAGTGGCGGTCATGCCGAGAACGCTGCGCCGGTCCATGGTGCCCTCCTCGATCGAGGTCCGAATGCTGCACAAGGACGAGGCCGGCCGCAAGCCGCGCGAGCAGATGGGTTTCCACGAGGGATGGAATACGGCCCTCGACCACCTGGTGAAGGTGGTGAGCGAGCTCAAGCACTGACGCGGATTGTACCCGTCAGCTCAAATGCCCTTTTGCTCTCGGGCCATCTCTTCCGACATCGAACGCAACGACGGCTCGGCTCTCGGCCAGCACTGCTCGGCTTCGAGCGCGAGCCGTTCCCACGTTCGCGCCATGTCGATCAAGATCGACTGAACGCGCAAATTTCGCTCGCGGTCGGCGAGTTGCCGACAGTCGGCGGCGCGCTCCCTGCATTTGACGGCGGTGATCATTCGCGCCCCCCAGCCGAATGTGCACTAACCGGAAGGCTGGTACGAAGCGCATCATTGTGACCAGCACAAGGCGTTGTCGCAGAGCGATTGATCCCGAATGAAACAAATCGCCCGCCGCGCGTCGCGTACCCGACGGATGGCGCGCGTTTTGGCCGATGCGTGCGATCGCGATTGCCCCGGCATCACGACACGTGATGCCGGATGAGATCGTCACCGGGGGCGCGCGCTGGCGCGCGCCTCAGTGGTGATGCGCCGATACGACCTTGACCCACTCGGTCAGCACATTGACGGGCGCTGAATGGCTCACGTCTCCCAGGCTGAGAATGCCGACCATGCGCTTGCTCTTGTTGATCACCGGCAAGCGGCGCACCTTGAGCTCCTCCATGTGCCGGACCGCCTTGGCGAGATCGTCGTCGTCCCGGCAGCAATGGATGCCCGGAGTCATCACATCGCGCGCGGTGGCGCGGCCGGCGTCGAAGCCGTCCTGGGCCAGGCCTTTGCACACGATGTCGCGGTCGGTCACCATGCCGATCAAATGATCGTTTTCGCCGATCGGAATGGCGCCGATGTCGTGCTCACGCATCAGTTTCGCGATTTCGGTGACCGGCGTGTCCGGGCTGACCCAGTCGACGCCCTTGTGCATTGCGTCCTTCACTTTCATTGCGGACCTCCGTTGCCGATGTGATGCACTGCGGTGCTAACGACGAGGTGCCCCTCCGCGTTCCTACTGCGTCTTTGCGCGGGGATCGTCCTTCGGGTTCAGATAGGAAATACCCCACGGTCCGGTGCTGTTGATCTGCACCACGGACTCTTCATCGGCGAAGAGGTAATGAGCCAAGCCGGGAGACAGCGCGAAGAAGCTGCCTGCCGGCAGCACCTGAGCCTTGCCGCGATCGGCGGCGTCACCCATGCCCAGGCGGACGGTGCCGGAGATGACTGTCACGACCTCCGGCTTGGGATGCGTGTGGGGCGCGATGTGATAGCCGTTCGGCAATTTCAGCCGAAAGGCGAACAAGCCGTCCTTCGCGGGATCGCCATAGAGCACCGTCGCCTGCGCACCCGGCGGGACGGAGGGTGGCGCCGATCCCCATTGCATCTCCTGCGGCGTGATCAGCTTGTGCTCGCCCGCCTGGCCGAGCGCGCTGCCCGGCAGCACGGCAAGGGAGACGACCGCAATCGCGGCAACGTAGAGAAGGTGACGTCGATTCATCGTATTCCTCCCATGTTTCTGTGCCTCTTCCTGCGCGCGGATGCGCGCGGTGAAAGCAGCAACAAGAATGCTGAGAGTGAATGCCTGCCGATGGCACGATAGCCGCTCGTTATCGTGAC
Organism: Pseudomonadota bacterium; assembly: GCA_046735815.1. Taxonomy (GTDB): domain Bacteria; phylum Pseudomonadota; class Alphaproteobacteria; order Rhizobiales; family Xanthobacteraceae; genus VAZQ01. The sequence goes on from JBKPUA010000164.1 coordinate 4,378, forward strand.
GGACACTTCAGCCGTGCCGTCCCAGGAGCAGCTACCGTCGAGCGTAGCGGAAATCAGCCAGCCGAAAAAGGGTCTCGGCGCCGCTGCGCGCCTGATGCTCGACGCGACTCGACCCGCTTTTTGACCCGAGACTCCGGCAAACACCTGCGCACCCGTTCGATCGCGCATACAACAAGAGACGAGGCAGTGGCAGGCGGCGAGGGTCGAATGGTATATTGACTGCATCCGATGAAGCGCAATCACGGCCCAGTGGGATGGGACCGGTGGCGGACGAACCGAGGAGCGTGCCGGAACTGAATTTGGCGGACGCGCTGCAGCGCGGGATCGGATTGCGCCTCGATCGCCGCTTCGCCGGCGTCAACAGGCGCATCTATTTCTCGGCCGGGTTGTTGATCGCCGTGCTCGCAGCGGTAGGCCTCGCGCTATGGTCCGAGTTCCAAGACCTCAAAGGCGATCTTGCACTGGCGAAAGCCCCTAGCGGCGCGACCGAGGAGCAAATTGCCGTTCAAAAAACACAGCTGAACAGGTTGGACGAAAGGCTAGAGAGGAATTCGGCTGAAACGGCTCGCGCCCTCAGAGAGGTTGTCGATCAAGCAGCACGGCTCGGTCGATTGGATGAAAAGCTAGACAAGAACCTGACCGAAGCGATGCGCCCCGTCCGAGAGATCGCCGATCAGACAGCGCGATTGCAAAGCTTGGTCGAGAAGCTGGACAAGAACTTGGCTGAAGCTACGCACGCCATGCAGGACGCTGCTGTTCGCATCGAATCCAAAGAGTCGGCCGTCACTTCAGAAACCGCTTCGACATTTGTCGCAATGACGCTCAGCGACGGGGAGCGCGAAATTATCCGCAAATTCTTCGGGGTCCGGAAGAAGGACGATGCGATCGGATTTGATGCGAAGGTGGGAGAAATCGCGTCGGCGACCGCGCCCCTCTATCCCGTGCCGAGTCTGCTTTACTATGACGTTCCCAAACTCAGGGATCACCGCTTCTTCGCGGACGAAACGAGTGGCACGATCATCATTGTAAGACCATCGGATAATCGGGTGGTCGCCATTATTTAGTTCTGTACCAATGTGTGCTTCCCTCCGCCGCATCGTTGATAGCGAGGCAGCGAGCGAGCGCTGCCTCGCAATCCGAACACGAGCGCAAACAGAGCGACGGTTTCAGTCGACGAGCGCCTGATAGACCAGCGACTTGAACATCTTGCGGTAATAGGCACGGATCGGGCTCGGCGCCTGGGTCATGTAGACCGCGACGATCTCTTCCTTCGGATCGATCCAGAAAAAGGTGCCGGCATAGCCAGCCCACATGAACTCGCCTGCGGAGCCGGCCACGCCCGCTACCCCATCGCCCTGCCGCACTGCAAAGCCAAGGCCGAACGTATAGCCGGGCGTTCCCAACAGAAGCTCACCCGGCTGGAACGGCGCTGCGACGCGTGTGCCGAGATGATCGGACGTCATCAGTTTGATGGTGGAGCGGCTCATCACGCGTACACCGTCGAGCTCGCCGCCATTTAATAGCATCTGCCCGAACCGCAAATAATCGGTGGCAGTCGAAAGTGCTCCAGCGCCACCGGAATCGTTCAGCGGCTCAGCGGCCACGTCGAGCACGCTGGTCTTCTGGCCTGAGGCCGGGTCGACCGGCAGCGGCTGCGCGAGGCGCGACAGCTTCGACGCGGGGAGCCAGAAGCTCGAGTCCGCCATCTTGAGTGGCTTGAACAGCCGCTCATCCAAAACGACGCCAAGTCGCTTGCCCGACGCCGCCTCGACCACACGGCCGAGAATATCGACGGCCATGCTGTACTCCCACATCGTGCCTGGCTGGTGAATCAAAGGCGCCTTGGCGATGCGTTCGACTTGCTCGGCGGGCGTCATGCCGCGGGAGTCGTACTCGTGGATACCCGGTTGGGAGAATTTGGCCGCGACGTAGGCCGCCTTTACCGGCTCGTTCTTGGTGAGCTCCGCATAGGCGAGACCCGCGCTGTGCCGCAGGAGATCCTGCACGATGATCGGCTTGGCTGCCGGTACATTCGTATAGCTGACCTTGCCGTCAGCGCCGGTGGCAGCCACGCTCACCTGCATGTCTTTGAAGGCGGGCAGGAATTTAGAGATGGGATCGGTGAGCTGGATGACGCCGTCTTCAACCAGCATCATCCCCGCCGTGGAGGCAAGCGGCTTGGTCATCGAGTAAATACGGAAGATGGAGTCGAGCGTCATGGGCGTGTTCGCGCCCTTGTCCGGGAAGCCGATGGCGTCCGAATAGACGATCCTCCCCTTGCGGGCGACCATGACCACCGCGCCCGGCAGCTTGCCATCGGCAATCTCTCTCTTGAACGTTGCGGTGATGCGCCCAAGGCGCTCCGCCGACATGCCCACCTGTTCAGGCGTTGCCGTGACCAGGAGTTGGAGTTCGCGCGCGCTGACCGGCAGCGACGCCGTCATTACGACCATCGTCGCGGCCAACGCCGTCATCGCGGCCGTTATTTTCCACCTGGACATGACCTTCCTCCCTGACAGTTGTTGTGAGCACAATTGCTTTTGATCCGACGACGATGTTATCCGACATCGCCACCTTCGGATACGCTGGCCAACTGGAGCGATCGTGATCAAGGTCGAGTGGCATGGCGGCGGGAGTGTCCCAGAGCCGTGCTCCCCCTTCCGCGCAGGCGCGAAAGTGCTACCCTCATTTCAGAGCTGCCCGCGGGACATGCCGAAGTTTCGTTCAGTGCTGGGCAGCGCTCATGCCGTCGGCAGGCACGATCCCTGAGGAGACCGCCGTCTTTTTGGCGTCTCCATTGTTACCGGCAATCCGTGGCTTGCGCCTCCGCACCTTCGGCGGAGGGCGCCCATTTTGCGTAACCACAGGAGGACCGCATGCCAACGTTCATCTTGTCGCTGAACTGGACCGACCAGGGCATCCGCGCGGTCAAGGACGCGCCTAGGCGCAGCAGCGCCGCGCGCGAGCTCGCTCAGAAGGTGGGAGTCGAGGTGAAGCAGGTCTACCTGACGTCCGGCGAGAACGATCTGCTCGTCATCGTCGATACCCCCAATGGCGACAACGTCGCCAAATTCGCGCTTGCGCTCAGCGCACTGGGAAACGTGCGAACCCGCACCGCCCGGGCCTGGCCGGAGGCCGAGTTTCAGAAGCTGATCTCCGAGCTGCCGTAACGGCGCGGCCGCTCATTCCGCCGCCTGGCGCGACGGCGGGCGGATGGTGTCGAGCCCGTCCGCCGCAGTGGCCGAGATCGTTGTGCGCACCATGAGCCGTGGCTCGTTCGCGGGCCAAGGCCGACCGCGATGCATGGTCGCGCGGTTGTCCCACATCACCACGTCGCCGCTGCGCCAGCTGTGCACGTAGCTCGCCCCCGGCGCGGTGGCGGCGTCCATCAGCTTCTCGAGAAGCTGTTGCGCCGCGTCCTGCTCCATGCCCTCGATCGCGTAGGCGTGCGAGGCGATGTAGAGCGCGGTGCAGCCGTTCGCCGGGTTCTTCCACCCCAGGCGCCAGCATTGCGGCGGCAGTGCCGCGCGCTCCTCGGCACTCGCGAGGTCGGGTGCGATCTTGCCGCGCGAATGGGCGTAGTCGTGCCAGGCAAACGAATTCGCGAGCCGCTCGCGCAACGCCGGATCGAGCCGCTCCCAGGCGAGACGAGTCGAGACGTATTCGGTCTCGCCGCCGCGCGCGGGAATGATGCGCGCGGAGAGCACCGAAGCGAGCGCCGGCACGCGCTTGAAGGTGCTATCGGTGTGCCAAAGCTGGTTCGCCTTGTTGCGCAGCGCCAACCGATGATCCGCGGGCACCACCTTGCCGTTCTCGTCGATGGTGCTGAGGATCACGAGATTGGTGCCGACGCCCAGCGAGCCCACTTTGGTCACCTCGAGCGGCCCGAAGCGGCGCGAGAACGCGAGCTGCGCCTCGTCGGTCACCTCCTGGCCGCGCAAGACAAGGACGGAATGCTGCTCGAACGCGGCGCGCACCTCCTTGTAGACGGCTTCATCGGCCGCGACGTCGGCCAGCGTCACGCCGCGCAGCTCGGCGGCAAAGCCCGGGCCTAAGGGAACGACTTCCATCGGCGAGCCTCCCTTGCTTGGTTGTTGTTTTGCACGACTCTCCGCCAAAATCCGCCGGCGGACAAGGCGCGCCGCGCCAAAGGTTCGTGGCAGGAGCTTTCCGACGCGTCGCGCGTGCTCCAGCCGATAACCGCGGAATAGAAGGCCTTGGCGGCCTCCACGTCGGTCGTCAGCACTGGTACCAGATGAAGCGGCCATGAAAATTGCCGCGGGAACTGGCCATTTCTCGGTTCTCCCGCTCGCATCTGCGGCGAGGTCGCGGACCCGCAATCGAGCCGACGTGGCCTGAATTAGATGGCGGGGCGGAGAAAGCAAGAACGCTTGACATCCCCCTTTGCTGCGCTGCGAGCAGACTGACGCGCAAGTCAGAAACTGACGCATTAGTCATTGGAGCATTGTCAATTGATTGTTTATCCATGGGTGGTGCCGAGGACGTCCACATTCTCGCCCCGATGCGACGTTGTCATGCGACGGCAAGGAACTCGATGCGAGCAATGCGCGTTCTCGCGAAGCGGCCGTTGGGCAGCCGTAGCGCCGTAGTTGTGTTATTCGAATCAGAGTACGTTGTCCGTGTGTAGTTAATCCCAGTCAACGCGCGCCCCCCGCCTTGCGGCGTGCCGTTGCCGAGCGTACCAATAGGGTGGCGACGAAACATTTGCTGGAAGGCATGGGAGGACCGACATGCCACGTACGAAGCAGGCTTCGAAGCGAACTACTCGGAAAGAAGTCGTACCGGTGATGGGAGCCGTCGGCGTGTCGTTGCTGGCGGGCAGTGCATCCGCCGCGACCGCCGTGCCGCCGGAGAATACACCGTGGCGGGAGACCGGCACGCCCCAGATCACGCTCAATGAGGAAGAGATCGCCGACGTCAGCTTGGGCACGTTCTACGTCTTCGACAAGGAGAACGCCGGAACGCCGCGGGCCGGCGAGCAATACGCTCGCGGCTGCGGCGGCTGTGGCTGCCGAGGCTGCGGCGGCTGCAGGGGCTGCCGCGGTTGCGCCAGAGCCTGCGGCGGCTGCGGAGGATGCGGCGGCTGCGGCGGGTGCGGTTGCGGCTGCTGCCTCACGTGGGGTGCTTGCCGCTGGTGTTGAGCTCGGGCACTTCCCGATCACGATCATAGCGGGCATCATGGCCGGGTTGACCACGTTCAACCCGGCCAACTGTATTGTATGCCTCGCCGGTGTGGATGCGTGCGCGCAACAGCCTGCGGGCTGAACATTCTTCGCAACCCTGAGAGCGCGTGCTTGGCCATGGCGATGCCGATTGATCGCGACGAGCGCAGAGGACGAACTGGTCGCGATCGGCGAAGCGGCGCGCGTACCCGCGCGATGGCGCGGCCCGCTGACAAAGACCTTGTGAGGTTCGCGCCGAATTTCTCCGTCTATCTGCTGCCGCCCGATGCGGTGTGCCTCTACTCCGAGGACCGCAAGTTCTTTCTCCACGGCGAGCTCTACTGCGCGCTCGCCTCCGCGATCGGCGAAGGTGCAAAGAGTCTACAGACGCTTACGCGCGAGCTGAAACGGGATTTCCCGGCCGACAAAATTCAAGAAGCCCTCAAGCGACTGCTCGACCGCCGTTTCGTGATCGCGAAACCGCGCTCCGCCGCGACCGCAGCGGTCGCCTATTGGGCGAGCCTCGGGCTCCCGTCCGAGACCGCGGAAACCAACCTCCAGAACTGTCGCGTGCGCATTCAAACGATCGACGTTGAAGGTGCTGCGGCGCTCGAGGCCGCGTTGCGCGGGCTCGGCGTGCGGGTGGGGAATCGCGCCGCCGACCTGACGGTCACGCTGGTGAGCGATTATCTCGACCCACGACTGGCCGAATTGAACCGGCAGCATTTGTCGGATCGCACGCCCTGGCTGCTCGTCCAACCCGCCGGCATTTTTCCCCTGGTGGGGCCGGCGTTCGGCGGCGGGCAGGATGAGAGCAAGAGCGCGTGTTGGGCCTGCCTTTCTGAGCGGATGAAACGCAACCGCGAGATCAAGGCGTTCCTCGACCGCGGCCCGGCGCGCCGCATCGCCGCCTCGCCGCTCGCGCGCGGCACCCTTGGAGGAAGCGGCATTCACCTCGCGGCGGTCGAGATCGCGAAAGCGATCGCCACCGGCTTTCGCACCGACCTGCGCGATCACATCGTCAGCCTCGACCTCCTGGGCTCGAGCGTCGTGAAGCACTACGTGGCGGCGCGTCCGCAATGCCCCGTCTGCGGCCGCAAGGAGCTGCGCGATCCCGCACGTGCAGCGGCGCCGATCGAGCTCGGCGCCGGCAGCAAATTGATGATGACCAGCGGCGGCTATCGGACGGTTTCGTCGCGCGCCACGGTGGCGCGTTTCCGCAAGCACGTAAGTCCCCTCACCGGCGTGGTGTCGCGGCTCGAGCGCATCGATGCCGATTTGCCCCTCAACACCAACTGGCACGCCACTCACAATTTCTCGGCGCCGGCGCAGAGCGTGCATGAGCTGCGGGCGGGACTGAGCGGCGGCAGCTTCGGCAAGGGCAGCACCGCCGAGCAGGGCGAGGCGAGCGCGCTCATGGAGGCGATCGAGCGCTATTGCGGAATTTTCCAGGGCGACGAGATCCGCCTGACACGGCGGTTTGCGGATTTCGCCCCGGGCGATGCCATTCCTCCCAACGACGTTCTCCTGTTCAGCGACGCCCAGCAACGGCGAGATCGCGCGCCGGCGTCGCACCCGCACGAGGCGACGCCGATGCCGGCGGCGTTCGATCCATCGGCTAAGATCGAATGGTCGCCGGTCTGGTCGCTGCGCGACGAGCGGTTCAAGTATCTACCGACCAGCCTGCTTTATTTTTTCTACCGTGGCCTCGCCGCCTACAATCACCACGCGGATTCCAACGGCTGTGCCGCCGGCAACACGCTCGCGGAAGCCATCGTCCAGGGCTTCCTCGAGCTGGTGGAGCGGGATGCCTATGCGATCTGGTGGTACAATCAATCGCAGCGGCGGCAAGTGGACCTCGACCAGTTCGAGGACTCCTATATCCGCGACCTGCGATACCAACTCGCCGAAACCGGGCGCCGGCTTTGGGTGCTCGACGTCACCAGCGATCTCGCAATTCCGAGCTTCGTGGCGATCACGCACTGGATGGACGAGGGGCGGGAAAATATCGAGTTCGGCTCCGGCGCACATTTCGACGCGCGCATCGCGCTGTTGCGCGCGCTGACCGAGCTCAACCAATTCTTGTCCATCGGTCTCATGGGCGGCGGCAAGGGGGACAAGTCGAGCCTCGACGGCACCACGCCGTTGCGCCTGCAGGATCATCCGTTCCTGACGCCGAGCGATGAGCCGCCGATCCGACCGGCCTCCGTCGCGGGGTTCGGCGGCCTCGACACGCGCGAGCAGGTGAACGCCTGCGTGAGCCTCGCCAAGCGCGCGGGCCTTGATTTTCTGGTGCTCGATCAGACGCGCCCCGACGTCGAGGTCCCGGTGGTCCGGGTGATCGTCCCGGGATTGCGGCATTTCTATCGCCGCTTCGCGCCCGGCCGGCTTTACGATGTTCCGGTCAAGCTCGGCTTGCGCGAGCGCCCGCTGTCGGAAGACGAGTTCAATCCGGCTCACCCCCATACCTGAGGGCCGGCTTGCGCACGCCCGCAAGAAAGAGAAAGCGCGCCGCCGCGCCGGTGGCTTTATGCGCTCGGCTCAGCAGCCACGTTATGTTCGACGCGCGCGCTGACGGAAGCATCGTCGCCTGTTTCGGTGGCCATTCGCTCGACCTGGGAAAGTTCAGCGCGGGCGCGGTGGATCGCGCACAGGAACTGCGCGCAGGCCTGCCGCTTCGCTCGTTTGCGTCGGACGCACGGAGCGCCGACGAGGAGGTTCGCCGATTGGTCCGCCGCCTGGCCGGCCACGGTCTGTTGGAGTACCGCCTCGGCCCGTCGCGAACCGGCAACGACGACATCGTCATCGAGCCGCAGGTTCCCGACTACTGGCCGCAAACACCGCCGCTCCGCGATGGCGACGTTCTCGTCCTGTCGCGGTTCGCCTACATGCGACGGCGCGGCGACGAGATGGTGCTGGAATCGCCGCGTGCCGGCGCGCTGTTCAGGATTTGCAATCCCAGAATTGCCGCGGCGCTCCTGATGTTGTCGACGCCGCAGCAAATCAAGAAGCTGCGCCGGCAGGACGGCTTTCCGGGGGTCGAGCTGCTGGCCCTGCTGGTGGATTGCCACATCCTCTTCAAGATCGATCCCGCCCGCAGCAAAGGGCTGCGGCCCGACGAAGGCGACAGCGCGCTCGTGCTCTGGGACTTTCACGATCTTTTGTTCCACACGCGCAGCACGCAAGGGCGGCACGCCAATCCGACCGGCGGCGTTTATCCCTATGCCGGCGCGATCGCCCCACCGCCGGCGGTGCGCCCGCGTTGGCCCGGCAAGAAGATCGACCTGCGCAAGCTCGAGGCCGCGCCTTCCCTGCCGATCTCGCCGGCCGCAGGGCTCCTGCGCGAACGTCATTCGACTCGCGACTTCGATGTGGGGCGTCCGATCACGCTTGCGGAGCTTGCGCGCTTTCTCGATGCCGCCGCGCGCATCCACACGCAATGGAAAAGCAGACTTGATTTCGGCGGCGGCGACGGCCCGGAAGTCGACTACGCCGCGCGGCCCTATCCGTCGGGCGGCGCGAGCTATGCGCTCGAGCTCTATCTCGCCGTCGACAACTGCGACGGGCTCGCGCGCGGTTTCTATCACTACGACGCCGCCGGGCACGCGCTCACGCCGATCGAGGCGCGCGCGCCCAAGCTCGACGCATTGTTGAGCGAAGCGGCATTCGCAATGGATGCACCCGCCCTGCCCCAGGTCCTGATCACCATCGCCGCGCGCTTCGGCCGGGTGTCATGGAAATACAGCTCGCTCGCTTATGCGCTCATTCTCAAGGACGCGGGTGTGTTGCTGCAAACGTTCTATCTGATGGCAACCGATATGGGGCTCGGCGGATGCGCAATCGGCACCGCCAATATCGATCTGTTCGCGCGGATGACAGGCATCGAGTTCCATGTCGAAGGCCCGGTCGGTCAATTCGCGCTCGGCCGCGGGGCGGAACCGTCGCCTTCGGTGTAGCGACTGACAAATGCGCGCACGCCGCGACTGGATTGTGTCCACCGCGCCACAATCGCGATAAATCTCGAATCTCGTAATCCTTGACCACCCCGCCGCCGGCATATGCTGTCACCGTTGTCGTCAGGTGTCCCCAACTCGGCGGCAGACAGGAAGGCGGGGGGTGTGAGATGTGCGTCAGGCCTGAACGCGACGGCAATGCCGGAGGCTGCGAGTCTCCGACCTCGTCCGGCAAACATCGCAGCGCCATTGCGCACCGCGCGGCAATCCTCCTCGGCGGAACAGCCGCGTTCGCGCTCTCGATCGCCCAGCCTGCCAATGCCATCGTCATCAACGACCAGACCGCGGCGGCGGCCGGAGGCATTGGCAACTACTACGACCAGAACAATCAGTTCCCCCAAGTCGTGAGTCTATTCTCCGGATCCGGGT
>JBKPUA010000165.1:0-6262 GCA_046735815.1 Pseudomonadota bacterium
CTCTCCCATTGGGGCCCCGAGGTTCTCAAGAAGGCGGCTGAGGCCGGACACGCCGCGCGCCTGCCGCTCTATGTTCACACCGGCGAGCTGTTTCCCGTCGAGGAGGCCAACCGGCCGACGCCGTCCGCGGTCATGGGGCAGGTCGTGCCCTATCTCAAGGAAGGCGACGTGCTGGCGCACGTCTATTCATCGATGCCCGACGGCATCATGAGCGTCGGCGAGGATGTGCCCGACTGGCTGTTCGAAGCGAGGGCCAAAGGGATTTTGTTCGACCTCGGCCACGGCATCAATTTCAGCTTCCGCATCGCGCGCAAGATGATGGACAAGGGCATCCTGCCGAACACCATCGGCTCCGACGTGCACGGCGATTTCAACTCGAACCATGATTTCAGCATCCTCGACTATTCGCTGATCGGCGGCTTCAACAAGCTCCTTGGACTCGGCATGAGCCTTTCCGACTGCATTCGCGCGCTCACCGCCACGCCGGCGACGGTGCTCGCCGATCCCTCGATCGGGCACCTCGGCGCCGGCGCACGCGCCAACGTCACCGTGCTGCGCCAGGTCGAGGGCGACTGGACCTTCGCGGATTGCCGCGGCGAGCGCCTCACGGTGCGCGAGCGCCTGTTGCCCGACATCCTGGTGATGGACGGCGACGTCATCACCCCGGACTGCGGCCTCCTCGCCGACGTCATGTCGCCGCAGGAGCGCCCGCGCGGGATGACGCGGCCTCCGCATCTGGGCGGCAGCTACATGAAGGTAGCTGCGCAGTGATCGCGCTCGGGTAAGGCGAATCGCTCTCGGTGTTTGAGCCAACTGGGGGCAAGTTCGGTGGGCTCCCCGTCCCCCATCGCACCAGACATCAAATCGTCCGGATGAGCTAACATCGGACGTCGGATGAGGTGTTGGGCAGGCGGAGGGGAAGCCGATGGCAGTGTTATCCGAGCTCGGTGTCCGCGAGGCGAGCGCGGCGATACGCACCGGCGAGCTGATGGCGGAAGCGCTGGCCGAGGCGCTGCTGGCGCGGTGCGCGTCGGCGTCGTCGCTGAACGCCTTCATCAGCCTGGAGCCCGACCGTGTGCGCGCCGCAGCCCGGCGTGCCGACGAGCGGCGCCGGCGCGGCGACCGCCTGGGTCCGCTCCACGGCGTGCCGCTCGTGCTCAAGGACAATATCGACACGGTCGATTTTCCGACCACCGCCGGCACGCCCGGCCTGGCCGCGCATCGCCCGAAGCGCAATGCACCGATCGTCCAGCGCTTGCTCGATGCCGGCGCCCTCGTGCTCGGCAAAGCCAACTTGCAGGAGCTGGCCTTCGGCCCGACCAACAACAACGCCGCGTTCGGTCCGGCGCGCAATCCGTACGACGCGACGCGCATCCCCGGCGGTTCGAGCGGTGGTACCGCGGCCGCGGTCGCGGCCCGGCTCGCGCCGGCCGGCTTCGGCACCGATACGGCCGGCTCGATACGCGTCCCGGCCTCCCTCAGCGGCGTCACCAGCTTCCGACCGAGCACCTTGCGCTGGCCGCAGGCCGGCATCGTGCCGATCTCGCACACCCGCGACACCGCAGGACCGATGGCACGGAACGTCGCCGATTGTGTGCTGCTCGACGGCGTCGTTGCGGACGGCGCGACCGAGGTCGCGCCCGCCCGCCTCTCAGGCCTGCGCATCGGTGTGCCCCGCGGCCATTTCTGGGAGAATCTCGACGTCGAGCTCGGCGAAATTCTCGAGAGCGCGCTCGCGCGCTTGCGCGGGGCAGGCGTCGTTCTGGTCGAAGGCGATGTCCCCGATGTGGCCGCGCTCGACGCTGCCGCGGGTTTTCCCATCGCGCTCTACGAGATGGTCCCGGATATCGACCGCTATCTCTCCGAGCACGCGACCGGCCTCGACTTTGCCGACCTGATGGCGCAGGTGAAGAGCCCGATGGTCAGGGACGCGCTTGCGGGGCTCGTCGGCGCAGACGCGGTGTCCGAGGCGGTCTATCGCGCGGCGCTCGGCACCCATCGCCCGGCCCTGCAGGAGACTTACCGCCGCTATTTCCGCGAGCGCGGCGTCGCCGCCATGGCGTTTCCGACAACGCCGCTGCCGGCCGCGAAGATCGGCGAGGACTACACCGTGGTGCTCAATGGCGCGCCGGTGCCGACGCTCGCCACCTATATCCGCAACCTCGGCCCGGGCAGCACCGCGGGCATCCCCGGCCTATCCTTGCCGGCCGGCATGACCAAAGCCGGGCTCCCGGTCGGCATCGCCATCGATGGGCCGGAAAACAACGACCGTCAGGTTCTGGCGATCGCCCTCGCGCTCGAGACCGTGCTGCCGCGGCTGCCGGCGCCGCTCGTTTGAGAAGCCGCAACGTCGACCAGCGGCCGCGGCGCATCGATCTCGCGGAGACGAATGCGAGCGACCATATGCGCGCTCACATCACGGTCGAGAGAATGCTTTGGATTTGATCGGAGGCCGCGGCCAGCAAGCCGTCGTAGCTGGTCTGGCCCTCGGCTGCCGCCTTCAGGATGAATTCGGCCATGTGCGCTTTGATCGCCGGCGTCGCCATGTCGATGGGAATCTTCGTCATCACCTCATCGAGGGCGGCCCGCATGACTCGGATCAGTTCTGGGCTGTAGCTCGGCATGATGGGGGTCTCCGATTTGCGGCGGCAGGGTTGCCGGTTTGGCACACACGGGCCAGACACAAACTTGCGAGCCGCATCACACTTAATTGAGCTTTGAATGAGTCTCGATTTCGCATGAGCGTCATATGCGCATCGAGAGTAGGATGGGTTGAACCATCAGCGCGTTCACGCGCGTCTTTCGACGTGCTGCCGGCCGACACCGCGGTGGGGTTTTGCTTTCGCTCAACCCATCCTATGCGGTTACGCGGCTTTTATTCAGAAACTCGTGACCGTGGTGCCGCCATCGACGACGATGGTCTGGCCGGTGATGAAGCTCGCGGCGTCGGAGCAGAGAAACACGGCGGCGCCGGCGATCTCGTGCGGCCGGCCCCAGCGCCTGAGCGCCGTGCGGGCCGCGAATTTAGACCCGAGTGTCGGGTTGTCGACGATCGCGAGATTGGTCTCGGTCGCGAAGAAGCCGGGCGAGATCGCATTAACGGTGATGCCGTGCGGCCCGAGCTCGTAGGCGAGCGCGTGGGTGAGCGCCTCGAGCCCGCCCTTGGCCGCGACATAGGCGGCGTCGTGCACCACCGCCATGCGCGCCGCGATCGACGTGACGTTGACGATGCGGCCGTATTTGCGCGGGATCATCGCTTGCGCCGCCGCCCGCGCCAGCCACATGGCGCACACGAGATTGGCCTCGATCTGCTCGCGTATTTCCGGCAATTCGAGCTCGAGCAGGCCCTTGCGGTTGCGCGTGCCCACATTGTTGATGAAGCCGTCGAGCCGGCCGTGCTCCGCCGCCACCGCCGCAATCTCCTTCACGGCACGCTCCACATCCGTCACATCGAAGGCCGCGGCCGACGCGGCGCCGCCTTCCGCGCGCACGCGCGCCGCCGCCGCTTCGGTGCGCGCGCCATCGCGCCCATTGATGACGACGTGAGCGCCGGCCTGCGCCAAGGCGCGGGCCATCTCGAAGCCGAGGCCGCGCGCGGCGCCGGTCAGCAGAATGACATGGCCCGAGAGATCGAAAGCCTTCGGCGTGGCTCCACTCATCCCAGTCTCAATCCACAAACACGAGCCCGGCGCAACGCATTGTCGCCGAAAAGCATGTCCTGCGCACCGTCGCGGTCGGCAAACCAGGAATGTCGCAGGAAGCGCCGAGCGGAATGATGCTAAGGTCACCGCCAAATGGCCCATGGGAGGGAAATCAAAATGAGACGCCGAGGATCGGTCTTTATACTGTCGGCACGCTTCCTGCTGTCGATGGCGGCGCTATTGCTCGTGGCGACGCTGGCCGCCGTTGCGGTGCCAGGATTGGGACCAGCCGCCGCGCAGACCTTCCCGTCAAAGCCGATCAAGCTGTTTGTGCCTTTCCCCGCCGGCGGCCCCGCAGATATATTCGCGCGCTCGCTCGCGAGCGGGCTTGCGACCGAGCTCGGCCAGCAGGTCGTGATCGAGAACCGCGCAGGCGCGGGCGGACTCGCGGGCGTCGATGCGCTCGCCAAGAGCGCGCCCGACGGCTACACGATCGGCATCAACGGCGCGGCCGCGCTCTCGGCCATTCCGTTCATGACCAGCAAGATGCCGTTCGACTGGCAGAAGGATCTCGCCCTGCTCACCTTGGTCGTGCGGGTGCCGGAAGTGCTGGTGGTGCATCCTTCGCTCGGGCTCAATACCTTGCAGGAGCTCGTGGACTATGCGCACGCCAATCCGCGCAAGATCAATTACGGCTCGGCCGGCACCGGCACCATCACCCATCTGGCCGCTGAGCTGCTCAAGACCGAGGCCAAGATCGATCTCGTGCACGTGCCGTATCGCGGCGCCGCGCCGGCGGTGAACGATCTCGTCGGCGGCCACGTCCAGATGGCGGTGCTCGATACTCCGGTGCTGCTGCCGCACATCCGCGCCGGCACGGTCAAGGCGCTCGCCGTGACCTCGCATACGCGCAGCGGCGCGCTGCCCGAGGTGCCGACCACCGGCGAGGCCGGGTTCAAGACCGTCATCTCCGACAACTGGTACGGCCTTTCGGCCCCGGCCGGGGTCCCCCCAGACGTGTTCGACAAGCTGCACCGGGCGGTGATCGCCGTGTTGCGCTCCGCCGAGCTGAAAAAGCAGTTCGACAGCCAGGACGCCGTTCCCGCGCCGACGTCGCCGAGCGAGTTCGCGCAATTCGTGAAAGCCGAGCAGGCGAAGTGGGGACCGGTGGTGATCGCCACCGGCGCGAAGATGGAGTGAAGTTCGCCCCGCCGGGCAGGCTGTCGTCCCCGCGCACGCGGGGACGACAGTGGAGGGCTAGGCGGCTGCTGCCACCAGGTCGGCCAACTTCCGGCGCGCGTAGAACATGCGCGTCTTGACCGTGGCCTCGGGGATGCCGACGATGTTGGCAACCTGCTTGATCGACTTGTCGTGATAGTAGACGAGATCGATGACCTCGGCCTGCTCGGGCGGCAGCCGGCGCAACGATCGGCGCAGCAGTTCCGCCCGACTCTTCTTCTCCACGACGAGCTCCGGATCGTCGGCAGGGTCCGCCACAGTGGCGGCGAAGCCGTCGTCTAATTCGGCCTCGGTCCGGCGCCGCCGCGCCGAGAGCGCCTTGTGGCGGGCGATCGCGAGCAGCCAGGTCGAAACCGAAGCGCGCGCTTCGAACGTGGCCGCCTGCCGCCAAACGTCGAGGAAGACTTCGCTGAGCAAATCTTCGGCCAGTGCCTCGTCTCTGAGGAGCCGAACCAGCCACCGATAAACAGCGAGGCGGTGACGCGCGAACAGCGCGCGCATCGCGCCTCGATCGCCGGCCGCGATCCGCTCGATCAGAACTTCGTCGGAAAAGTTTTCGGGTGCCGTCGCCTCTTCGGGCAACGCGGCGGCCGGACCCGCATGGGTGTAGGCCATCGTCATCGGGATTCCCCTTTTTGATCACGTCCCGCCGAACAAACTTACGTGCGCGAGAAATGTTCCTACTATTTTGCCGTCGGAGTTAATCGTGAGAGAGCCGCCGCGTTTCGGCCGCACCGGTTAAGTTTCGCTTAACGCGTTTGGAGAATTCACAACAGCAATTTGGTTCTGCGGATACGTTGTCAATCGCGATGGAACCGGTCGCCGATCAATGCGTTTAGTGGGTTGCGGTCTCGCCCCCTCAGGCGACGGCCCCTCCAACCAACAACCAAATCTCTGAACTCAGCGCTTCGCGCTTGCGCGGGTCTCAGCTCTCGTTCCGCTCGGCTGCGCCTTGCTGCATTCGGCCGGGTCACGAGAGCCATTGCCCGCACGGACAGCCGTGGCCATTCCGTCGGCCAGTAATGCTAATCTCCGCTTCTCACGACCGAGGCAGAGGAATTCAAGGCAAGGCCATGTCCGAATTGCTGATCGAAAATCGCGGCGCCGTGCGCGTCCTCACCATGAACCGGCCCGACAAGCGCAATGCGCTCAACCAGGCGCTCACGCAAGCGCTGCTCGACGGGTTGCAGGCCGCCGAGGCGGACGAGAGCGTACGCAGCATCGTGCTCACCGGCGCGGGACCTGCGTTCTGCGCGGGCGCCGATCTCTCCGAGTTCAAGGACCTCACTCCCGACAACGCCCCATTGGTCGAGCGCCGTGCCGAGCTCACGATGAAGCTGCAGGGTATCTTCTCGCAGCTGTCGAAGCCGGTGGTCACCGCT
>JBKPUA010000166.1:0-12146 GCA_046735815.1 Pseudomonadota bacterium
CTCGATGAGCTGGCGAACAAACAAATATCCGACATTGGAATAGCGCCAGCCATGCCCGGGATCGAAATCGAGGCGGTCGGCCGCAACGCGGTCAAGCAGTTGGCCTACCTCCCAAGGCTTCTCACCGCGCCGAACAGCCTCGTGATAGGAAGCAAGACCGCCGTAGTTCGGAACGCCGGCACGGTGCTGGAGCAATTGGCGCAACGTAAAAGGACGGCCATTGATCCGCTCGTCGAGACGGAAATGACCGCGTCCGACCAGTTGAAGGGCAGCCGTGGCCAATGCGGTCTTGGTGAAGCTCCACCAAGGGACACGCGCATGATCGGCACGGGTTTCCGGTCCACCGTCGGCGTCAATCCTCGCAGTCAGGAACCCTCGATCCGTCATGCTTTTAGGCCGCGTTGAGCGCGCTGATGGTGACGTAGTACCCGTCAGGATCTCGGAGCGAAAACTCCGCGGTTCCAGTGCTGGGATTCACGTGTGGCTCTTCTTCCAGCCGGCTGACGAGAGCGCGCGCCCGTGGCAAAGCTACGTCGAAGTTGTCGACCCGGAAGAACAAGAGGAGGCCATTTCCAGGCTTGGCTGAGGAGGGGCTTGTCAACGACGGATGCTCGTGGGCACCCCACTTGTGGAGACAGAGCAATACCGTTCCATCCGAGTCGAGAATTTGCCCGAAGTAGTCGTGGGCAGGAGCCGTCTCCGACAGCCCAAGTAGCGACTGGTACCACTTGAAGCTCTGCGGCACGTCAGCCACGCCAATGATTGTCCACGTGCGCTTCATTAGGTCCCTCTGCGCCTTGCGTTCGACATGAGCGCCGGCTGGAACGAGCCAAGCTTTCCGGAAGAGGAGTGCCGCCCAAATGATGCGAACTTCGGAAGCGTGCTCGCGTGTCTCGTCCGATGCCCCGCGCTCCACCTATACATTCTGCGCCTTTATTCAGACATTCAGCAGCAGGTCCCCGTAGCCCCAAATGCTGGTACCGACGATGCCGGTGAGATAGCCAAAATACGAGAGGACCAGATAGGACGTGGGAGGTCTGAGGCCGAGCTCGATTTCTCGCGACACTGATACGAGCTTCTCTCTGAGCGCTGTCGCGAGCGCGCGCTGGTAGAAGTTGGTGAGCCTGAAGGTGGCTGCCGCTCCGCTCAGACCCATGAGCGAGCCCGACCGCGCGAACCAATCGCTGCCGGTCCTCGCGGACAGATAGTAGGAAAATGCTGCGAACAGCCAAGCCGCCGCCAGCAGGAGACCAAATCGAATAACGGTGCGGTTGAGCCCCGCGTACAACGATCTTATCAGGACTTGATCGGTTGCCATTTGCATACCTCGGCGTGACGGGAATTCACCGATAAAACGAAATCGGCGACGTGCAGTCAGGCCAGTCGTGGGCAGCCCCTGACCCGTCGTCGCGAAGACATTCCTTCAGCGAACGATCCACACCGTCATGCCGGGCTCGAACGCGCTAGGATCGCCCTGCGGATCGAGGCGCAGGCGCAGCGTGTTGCGATCGTGATCGCCCGCGGCGCGTTCCGCTTGCCAGGTCGCGAACGACCCGAGCGGCCGAAGCTCGGTGACGATGGCAGGCATCGGTTGGGGCGCGCCCGGCCGGGCGATGTCGACCTTCGCCCCTACCGTGAGGCCGTGCAGCAGATCTTCCCGCGCGTTGAACGACAGCCACTGCTTGCCGGTCTCCGCGATCACGAGCACCGGCTCACCGGCACGGACGTTCTCGCCGACCTCGGCGACGATCACGCTGACGACGCCGTCGGCCGGCGCCCGCAGGATGGTCTTGTCCAGCCGCCGCTCCAGCACCCCGAGCGCGGATGCCGCAGCCTTGACCTGCGCATCGGCGATGGCGCGCTCCTCTTTCGTCGGTCCGGCTTTGGCGGCGTCGTAGTTGGCTTGCGCCTCGGCGACGTCGGCGCGCGCGCTGGCAGCGTCGTTCTGGGCCTGGTCGAGACTCTGCTGCGAGGCGATATCGGTGCGCGCCAGGTAAGCGGTGCGCTCAAGCTGCTGCTCCGCGTAGGCCAGCCGCGATTTCGCTTTGGCGATTTCGGCCGCCAGCGCTTCGATCTCCTCGGCGCGCACGCCGGCATAGACATGGTCGCGGTTTGCCGACGCGGCGTCGAGCGCCGCGCGCGCCTGCACCACCGCGGCCGTGAGCTCGAGCGCGGAGAGCTCGGCGACGATGTCACCGGCGCGCACGCGGTCGCCCTTTTTCACCTTGATGGCGTCGAGCTGACCGCCGACCTCGGGCGCGACGCGGACCTCGGTCGCGCGCACGACGCCGACGACCGGCGGCGCCGGCTCCGGGCGCCAGAGAAAATAGCCGCCGACGCCCCCCGCGACCACGATGGCGCCGAGCGCGATGATGCGTGTGGCTCTAGCCATGCACACGCCTCCGCTTGGTGAGCACTGCGGACATCACCGCGAGCGCGAAATAGATCACGGCGAGCGCCCACAGTCCGCGCCAGTCGCGCATGACCTCCCACAGGCTTGCGCCCAGCTGGTCGATGCGGACGATGCCGTCGATGGCGAAATCCGAGGGGAATATGTAGCCGGCGGCGAGCACGGGCTTGGGGATCGCTTCGCGCGGCCAGGAAAAGCCGGTCAGGAACAGTTGCGGCAGGCTCGTGCCGAGCACGATGAGGGTCGGGGTCTCCGGTTGCTTGAACCAGGCGCCCATGGCCTGGCCCATGAAGCTGGTCGCCAGAACGAAGATCGACGCCAGCGCGAACACCTGCAAAGGATGGCCGAGGGTGGAAAAGCCGTAGAAGCGCGGCAGCACGAAGAAGTAGAGCGCGAGCGCGGGCAGATAGACCGTCAGGTGCGCCACGCCGCGGCCGAGCACACTCGTAAATGCTCCGTCGGCGGGCTGCAACGGCGCGACGACGGTCAGAAACGCCGCGCCGATCAGCAGCATCTGCTGCAGGATCAGCACGAAGGCCGCCGGCACGATATAGCTGGCGTAGCCGCCGACCGGGTTGAAGATCGGCTGCAGCAGGATGTCGGCGGGGCTCGAGGACGCGAGCGCCGCCTTGACCAGGCTGCCGTCGGTGCGAGCGCCGCCGGCGGCGAGCTCGGACGACAGCGTATTGATCGCGACCGCGATGCCGCTGGCCATCGTTCTGAAGATGAAGAGATACGTGGCGTCGGCATAAATCGGAATATGCGCGGTGTTGCCCTTGAGCACGTCGCGCTCGGTCTCGGGCGGGATGCCGACCACGGCGAAGGCCTCGCCGCGGTCGAGCGCTGCGCGCGCCTCGGCGAGCGTCTCGGCGCGCACCGCGACGCTGACCGCGCCGCTGGCGTCCAGCGTCTGCACGATGTTGCGGCTCAGCTCGCTCAGATCGTTGTCGACCACCGCGATCGGGATCTTGCGCAGGATCTGGTTGAGATACGGTTGCGGATAATAAATGCCGTAAAGCAGCGGCCCCAGCACCAGCAGGGCGAAGGCTCCGGGGAGCGCGAGCACGCGCCGCCACTCCGCGACAAAGGCGCCGCCGATGCCGCGCGCTGCGACGACGGCTGCGGGCTCTGGCGCCGCACGGGGCGCGCTGCGCGCGATCGCGCGCAGGCGCAGCAACGCCAATAATGAGTAGATCGCCGCCAGTGCGGCCAGCGCCGCGAAGGACGGCGCGGAATCGTGCAGCGGCAATCCGCGCGCTGCCTGCCCGAGCAGCACGGCCATGTACCAACGTATCGGCAGGATCGCGCCCCAGAACAGCGAAAATGCGTTCATGCCCAGGGTTGGAAATCCGACGCCGGCAAAGCCAAATGCGGGGGAGACGACAATGCCTGTGAGTCCCAGGCCGATCGCGAGGTTGCGTACCAAAAGCTGGAGCAGCGCTCCGAGCGCCAAATAGGCGACGATCAGCAGCATGCCCGCGGCGACCACCATTGGTACGTCGCCCTTGAACGAGATCCCGAGCAGTCCCTCCAGGATGAACGGCATTGTCAGCATGATGACGACGAAGATCGCGAACAAGGGTGCAAGCTTGCCGGTCAGGGCGACGATCGGGTTGCCGCCCGCGCAGGCGAGCCAGGCGCGCATGCTGCGTCGGCCGAACTCGGAACCGACCGCATAGCCGGCGGCCAGCGCAATGACGATATGGAGCACCATCGGCAGCAGCGCCCGCAGCAGGAACTGAGCGTAGTTGCGCTGCGGGTTGACCAGCACGATGGTCTCAGCGACCAGCGATCCGATACGGGGAGCATTTGGCGCACCGCGCGCTGCGGCGGCGGCGCTAGCGGTCGCGGCCGCGAGGCTGTCGCTGAGCCCGGACGACGCGACACCGGCAGCGGTGAGGAACTGCTGGTTATAGAAGGCGACGACCTGCGGGCGGCGCTCGGCCTTCAGATCGCGCTCGAAATTGGCCGGAATGTAGATCGCGGCGATGGCGTCGCCGGCGCGGATCGCCCGCGCCGCGGACGCGAGGTCGGCGGCGCGCTCGACAATGCCGAGACTGGGCGACGCGGCCAGCTGCTCGACGAAGGCGCGCGAAGTCTCCGATCGATCGGCGTCGACGACGACCGTCCCGAGGCCGCGGATCACCGGATGGCTGAACACCGCGGTCAGCACCGCGAAGGCGAACAGCGGCACGCCGAAGATCAAGATCAGCGCGGCGCGGTCATGAATGAGCCAGCGCCACTCGCGCCGGGCGACGAGCCAGAACCCGGGCTTCGCCGCCGGTTTCATCCGCGCGTCCGCCAATCGGTATAGGCGCTCATGCCGGGCCGCAGCCCCGGCACCTTCTCGACCGGGTAGGCGCGAATCGAGAACGTGCGCAGGTCAAAGTCGCCGGTGGCGCGGGTGGCGCGCCAGCTCGCGTATTCGCCCTTGGTGGCGATGAGCTTGACCTCGACGATGATACGGCGGTCGCCGAGGGCCGGAATGCGCACGCCGAAGCGGTCGCCGATCTTCAGCGTCCTGACCAGATCCTCGCGCAGATCGAAGTGGATCCACATGTCGTTGAGATCGATCAAGGTCACCAGCGGCACGCCGGGCGAAATATATTCGCCGGGTTCCACATTGCGCTGATAGACCTGCGAGGCCACCGGCGCGTAGACCACCATCTGATCGACGATGGACTGAACGGCCTTGATGTCGGCGATCGCTTTTCCGACATTCGCCTCGGCGATCTCGTGTTCCTCTTTCGTGTAGCCGTTGACCGCCTGCTCGTGGGCCGATTTGGCCTGATCCACGGCGCGCTGGCTTTCGTGCAGGGAATCGGTCGCCTGGTCGAGCCGCGCTTGCGGCGCATTGCCATGCTCGGCCAGCTCCCTGGTGCGGTCATAAGTTTTCTGCGCCAGCACCACGCTCGCCTGCGCGCGCTCGAGCGCAGCCTTGCGCGCCGCGATCACCTCCACGCGCGTTCCGACATTGATGTTCGCGAGTTGCGCCTCGGCAACGACCTTGGCGGCCAGCGCCTGCTCGTGCTTTGCGATGGTTTCAGGGTTGTCGATGCGCACCAGCACGGCGCCGGCCGGAACGTCCTGGCCGCGCTCGACAGGGATGTCGGCGACGCGGCCATCGACCCGCGCCGCGATGTCGAGCCGTGTCGCGTCCACCTCACCCTGCACCAGCAGGGGCTCGCCCCGCACCAGATACCAGATCGACAGGGCGGCGACCGCGGCGACGACGAGCCCGACGATGATGCCGGGAATCCAGGTGGGCGCACGGTGCTTCGGTACTTCGGCCGCCGGCGCGGGCGCGGCTTGCGTTGGAGCATCGGGCGCCGGCATTTCCATTCCGATCCTCCTCGCTCGGCCGCGCTAAGCCGCTCGCAGAGCAAACCGGCCGCAGTCAGGACCACCACATTCTATCATGGTGATATCGCGGCCGTCCGATGCGATGCCGATCCTTGCCACCGATCGACGTGCGTGCCGGGCCGCGCGGAAGCGACACCAGCCCCCTAATTCACCTCTCGTCCAAATGTCGCGCGTAAACCCAGGCGAACGTCCGATCGAAGCGCTTGACCTCGTCGATCAAGACCAGCGCCTTGTTTTCGGCGCAACGCCAGCGCTCGGTGGCGATGACGAAATCGGCCTTGTCCGGATCGGTTTCGACCAGCCACGGCCGCTTCAACATCGGCTCGATTGCCTGTTCGCGCGACGGGATGCAGATCATGATGCTCGGGGGACTTTCGGCGCCGCGAGCGGAGGGGCCATAGTCGAGCCTAGCCTCGAGGCGCCGCAACGCTTCAGTTGCTGCCACCGACCAGTAGTCGAGCTCGAAATTGCCGTAGGCTCCCCGCGTCCCGCCGGCGAGCGCGTTGGCGGCGACGTATTCGAGCGGATGCAAAGCGACCAGGGTGCTCACGATACTGCCGACATAGGCCCCCCCCGCTGCAGCCGCGACCACGGGAGCCCGGCGCAGGAGCGGCAGCAAAGCCCGCATCCCAACGCCGGCCAAGATCGCCAGCATGGGAATGATGAAGAGGACGTGGCGTATGCCGTCGTAGAGAGTCGCACGCTGGATGATAAGGAACGCCACCGGGAGAATAGCGGCCAGGCACACGATCAGGGCTGCGCGGTTGCGTGCCACCAGCAATGCCGCCGCGTCAAGGGCCGCACTGCGATCGCTGCTCCATCGCCCGGCAATTTCGCGGGCGAGCACAACGCCGGCAGCGATCGCATGGACCAAGGCAACCGCCAACAGGAACAGGAAGGCTTCCGGCAGCCGCGCCAGAAGCTGCGCCGGGATGTAGGACGCGGGCAACTCACTGGTCCAAATGCGCTCGCCCCAATGAGAGAACTCATAGGTCATGGGAATCGCGGCGAAATGCACGAGCGCGATCTTGAACTGCTGCAACGGATTGCCGATCTGCAGCCACGGCCAGAGCGCGATGGCGGTCATCCACGCGAGGACGACAACGGCCGCATAGCGCGCTGCGATCGCCATGAGATAACGCAACGGCAGGCGGCGGTGGGTGGTGAAGAATTCCAGCGCGCAGAGCGCCAGAGCGACAAGCAGGTAGGCGTGGGTGATGATGCCGCCGGTCCGCGTGGCGATGGCGAGCCCAGTCGCCAAGCCGGTGAAGACGGTCGCGGACCATGACGGCAGCACGCTTCGCGTCATCACCAGGATAGCGAGCGTGGCCCATGTCATCGCCGCCGCAAACGGCACGTCGATGGGCGTGAAGAACAAGCTGCCGTAGAAATATCCGGTCAGCAGACAGAGCACGATGGCCGTCAGGCCCGCCCATTGGCCGACCGCAAGCCGCCCGATCGGCAGCAGCGCGGCCAGGCCGGCGACCCCGACAAGAAAGGTCATGACATGCCGGACCGTCATTCGGTCGGCGAGGTCGAACGACTGGACGTAGGCCGTGAGCATGTGAAACCACGGCCCGTAGTACCAAAGCGAGAATTCGACCGTCTCGAACTGGGAACGGTCCTTGAATCCACTCGCATACCAGGCAAGGGCCTTCGGGCCGTAATCGTCGGTGTTGAACTCATCGACGGTGAGCCCGTAGTCGGCCGCGATTGCCAGCCCGACCACGAGCACCGCGCCGAGCAAAGCTGCGACCGCAAGCCTTTCCGTGCCAATGAGCGGGCCGGACGTTTGGCTCATCGGCCGGGCAAAGACATTGTGGAAGGTAGGCAAGCTCAGCCTCGCGGTGACCGAGCTATCAACGTCCATGCCGCCGATTGGTGCCCATTGGCACAGCGAAAGGTTCGGAATCGCCGCTAATGCCGCGCGAGCGCGACATCCGGCATGGCCCCTCGCAAATGACCCCGGCCTGCTCGTCCTCAGGCCGGGGTCCGTTGTCGCTGTTAGAGCGCACCTTCTATTCGGAAACCCGGTTCGCACCCCGGATCAAGTCCAGGGCAGGCTTTTCCGGGACATGCGCTACGGCGTCCAGCACCACCGGTACCCGCTCGGTTCAATCGTGCAGGATCTTCCGGTGCGAGGGTTCACGACGGTAGCGCCGGTGGCCGGCGGCAGGACGTAGGCCAGGTCAGGCCCGGGCGCGACGACGGTGGGCGGCGCCACGACTACGGGCGGCGCCACGACCACGGGCGGGGGCGCGGGTGAATAATAGGGCGCCGGGTAAACGTAGGCCGGCGCGGGTTCCGCGACATAGACCTCTTGTGCCTGCGCACCGGCCGATCCCGCGAGCGCCAGCGCAGCAGCCATCCCTCTCAACACTCTCATGGTCTGCCTCCTGTCTCTAACCCCCACGCCGGGACAACCGGGGGAACAGCGCAGCGTTCCGGTTCCCGCCACATGTCTGACTCGACTACTTTTTTGTCCCCGCTGTCCCAGGCCGTCCGCATTTTTTTCTTTCTCGGTTCCGTTTTTGATGTAGGTTGCCGGTATTGGGTTGCGGGCTTGCGCTGTGCCGATTCGACCGCTTTTGGAATCCGAGAAGGGGGTGTTCGCCCCTGAGGATATCGCCGCCATAACGGTGGCGTTCGACAGGGTTTTGCACTCACTTGGGCTGCTGGATCGCAAGGATCCAGCGGTGACGATGGTCGCGCGGATCACGCTTGACATCGCCAAGGAGGGCGAACGCGATCCCGAGCGCCTGAGCACAACCGTGCTCAAGCGCATATCGGGACATTAGATCGTAGAGTTGCCAGCGACGCACGATGGCAATCTCGGGCAATCGGGCGCATACTCTGGATAATCACCGCAACCCAGCATAGGCGGTCATCATGTTGCTCATCCTGTATTATCTCGCCTTCATGGTGGCCGGCGACGTCGCCGCCTATTTGCTCGGACGCTTCGTCGAATATGAATGGGGGTCGTACGCGAGCCTTATCGTCTTCCTCGCGCTCTATTTTCTTTTTCTCTGGGTCGCTTGGCTGCTCGCGGTATGGGCGAGCAAACCAAGATCGGCCGCACCGCTGGCGCATTGACGCGCATCCCCTGGTCAAAAGTCACTTGCCCAAGCGACGCGAACGACGCGCGCTCCCTTTATGATCTGCGCCACAGCAGCGGAGCAAATCACCAATGGCACCTTTCAAGCGTAAGCCGCGACAACCTCCCATGACCAAAGCCGAGTTGCGGGAGCAAGGCGCTCAGGCGCTGGCACAAGCCACCAAACCGATCATCAAGTTACCGATGAAGATCAAACGCCAATGCGGACGCTGCGGCGACTTCAACTCGGTGCTGGTGGAACCCGGCGCGGCAGTGCCGGCGTTCAAGTGTTCGAGCTGCGGTTATCCGGCGGCTTGAGTCGTTCCGAAAACCGGTATCCACCCCGGATCAAGTCCGGGGCAGGCTTTTTCGGGATCATGCTCTAGTCCTCATCATCGCCGCCGCCCCAGATGCCGACGCGAGTCGAACGCGCCTGCTGTTCGAGCGCGCGCAATTCCGGCGGGGCATTTGCCGCCGCTCGGCCGCCGCCATTGAACAGCACCACGCGGGAGAGGTCCTGTTCACCCGCGCGACAGCGATACTCGTTGGCACCGCCCGCAGGCTCGCAAGTGATCTCTCGCATCCCAAGATAGCGTCTGAATTCGCGCACGGCTCGGCCGCGGGCGCCTTCCACTCCAAACAAGCGAAGCGCTCGTCCCTGGATTTCGAGCGTGCCGGTATTGAGCACGAGAGGCACGCCACGAACGGAAGCGCCAATCGGCGCAGGCCCGGCGTTGGCTCCTCCGGGAGCGGCGATCGCAGCCGCTGCCACTTGCGGCCGCGTGGTCTTTTGGCGGGCGGCGACCGACTGCGTCACGAATTCATTCCAGATGCGCGCGGGCAGGTCGCCGCCGGTTACATTCCTGGTCGGGCTGTTGTCGTCGTTGCCGACCCACACTCCTACGATCATATTGCTGGTGAATCCCACGAACCATGCATCTCTGTAGCCCTGGCTTGTGCCGGTCTTTCCGGCAGCCGGGCCGTTGATCCTCGCCGCTCTGCCGGTGCCCTCGCGCACCACGCTTGCGAGCAGATCCTGGATGGCTGCCCGTGCGGCCGGATTGCTTGCCAGCTGGAGCTCCGATTTCGACCGCGTGAACAGAGGCTGTTCACCGTTGCGAATGGCGCGGACAGCGTACGGCTCGACGCTTTCCGCGTTGGCGGCGATCGCGGCAAAGGCTCGCGTCATCTCCATGAGAGTTACCTCGCCAGAGCCGAGCGCGAGGCTGGGCACGGCGGGAAGCTCGGATTGGACACCCAGCTTTTTTGCCGTGTCGATGATGGCCGGAATACCCACGGCCTCCGCAAGCTGAACTGCAACCGAGTTGATGGAGTTCGCAAAGGCGGTGCGCAGGGTGACTTGCCCGCGGAAGCGACCGCCATAATTCTCCGGCTCCCAATCTCCGATTTGAACCGGCCGATCCACCACCGTGGCCTGCGGATTGAGCCCCTTTTGAAAAGCCGTGAGATAGACGAACAGCTTGAACAGGGAGCCGGGCTGACGCTTTGCCTGGGTGACGCGATTGAACTGACTTTCGTTGTAATCGCGGCCTCCCACCATCGCGAGAATGGCTCCATCCGGGGCCATTGCAACGAGAGCCGCCTGGCTCACCTTCTTGGCGCGCCCCTCCGCGCTCAGCCGCCGTGCAATGACGTTCTCAGCGATGCTTTGCAGACCGAGATCGAAGGTCGTACGCACGCGCAAGTCCGCAGTCGGGGAGCCGACGAGACGCTTCACTTCTCCGTGGAGCACATCCACGAAGTAATTGGTCCCCGGCGGATTGTCCGGCGGGACTCGCAAGGTCGCCGGCTGTTGGCGCGCGGCGTCCGCCTGCTGACGTGCGATCGCGCCAGTCTCGACCATGGCGTCGAGCACCAGAGCCGCCCGCTGCCGTGCGCCGTCGAGGTTGCGGGTCGGAGCGAGCGCCGAAGGAGCGCGCACGAGCCCCGCGAGCATGGCCGCTTCACTCAGCGAAAGATCCTTGGCAGTTTTGCCGAAATAGCGCTTCGCGGCGGCATCAACTCCGTACACACCGGCCCCGAAATAGGCCGTGTTCAAATAGCGCGTCAGGATTTCATCCTTGCTGAGGTGATACTCGAGCCACAAGGTCAGGATCGCCTCCTGAACCTTGCGCCTGATGGCGCGCTCCGGAGAGAGATAGGTCATGCGGGCGAGCTGCTGGGTGATCGTGCTGCCACCTTCGCGCGCGCCTCCCGCCAGAAGATTGCGGAACGCCGCGCGCATCATCGAGGGCAAATAGAAGCCCGGATGCTCATAGAAGTGGCGATCTTCGATCGCGATGATGGCGCGCGACACGTTGGGCGGGATGTCTTGCGCCGTCAGTTTGTCGCCCTTGAATACGCCGCGCGTGGCGAAGACCTGGCCGCCTTCCGCCTCGACGACCAGCGCGCTCGGCGTCGGCTCGATGACCAACCCGCCGCCAAACGGCAGCGTGGCCATGCAATAGACGAGATAACCGACGGGCAGGGCGACGAGCACGGCGATCGCCGTCAGCAGCGGATGCGCCAGCCTCAGGCGGGGCATTTGCCCGCGCGCCCGGCGCCACGCGCGGAGCACCGGATCGCCAAGTCGAGAGAGCCGACGAAGCACGGCCGAGATACGGTCCGTCAAATGAAGCTCGCGGCCCTTTTGCAGCAGAAGGGAGACGGCTGCGGCGGCAACGGCGCGCGCTCGGCCCATGAGCTGTTGTGAGCGCTCGCGGGCCGTTCGCAGTTTCGCCCGTGATGCGTCGAATCGAGTCTGCTGGCTCTTCGATGGGCTTTCGGCACTGCGCGCAGGAGCGCTCGGATCAACAATCAGCCAATCGCGCCGGGACTCGAATTGAGATGCCGTGCTCATGTCGTGCATCTCTATTCGGGCGGCGGATCCACCCACCGACCACCGCGGCGGCGCGTGTCACGCCGAAGAATTTCGGGGAGGGTCGGACGGGTGGCACCAAAGATGGTGAGCGGGTTGGCGTCGTCGCGACCGGCGACGTCGGCGCGGCCATCACTCCAAAAGTAGTCTCGCCGGTGGCGGTTACGCCACCCTGCGGCCTCGATGTCGATGCTCAATTGCAGAACGGCTCGTGAGAGCGCCGCGCCGGGCGGACCGGCTCTCGCTTCGGCGACTGCCCACAGAAGCAGGACGGCGGCGAACACGATTTGACCGAACCGCATGATGCTCCTCGCCCGCGGGACGGCAGCCCGCTAGGGAACGCGGAGCCATCGCGTAAGTTCCTGCCCGTGGCATTCTCGCGTCAACGAGTCCTCGGCTGG
>JBKPUA010000167.1:0-5722 GCA_046735815.1 Pseudomonadota bacterium
ACGCACGAGGTGCTGGGAATTGCCAGAGGTCGCGCACGCGTGCAGTTCGGCGGCGGCAAGGGCCGCAAGCTAGAGGTCAGAGCCGGCGACGTCGTGGTCTTGCCCGCCGGCACCGGCCATCAGCGGCTCTCCGGCAGCAAAGACCTGTTGGTGGTCGGGGCTTATCCGCCGTCCGGCGAATACGATGAGTTCGGCGCCTCGAAGGAGGAGCACGACCGCGCGCTCGGCAGCATCGCGCGGGTCAAGCCGCCGAGCGCCGACCCGGTCTACGGCCGCAACGGTCCGCTTCGCCGCCTGTGGCGGGTGACGCGTTGAGCACTGCTCATTTCGGCAGAGGCGATTTCAGCTGCGGATCACGTGTCGCCGTGGCGAGCGCGAGCGCACGTCCTTGTGGCCTTGCGGCGACACCGACACGCGCACCGCCCGCTCCACGCGCGGGATCTGGCCCGGCCTGACAAGATCGGGATCGCGAGCTGCGGCCCGTCGGCGCATAATTGCAATCGGCTTCGCCTTGCTCGAGGCGTCCGGTGTTGCCGCAGATACCACCTCAGCCTGCACCGCCGCCGGCTCGGCTTGCGTTCCGCCGCTGCGCCCGGCCTGCGGGCCGGTGACCTGATAAAGCACGAACCGGTCGCCGGCGTACAAGGGAACGAGGTGATCGGGATCGGGATTGGCGGACCTCGCGTCCGTGAACAGCACGTAGAGATAGTCGTAATCGCGGGTCCAGCGTGACCAGTAGGGCGGCTCATCGCCGTCAATCTGGCTCGCCACCTGCAGCAGCTGAGCGACCGACGGCGGAGTGCCGTCCTCGGTGTCGACGCGCTCGCGATAGGCCGCGCGCACGTGCATGACCTGCTTGCCCAGCACAGTGAAGGCGGTGGTGACCAGCGCCGAACGCTCGATGATGGCGAGGCAGGCGGCATGCATGAGCCACATCTCGCGCGCGTTGTCGCCGTTATCGGGATCGGCATAGGCAACCAGCACTTTCGAGCCGCGCTCGATGTGACGCACCGACTCACGGAACGAGGTGGTGCCGCGGGCGATCTCGCCCCAGACGACATGCACCTCGAACGCGCGCACCGCCAGCAGCAGCACCAGCACCGTGGCGAAGCCCCGGCGCACGAAATCGTCGCGCAGGTCGAGGTGGGCGCATGCAATGATCATGAACGCCAACGCGATCGGCAGCCGCTGGTCCGCCATGTAGGTGTCGAACATGACGCGCGGCAGCACGAAATACGCTATGCCGCCGATGGCGAGCAGAAACCAGCCGAAGGCATGAAACTGCAAGGCGCGATGGCGCAAGGCGAAGGCGGCGGCGACGGCGACGATGGTCGCCAGGAAGAGGGTCGCGGCGCGGGAATAGGCCTCGATCGCGAACAGCACGCCGTTGAGCTTGCCGCCGAGCTCCCAGGTGAAGTCGCCGCGTAGCGTCCAGGTCGGGCTCATCATGAGCAGCGGCAGCACCGGTAGGAACGGCAGCCCGCCGGCGACGAAGTCCAGCAGGAGCGGAAGCCGGCTTCGTCCCGCTTCTTGCGGCCCCACTGACTCGCGGCGCCATAACATCACCAGCCGGTGCAGCTCGAAGGCCAACAGGCCAAGCCCATAGACGCCGACCGCGTAGAGGTGGCAGACGAACAGCGCCAACACGAACAGGGTCGATACGGCAAGGCGCACGGCGAGCGCGCGCTCGCGCAGCGCCGCCCAGGCCGCCAGCGCCCACAGCGCAAGCCCGATGCCGAACAGATAGTTCATCGTGCCGACGACGAAGACGGAATTGTACAGCAGCGGGAACGCGATCAGCGGCAGCACCGACCAGCGGCCATAGAGCTGGCGGTTGAGCGCGAGCGTGCCCGACAGGATCAGCACGAAGGTCATGATCGTGTAGACCTGCCCGGCGAGGTAGACGTTCATCACGCGATCGAGCACCGGCACGATCAGGTCCATCATCAGGTTCGGAATGACCTGCCAGTGCACCTCGTAGAACTGCGCCAGGTCCGGATCGCGACCGATTGTGGCGATCACGTGCATGCGCGAGAGGTGATTGATGTAGTCGCCGAGCGGCGGCCAGGGATAGAGCAGGATCGGTATCGAGGCGATGACCGCGAGCACCGCGAACAAGGTGGCGATCTGACCGGCACCGAAATGGCCGGCCCGCGCGGGCTGCCCCAGCGCCTTGGCGGCGATGGTGGGTTGCATGTCCGCCGGCAGCGATTGCCCAGGCTGCGACCTCAGGAAATGACCGACATCAACCATTGCGGGCTACACGCTGAGGGTCAGCTTCACTAGGGTCTCGATTCCGAAGTTCGCATCATTGTGCGGCACTCTCGTTTTGCGAACTTCGGAATCGACGGACGCTAGCAACTTATTGATCTACACTAGGGCGAGGGATGTGGGAGAAGTGCGTGCGGACGCAGACAAGCAGGCGGTACGACTTGAGCCCGCCTATCGTGCCGACCGACACTAGTCCACCGCCGCCAGCCCTCTCCGCGGCAGATGAATCGCAGCATGCCACACCCCGGCCGGGTGCACCATATCGTCGCGTGATCTCCGCGAAATACGCCTCGCGATTGTGGCCCAGGCGCCACGACCTGACCGTCGCAAGATGACATCGGTGACAGTTTTCCCCCCCATTGCGCTCATCTTACGGGCTTGATCCGCGAGCGGCGCGACGGGCACACTTGCCGCGACGCAACAGTACGGTGATCTCATGATTGGCAAGAAATTGCAGCCATTTGTTGTTATTTCGGCGTTTTCTCTCGCTCCCGCTCTGCTTCCGGGCTCCGCCGCGCTGGCGCAGAACAGCGTGCGTGTCGGAGCTCCGCTGCCGCTCACCGGCCCGCTCTCGCCGGAAGGCATTAAGCAAAAGGAGGGCTATGACCTGTGGGCGGAGACCGCCAATGCCAAAGGTGGGATCAAGGCCGGCGGCAAGACCTATAAGGTCGAGATCGTCTACGTCGATTACGCCTCCAACACGCCGCGCGCGGTGCAGGCGGCCGAACGCCTCATCACCGATGACAAGGTGAATCTCCTGTTCTCCCCGTTCGGATCGGGCGCCACCAAGGCCGCAAGCAACGTGTCGGAGAAATACGGGATGCCGAGCATCGCGGCCACCGCGTCCTCGGCGCAGGTCTACGATCAGGGCTACAAATATCTGTTCGGCACGTTCACCCCGAACGATACCTTGACCGAGCCGCTCGCCGACATTGTGAGCAAGCGGAACGCGGCCGTGAAACGCATCGCCATCCTGGCGCGCAACGACCTGTTCCCGCTGGCGATCGCCGAAGAGATGCAGAAGTCGGCGAAGAAGCGCAATCTCGACGTCGTGATGTTCGAGAAATACGCCATCGGCACCATGGACCACGCTTCCGCGATCACGCAGATGCGCGCCGCTCAACCGGACTGGGTGTTCGCCACCGGCTACGTCAACGACCTCATCCTCATCCGCAAGCAGATGAAGGATCTCGGCGTCGCCACGCCGGTGGTGACCATGATCGCGGGCCCGGCCTACAAGGAGTTCACCGAGGCCGTCGGCCCGCTAGCGGACAACATTTCGAGCGCTGCCTGGTGGCATCCGGCGGTTCGCTACAACGGCAAGGGCGTGTTCGGCTCGACCGAAAGCTTCAACAAGCTCTGGAGCGCCAAGTATCACAGCGAGCCCGACTATGGGCAGGCCTCGGCCGCCGCTGCCGGCGAAATATTCCAACTCGCCATCGAGAGCGCCAGTACGCTCGATCCGGCCAAGGTGCGCGACGCGCTCGCCGCCATGGATACAGAGACGTTTTTCGGGCGCATCAAGTTCGGGCCCACCGGCCAGATCAGCTCGCTCGATCCGCCCGTGTTCCAGTTGCAGGGCGGCAAGCCGGTGGTGATCTTTCCGGACTACATCAAGCAGGCCGAGTTCAAGTTCGGGGTGCAATGAGATGACGGACGCAGTGAATTTTGCCGCCGGCGGCTATCGCTTCCTGCCGAGCGTGTTCCAGTATTCCGGCGGCGTTGCCGCGCTGTCCGGCTATGCCATCGAGCGCGTGCGCTTCCGCGCGCCGGTGCCGCTCGCCGAGGGCTTTGCGCGCATCGAGCGGCTGATCACCGCCGCCGGCCGTCCGCTCACCGCGTTCTGCGCCTGCGAATTGCGCTCGCCCGCGCCGTTTACCGAAGAGGGCTTTCGTGCCTTCAACGAGGTTTACGTCGTCACGCTGGAGAAGTGGCGCCTGTTCGACGGCAAGGTGAACCCGGTCGCGCGCAGCAACGTGTGTCCAGACATCGACCCGCCGGCAGAGCCCTCGTTTCACGCCTTCAGCTTCACCGTTGCCGCCGCCGATGCGGCGCCGAGCTTCGTGATCGCCGGCGGTGCCGAGGCGAGGGAGGGGGGCGCCAGCTACCGCGAGCGCACCGTCCGAAGTGGCGAGACCACGCCCGATGCCATGCGCGAGAAGGCGCACTATGTGCTGGGCGAGATGGAGCGGCGGATGGCCGCCCTCGACTTCGGCTGGCCCGACACCACCGCAACGCAGGTCTACACCGTGCAGGATCTCCATCCGTTTCTCGCCGACGAGATTGTGCGCCGCGGCGCCGCGCGCTCCGGGCTCACCTGGCATTTCGCCCGCCCGCCTGTGCGCGGGCTCGAATACGAAATGGACTGCCGCGGCGTCGCCCGCGAGCGGGTAGTGTAGAGAAGCCATCCCGCTTCTAGGCACGAGATCGCCAGCTGCGGCCCATTCACGATTTCGAGAAATGTGTGACTGACGTCACATCGCCCGCCAGGGCGCAGGCGCCATATGGAGGAGTGCACACGACCGTCGCGGTCGGCGCGCACAATGGAGCCTCCGATGCTCGCGGCCCTCGTTCTGATCTGCTCGGTTGCCATCACGCCCGATCTGCGGGATTGCACCCGCGCAAACGCAACCGCGGTGATGCGGGTGCCCGCCGACTTCGGCAATCCGGTGACGTGCTTCGTGCACGGCCAGGCCTACCTCGCCCAAACCTCGATCGGCCAGGAGCTCGGCGACGACGAGCGGGTCAAGGTGGTCTGCGCGCGCAGCGAGATGATCGACGCCTCGATCCGCCGACTGGGAACCATGTAGCCGCCGTCACGCCATCGCCTCATCGCCACGGCGGTTGGCGCTGCAAGCGTTCCTTCAGAAAATCGACGAAGCGCGCCACCCGAGCGGAGATGCCGTGTCGCGCCGGCACAAGCGCGAGCACGTCCGCGCCGTCGAAATCCCAGTTCGCCAAAATACGTCGCAGCTCGCCGCGCTTGATGAAGGGGGCGACGTCCCATTCCGATCGCAGCGTCACTCCGAGCCCGACCAGCGTCCAGTTGCGGACGACCTCGCCGTCGTTGCTAGTGAGCGTCGGGGTGACACGGATGGTATCCGCTCGCACCCGCGCTCCCTTCTGTCCGCCGCGCTTGCGATAGCGCCACAACGTCACGTCCTCGTCGTTCTCGCGCACGCACATGCAGGCGTGCGCGAGGAGCTCGCGCGGGTGCGAGGGGACGCCGTGGCGGCGAAGATAGGCGGGGTTGGCGCAGACCCAACGCGCGTTCCTCGCCAGCAGATGCGCCACCCAGGAGGAATCGCGTACCGCGCCGATGTGAATGACGACGTCGGCCGCGTTGCTCGCCGTCCACGGTCTCTCCGACAGATCGAGGGTCACGCGCACCTCAGGATGCGCCTCGACGAATTGTGCGATCAGCGGCGCAACGTGAATGCGCCCGAAACCG
>JBKPUA010000168.1:0-5388 GCA_046735815.1 Pseudomonadota bacterium
TGACGTCGCGTGGGCATCGAACCTCCCGTTCATTGCGGCCTTGTATCCGGCCTCGTCCGGCGGCTTTATGCGGCTGCCGTCGCTTTTGGGCTGCGCGTTTGCGGCGACGCCGCTCACTGTCGTTGGCGCTGGCGCGCGGCCGCAAGAACATGCTTGATGCTCGAAAGCGAGTCAAAGCCGCACGTCTCGCTCAAGCCCACAGGAGAGCGCGCATGACGCAAGAGCTGCTGCCGACCACCGTTGTGGGCAGCTACCCACAGCCGGATTGGCTGGTCGATCGTGCCCTGCTGCAGAGCATAGTGCCGCGTGTGCGGCTGCACGAGCTGTGGCGCGTCCCCGAGCCCTATCTCGCGCAGGCGCAGGACGACGCCACGCTGCTTGCGATCCGCGACATGGAGCGCGCCGGCATCGACATCATCACCGACGGCGAGATGAGGCGCGAGAGCTACTCCAACCGTTTCGCCACCGCGCTCGACGGCATCGACAACGAGACGCCCGCCACCATCACCAACCGCGCCGGGCGCTCCGTCAAGGTTCCGCGCGTGGTCGGCAAGCTTCGACGCCGTGGTCCGGTCGAGGTCGCCGACATGGCGTTCCTGCGACGCAATACCGAACGCAAGGCGAAGATCACGCTGCCGGGCCCCTTCACCATGGCGCAGCAGGCCAAGAACGAGTTCTATGCTGACGACGACGAGATGGTGATGGATTTCGCCGCCGCGGTGAACGCCGAGGTGCGCGACCTGCAGGCCGCAGGCGCCGACGTGATCCAGCTCGACGAGCCGTGGCTGCGCAACGATCCAGAAGCCGCAAAGCGAATCGCGATCAAGGCGATCGATCGCGCGCTGGCCGGATTAACTGTGCCGACGGTCGTGCACCTGTGCTTCGGCTATGCCGCCGTGGTCAACACGCAGAAGCCGAGCGGCTATTCGTTCCTTCCGCAGCTTGCCGATTGCGCCGCCGAACAGATCTCGATCGAGGCGGCGCAGCCGAAGCTCGATCTCGGCATCCTCTCCGATCTCGCCGGCAAGACCATCATGCTCGGCGTCATCGACCTGGGAGATCTGGCAGTGGAAACGCCCGAGCTGGTGGCGCAGCGCATCCGCGACGCCTTGCGCTACGTACCGGCCAAGCGGCTGGTGCCGGCGCCCGATTGCGGGATGAAGTATCTCACGCGCGACGTGGCGTTCGGCAAGTTGCGCGCGCTGAGCGCGGGAGCTGCGATGGTGCGGCGCGAATTGGGGTAGCCGGTTACGCCGGCTACCCCAATCGTATCATTGCGCTGTGACGAGGCGCTTTATCTCGCGCCGCGGTGCATCAGCCACGTTTTCCCCGGCCGCGGTCGAATACCGCGCGGCAGGGCGCGCTGAGATAGCGTCGATAATGCGCCATGCAGGCCGAGACGCGCTGAACGTCGGGAACGTACTGCTGGCAGAGGCGCATCGCGTCGGGCTCGCAAGCAGCGCGCTGCTCCGGGGTCCACTGCTGCGCCGGCTGCTGCGGCTGCTGCGCCGCAGCGGGCAAGGACGCAAACGTCAGCGCAAGGCCAAGGACCGCCGCAGCGCTTGCGATCGGTCGCAGCTGCGGTCGTGCGATGCCAATTTTCATTATCAGCCCTCCAGTTGGCGTTTGATTCGGTACTTCTAGTCAATTCGACAGCCAAGGCAATAGAGCATGATCCCGAAAAGTGGATACCGGTTTTCGGAAAAAGATCATGCTCCATCAAGAAGCTAGAGCGTGATGACGACTTGAAGAGAAGTCGTCACGCTCTAGCGGGGGCCGGGGAGGGTTCAGCCGGTGGATCGGTCGTCCCGGATTAAGCTACGCTCCATCCGGGCCACGAATCCAAACGGTCAACCGGAGCGGAAATGCGCTTGCCCTTGAGCGGTGGATGCCAGTGCGGCGGTGTGCGCTACGAGATCAGAGCCGAGCCGCTCACCGTCTATGTCTGCCATTGCACAGAATGCCAGCGCCAGTCGGGGAGCGCGTTCGCGCTGTCGCTTGCGGTCGCGCGCGACGCGCTGGCGGTGGTCAAGGGCACGCCGGCGAAGTGGCGGCGCGTCGTCGCGAGCGAGCGCGTGATCTGGTGCTTCTTCTGTGCCGGCTGCGGCGCCCGGCTGTTCCACAATCCGGAGCACAATCCGAAAGCCACAATCGTCAAGCCGGGCACGCTCGACGACACCACCTGGCTCAAGCCGGTGGGCCATATCTGGACCCGCAGCGCGCAGCCGTGGGTGCAAATTCCGTCAACGACGGTCAATTACGAGGCGCAGCCACCGGACCTGTCGCGCTTGATCGAGGCGTGGAAGGCGCAGGAGGCGACGTAGTAGGTCGCTCTCAATACCTGTGGCTGATCGGCAGCTCCTCGGCCGGGAATAGCGTGATGACGCGGCAGCCCTTGTCGGTGACCACCACCTCCTCCTCGATGCGGGCGGCGGAGTAGCCGTCGGTAGCAGGGCAATAGGTCTCGAGCGCGAACACCATGCCTTCCTTGATCTCGGTCGGATGATCGAGCGAGACCACGCGCGAGATGATTGGCCGCTCGTGCAGCGCCAGCCCGAGGCCATGGCCGAACTGCAGGCCGAATGCCGCCATCTCGTCAGGGAAGCCGAACTCCGGCGCTTTCGGCCACACGCTGCACACCTTGTCGGTGGTCACGCCGGGCTTGATCAGCGCGATCGCGCTGTCGAGCCATTCGCGTGCCTTCTTGTAGGCGTCGTGCTGCACCGGGGTTGCGCGCCCGACATTGAAGGTGCGGTAGTAGCAGGTGCGGTAGCCCATGAACGCCTGCAAGATGTCGAAGAACGCCTGGTCGCCCGGCCGCAGCATGCGGTCGGTGAAATTGTGTGGGTGCGGATTGCAGCGCTCGCCCGAGATCGCGTTGATCGCCTCGACGTCGTCGGCGCCATGGCGGTAGAGGAACTCATTGACCTTGGCGACGATGTCGTTTTCGCGCACGCCCGGCTTGAGCTCCTCGCTGATGAGATGATAGGCGCCGTCCACCATGGCGGCGGCGCGGTTGAGCAGCGCGATCTCGTCGATGTTCTTGAGCTCGCGCGCCTCCAGCATCACCTGCTGGCCGTCCTTGATCTTGAGGCCCGCTTTCTCCAGCTCGAACAGCATCGGCGGCTCGATGATATCGACGCCGACCGGCATTTTGTCGCAGCCCGCCTCCTTGATCAGCGAGGCGATCTCCTTGGCATGGCGCTCCATCAGCCCGAACGCGGGGTTGACGGTGCCGCGCAGCCCGATCAGCCCGGCCTTGCAATTCTCCGGCTTGAGCCAGGGCGTGTAGAGCTTGTGGTGCACGGCGGCTGAGCCGAAATCCCACAGGATGGGATCGCCGTCGCGGGTGAGCAGCGCCCAGCGGCAAAGCTTGTCGCGCTCCCACTCGCCGATCTTGGTCGAAGTGATGTAGCGGATGTTGTTGACGTCGAAGACGAGCAGGGCCCCGAGCTCGGATTTCTCCAGCGCCTGCTTGACGCGGCTCAGCCGATAGCGGTGTAGGCGGCGATAGTCGACTCGTTCCTCGAAATCGACCCCCATGGTGCCGAGCGCCGGCAGCGCGCGACCCCAATTGTAGCGCGGGTTGATGTCGTCGGCGCTGATCTTGCGGACCGTGTCGTCCATGGCAGTCTCCTAGCGATCATTGTTGCTTGAGGCAGCGCCCTCTGGCGGCCAAGTGGTGGCGATTATAGCAAGCTTCGCATTGCGATGCTCAGGGCCCGGCGGCATAATTCGAGGCAACACAGAAGCCTTCACGGCCAAGAACCTTCGAGGGACACGCCCGATGGCGCTCGCCGACGTCGCCACTACGCCTGCGCCTGCATTCGATGCGCGCGCCGCGGTCGCGGCCATTCCGCGCGTGTACAATTTCGCCGCCGACATTCTCGAACGCAACCTTGCGGCCGGGCGCGCCAACAAGCCAGTCTATATCGATCCGCGCGGGAGCTGGAGCTACGGGCAACTGGCCGAGCGCGTCGATCGCTTCAGCCACGCGCTGCGCTCGCTTGGCGTCCGGCGCGAGGAGCGCATCCTGCTCGCGCTCCTCGACACGATCGACTGGCCCACGGCCTTTCTCGGCGCGGTCAGGGCCGGGATCGTGCCGATTCCCGTCAATACCTTGATGACCGAGGACGACTACCGCTTCATGCTGGCCGACAGCCGCGCCAAGGTGCTGGTGGTGTCGGAGGCGCTGTTTCCGAAATTCGCCAACCTGATCGAATCTAGTTCCGATCTCGTGCACGTGATCGTCTCCGGCGATGACGCGCATGGTCACCTCCGGTTCGAGGACGCGCTCGCGAAGGCGCAGCCCGACGGCTATGTCGCGCCGACCACGCGCGACGACATCTGCTTCTGGCTCTATACCTCGGGCTCGACTGGCAAGCCCAAGGGCGCGGTGCATGTCCATGCCAGCCTGCCGCTCACCGCCGATCTCTACGGCGGCGGCGTACTGGGCCTGAAAGAAAGCGACGTCTGCCATTCGGTCGCCAAGCTGTTCTTCGCCTATGGCCTGGGCAACGCCATGACCTTCCCGATGGCGGTCGGCGCCACGACTGTCCTCTCGCCCGAGCGCCCGACGCCAGAAAGCGTCGCCGCGATCCTGCGCCGGCATCCGGTGACGGTGTTCTACGCCGTGCCGACGTTCTATGCCGCTTTCCTCGCCAGCCCGCACGCGCCGCAGAGCTCGGACGTGAAGCTGCGATGTTGCGTCTCTGCTGGCGAAGCGCTGCCGCCGGATATCGGTCGGCGCTGGAAAGAACGTTACGGCCTGGACGTGCTCGACGGCATCGGCTCGACCGAGATGCTGCACATCTTCATCTCGAACTACCCCGGCGACGTCAAATACGGCGCCACCGGCAAGCCGGTGCCGGGCTACGATATCCGTCTCGTCGATGACGACGGCAACGTGATCAACAGCAAAGGCGAGATGGGCGAATTGCAGGTGCGCGGGCCGACTGCTGCCGTCATGTATTGGAACAACCGCGACAAGAGCCGCGAGACCTTCGTGGGCGAGTGGACGCGCTCCGGCGACAAATACATGCAGGATGACGACGGCTATTACGTCTATTGCGGGCGGCGCGACGACATGCTCAAGGTCGGCGGCATCTACGTTTCGCCGTTCGAGGTCGAAGGCGCGCTGTGCACCCATCCCGAAGTGCTGGAGGCCGCGGTGGTGGCGTGGCCCGACGCGGACGAGTTGATCAAGCCCAAGGCGTTCGTGGTGCTCAAGTCCGCCGACAAGGCTTGCGATGCGCTGGCGCGCGCACTGCAGGAGCACGCGCGGGCGGCGCTTGCGCCTTACAAATATCCGCGCTGGATCGAATTTCGCACCGAGCTCCCGAAGACCGCGACCGGCAAGATCCAACGTTTCAAACTGCGCGCGGAGAG
>JBKPUA010000169.1:0-4368 GCA_046735815.1 Pseudomonadota bacterium
TCGTGTGCGAGGACGAGGCGGAGATGGCGCGCGAGGCCGACCGCATCGCCTCCGAGCACGTGCAGGTGATGACCCGCGATCCCGATTACTTTCTCGCCAACATGAAGAACTACGGCTCGCTCTTTCTCGGGCCGCGCACCAACGTCGCCTACGGCGACAAGGTGATCGGAACCAACCACACGCTCCCGACCAGGAAGGCCGCGCGCTACACCGGCGGCCTGTGGGTGGGGAAATTCCTCAAGACCTGCACCTATCAGAAGGTGCTGACTGATGAGGCCTCCGCGCTGATCGGCGAATATTGCTCACGGCTGTGCATCCTCGAAGGCTTCTCCGCCCATGCAGAGCAGGCCAATGTGCGCGTGCGCCGCTACGGCGGCCGCAACGTGCCCTATGCGCAGGCGGCGGAGTAATCGCGAGGATCCCGCGCTGAGATGTCCTCCGTCGAACTTACGACGACGCCCTCCTTCCGCCTCGACGGCAAGCGCGCGCTCGTCACCGGCGGCGGCCGCGGGATCGGTCTGGCGGCGGCCTCCGCGCTGGCGCAGGCCGGCGCCGAGGTGACGCTGGTTGCGCGCACCACGCGCGAGATCGAGGCGGCGGCGCAGGCGATCGTGGCGCGCGGCGACAAGGCCAAGGCGCTGCAGCTCGACGTCACCAATCTCGACGCGGTCCACCGCGCCATCGCGGCGGCGGAGCCGTTCGACGTGCTCGTCAACAATGCCGGCACCAACCGGCCGGCTTCTCTGATGGACGTCAAGGTCGAGGACTTCGACGCAATCTTTGCGCTCAACGTGCGCGCCGCGTTCTTCATGGCGCAGGCGGTGGCGCGCCGCCTGATCGAAGCCAAGCGTCCCGGCTCGATCATCAACATCTCCTCGCAGATGGGCCACGTCGGCGCCGCCCGCCGCACCGTCTATTGCGCCAGCAAGCACGCCATGGAGGGCTTTACCAAGGCGATGGCTATCGAGCTCGCGCCGCACAACATCCGCGTCAACAGCCTGGGGCCGACCTTCCTGGAGACGCCGATGACGCGGCCGTTCTTCGAGAACAAGGCGTTTCGTGACGAGGTGCTCGGCAAGATCAAGCTCGGCCGCCTCGGCCAGCTCGAGGAGCTGACCGGCGCGATCGTCTTCCTCGCCTCCGACGCCTCCTCGCTGATGACCGGCTCGGCGCTCGTGCTCGACGGCGGCTGGACGGCGGAATGATTGATCGCGGCGCGTGCAAATATAGGTGCCCCATGAAGGACATTCGCCCGCTCCTGCTCGCCTTCGCCACCGTGCTCGCCGCGCTTCCGGCGGCGGCACAGGGTCAGCCACCCGATCGCCTGCAGCAAATCCTCGACCGCGGGGCGCTGCGCGTCGGGACCACCATGGACACGCCGGTGTTCAGCATGCGCGATAGGGCAAGCGGGCAACTGCGCGGCTTCGACATGGACGCGCTGGAAACGCTCGCCCCGGCGCTCGGCGTCAAGATCGAATACGTGAAGATGAACTTCGGCTCGATGCTGGCAGACCTCGCCGCCGATAGATTCGACATCGCGATGTCGGGCATGGGCCGCACGCTCGAGCGCGCGCGGGTCGCGACGTTCTCCAAGCCGTACATGCGCTACGGCAAGTTGCTGATGATCCGCAGCACCAACCGGGAACGCTTCAGGTCGCTCCCGGATCTCGACCATCCCGGCATCAAGATCGCCTACAACCGGGGCGGACTGAATGATCGCTTCGCCAACACCATGTTCAAGCACGCGACTCCGACCGGCTTCGACAGCAACGAGCTGGCCACCGCCGACTTGCTCGCCGGTAAGGTCGATGCCCAGGTGTCCGATTCCACCGCAGCGATCTACATGTCACGTCAGAATTCACGGCTCGCGGCCATGAACCCTGAAAACCTGTTCCATCCGGTCTATGTGGCGATTCTGCTGCGACGCGAGGACCAAACGCTGCTCAACTACATCAACATCTGGATCGACCAGATCGAGATGGACGGCACGCTGGGGCGCATCCGCACCAAATGGCTGGGCGACACCAGGTGAGGTTTCATTGCAGATTGAGCTTCAGCCGCGGGTCGCTGACGATCCCGCGGTAGAGCGCGAGCTGCGCGCGGTTGAATGCGGCGAGCTCAGGCGGCGTCGAGCCGACAGCCTCCGTTCCCGCCTGCTGCAGCCGCTCCACCACGGCGGGATCTTTCATCGCCTTGGCGATGCCCTCGGCCAGCCGGTCGATGATCGCCTTCGGCGTCGCGGACGGCGCGTAGATCGCGCTCCAATACGGCACCTCGTAATCGAGCCCCTGCTCCATCATGGTCGGGACATTGGGCAAAGTTGACGCTCGCGTTCGCGTGGTCACGGCAAGCGCGCGCACCACGCCGGATTCGATGTTCTTGGTCTGCGCCGGCACGCCGTCGATCAACATGGCGATCCGTCCCGCCAGGAGGTCGGGCATGACACCGGCATTGCCCCGATAGGGCACGTGCACGATGTCAACCCCGGCAGCCGCGTTGAACAGCTCGCTGGCGAGATGAATGGCCGAGCCCGCGCCGGATGAGCCATAGCTGAATTTGCCCGGATTGGCCTTCGCCAGCGCGATGAACTCCTTCAGGTCGCCGGCCGGCAGGGACGGATTGATGATCAGCACTGGGGCGAAGCGGGTAACGAGCGAAACCGGAGCGAGGTCGCGCAGCCAGTCATAGGGCAGGTCCTTGCCCACGGCGGCGCTCACCACGCCGGAAACGGAATGATAGAGCAGGGTGTAACCGTCGGGAGCCGCGCGGACGACCGCGTTGATGCCGAGCGTGCCTCCAGCTCCGCCGTGATTCTCGACCACCACCTGCTGGCCCAGCACGTCGGATAGCTTTTGTGCGGTCGTGCGGGCGGTGAAGTCGATGCCGCCGCCCGCGGCCAGCGGGACGATCAGTTTGATGGGTTTTGTCGGATAACCGTCCTGCGCCGCCGCGCCGGAGAGCACCACCACGACGGCGGAGCCGAGTGCGATCAAAATGGATGCAAGAGATCGTCGCAGGATCATGGCAAGACATCCTCCCTGCCGCCGCGCTCTTATGGGTTGCTGGACGCGGTCGCGCTCTGCCCTCCATTAATCACGACAGGCGAGGGAGGACAACAAACCCTGCAGCGAGCGTGCGCACAAGCGCGCGGCGAGCTCAGGCGGCCTTCACGGGATAGACCGGCTTCTCGCCGCTTAACACCCGCGCCACGTCGGCCGCGCATTTGGTCTGCAGCTCGTTGAGCGCTTCGACCGAATAGAACGCGGTATGCGGGGTGAGGATGACATTGTCGCGGCCGATTAGCCGCGACTCCTTGGGCAGCGGCTCCACCGCGACGACATCGAGCGCGGCGCCGCCGAGTTGGCCGCTGTTGAGCGCCGCGACCAGCGCGTCCTCGTCGATCAACGGACCGCGTGCGGTATTGATGAGGAGCGCGCCCTTCTTCATCTTGCCGAAGACCTCTGTATTGAACAGGCCGTGCGTCGCCGGCATGAGCGGCGCATGGATCGAGACAAAGTCGGAGATTTCGAGCAGTTGCTCGAAGCTCACGCCCTCGATCCCGGCGGCGGCGAGCGCTGTCGGCGACACGTAAGGATCGTACGTGACCACGCGCAAGCCGAACGCTTTCGCCTTCGGCGCCAGCGCGCGCGGGATATTGCCGAAGCCGACGAGGCCGAGCACGCGTCCGGCGAGCCGATGGATCGGGACCACCGCCGGCATCTCCCAGCGTCCGCCCTGCACCACCGCGTTCGACAACGGGACCTTTCGCGCCAATGCGAGCAGCAGCGCCATGGCATGGTCGGAGACCTCGTGCATGCAATAGTCCGGCACGTAGGTCACGGTGATGCCGAGCTCGGCGGCGGCCTTGATGTCGATATTGTCGACGCCGAGGCCGAAGCGGCCGATCGCCTTGCAGCGCGTGAGCTGGTGCAGCAGGTCGGCCGGCAGCTTGGCATAAGTGACGAGGATGGCATCGGCATCGCGCGCCACCGCCAAGATGTCCTCGGCCGAAGGGCTCTTCGCCATGCGCAGCTCGGGGTCGATGCGCGCAAGCGCGGCGCGCGCCGGGTCGAGCGAGGGGAACGGGCTGTCGGTGACGGCGATCAGGGGACGGGACATGGATCGCTCCACATTGCCTGCATCGGTTCAGGCTCGCAAAACCTCCGGGTTGACGCAATTCGGCGGCGTCTTGCCTGCGAGCAGCGCCAGGATGTTGTCGACCACGATATTCGCCATCTGCTCGCGCACCTCCACCACTGCGCTGCCGAGGTGCGGCGTCGCAACCACGTTGGGCATCGCCAGCAGCTCGGGCGTGACCTTCGGCTCGTGCTCGAACACGTCGAGACCGGCGCCGGCGATCTGCCGTCG
>JBKPUA010000170.1:0-4099 GCA_046735815.1 Pseudomonadota bacterium
CGGTTGAGAACAAGCGCGGCACCGGCCGTTCCGGCACACGCCCCTCGCGCTTATATATGGCAGAAAACTACGCCACCACCGCGCAGATCCGAAAGCCGCGGCGAAGAGATACCCGGGAAATCCGGCCGCGCATGGCGCTGCACTGGCGGCTCAACCTCGTGTTGGGCTACAAGCGTCCAGTCGCGGCCCCGTAGCTCAGAGGATAGAGCAACAGCCTTCTAAGCTGAAGGTCGCTGGTTCGAATCCAGCCGGGGTCGCCATTCAAACAGTGCGCGGACAGGGCACCGCACCACAGCCGAGGAGAATGGCGGATGAAACACGGCAAATGCGTTGCTCTGCTCTTCTTAACCGTGATGTTGCTGTCTGCGTGCTCGTCCGACCAATCGAAACTCGAGTCGCTTGCCAGGCAACTGCACGAGGCGGTCGACCGCTGCCTCTCGGACGTTCGCGACCGCGGCGTGAAATATGAGAGCTCTCAATACTGTCGCGCGCTGACCAAGCCCGCTCACCAATACATCGACGCCGGGGGGCTCAGGGAGGACGCCGGTTGCCGCGCGGATCGCATCGCCGAAAATGCAAGAGCGCGAGCTTGGATGGCTCTGGCAGTTTCGAAAAGTGGCGATCCGCGTTTGAGCATCTGGTAATTCATCCGCCCTGCGAGGATGCAGCGGCGCCCACGCGCCCTGCTATTTCAGCACCCGCGCGAGTGATCGGCCGGCAGCGCTCTTGAGCTCTTTGGCGTCGATCGTGCCGTCGTTGTCGGGATTGGCGGCATTGAAGCGCTTCTCCACCAGGCTTGCGAATTCGTCCTTGTCCAAGGTCCCGTCCTTGTCGGGGTCGGCGGCGGCGAAATCCTTGGCGTTGATCCGGCCGCGCACCTCGCGTTTGTCGAGGGTGCCGTCGTGATCGCGGTCGAGCTTGTCGAACAGCTTGGCGGCCGCGCTCTTCGCCTCTGCAAGATCGACGGTGCTGTCGTTA
Source organism: Pseudomonadota bacterium (assembly GCA_046735815.1). GTDB lineage: Bacteria > Pseudomonadota > Alphaproteobacteria > Rhizobiales > Xanthobacteraceae > VAZQ01. The sequence continues at coordinate 979 of JBKPUA010000170.1, forward strand.
TCCGGATCGAGCGCTTTCATCGCGCCCTGCGACCATGCCGGCGCCGTGCCGACCAGCGTGACGGCGAGCGCGGCCCACATGCTCGTTCGTCCAAAGCCCATGCTTACCTCCTGTGATTCGCATGATTCCGGAAGAAGATCATCCGATTATACACGTTCTCGCAATGTCGTAGCGGCCCCAACGGTTCCACCGCAAGACCGAGCACGGCCGAGAAATCCGCCACTGTGTGACCTACCTCACGCTTGCGCCGGCGACCATGTGCCAATGCATCGCGCAGTTTCGTCGCACGCGAGGTGACACGAAATGCGCAAGATCATCGTTGCAGCCGCAATCGTCGTCGTGGCGGCAATTGCCGCAGTGTGGTCGATCTCGACATTGGCCAAGCCGAAGCTTGCAGGCAATATCGAGGTCTCCCAAACATCGGCCCCAATCTCGCCCCACGACATCACGATCAAGCAGGGGAACGCCATCCCGACCGAGTACTGGGCCCATCCGTTCTGAGCGGAAGTAGCACGACCCAGATCGGAGAACTCAATCTTTCCGCGAGCGGCACGCTCGCGGGACGATGTCGGCGGGCCGCGTGCGCCCATGCCAGAAGCCTTGGCATGACTGCAACGGCGGCGCGCCATTCGCGGCGGGCGTGAAGCCATCGCGAAATTCTGTTATCAGCGCCACGCCTGCTCGAACGGGCAGGGTTTGCGAGGCAGTTGCCCAGTCTTGGCCTGCCGAACGCGAGAGCGTGCGTCGCATCGTGGTACTTCATGGCAGTCGCACAAGATAACGGCTCGATTGCGCCGAAAGTCGCCGCGCGCCGTCGGATCTCGCTCGAGGTCCTCCTCGCGGTCGCTGCCGCGTATGCCCTGACCCTGCTGGTGTTCTATCCAGGCTACATCACCATCGACGCCCGCTATGTCTATGCCGACGCCCAGGCCTGGCACTTCGGCGACTGGCAATCGCCGGCCATGGCGGCGCTGTGGCGGCTCGTCGATCCGGTCGCGCCGGGTGCGCTCAGCATGTTCCTGCTCACCGCCACGCTGTACTGGCTCGGCTTCGGCACGCTGGCGCTCATGGCGGCGCGACGCTCGCTTTGGCTTGGTCTCGCGACGGTGTTCCTCGCGCTGACGCCGCCGGCGTTCTTTCTTGTCGGCATGATCTGGCGCGACGTTCTGTTCGCGGTCATCTGGCTCGTCGCCGCCGTACTCGCCTTCGCGCTAGCCGATCGCGACGCACGCCTGCGCCGACCGGCGCAAGCGCTGGCGCTGTTGCTGATTGCGTTCGGCGTATTGCTGCGGCCGAACGCCCTGGTCGCGGCGCCGCTCATTGCCGCCTATGCCCTGTGGCCCATGCGCTTCGAGGTCAAGCGCGTGGCGTTGGTTTTCCTGCCGGCGCTCGCGCTCTGCTACGCGCTCATTCCCTTGGTCTATTACGGGCTCCTCGACGCCGAACGGCAGAACCCGCTGCATTCGATCATGGTATTCGACCTCGGCGGCATCACTCATTTCGCCGGAGAGAATCAATTTCCGGTCGCCTGGAGCGAGGAGCAGACCGCGCTGCTGACCCGCAGGTGCTACGACCCGGTGCGCTGGGATTCGTATTGGCACGTCGAGCCCTGCCCGTTCGTGATGCGCCGCCTGGAGCAGCCCGGCGACACGCTGTTCGGCACGCCGCGCCTCGTCTCGGCATGGTGGCAGGCGATCTCCGCGCACCCCCTCGCCTATCTCAGCCATCGCGCCACCTTCATGTGGCAGTTCCTTGCTCGCTCGAACCTGGCGCTGCCAGTGTGGGACTGGCTGGATCCGGCGTCACCCTATGGCCACCGCCCCTATTTCACCCCGCTGGTCGCGCTGCACGACCGGCTCCAGCCGACGGTGCTGTTTCGTCCCGGGCTTTGGCTCGTGCTTGCGCTCGCGGTCGCCGTCTGGGCTTGGCCAGCGCGAGCGACCGCCGCAGGGGCCTTCGCCGTCGGTGTCACCACGTCCGCTGTCGTTTACGTCCTGAGTTTCGCGGTGCTCGGTGTGGCGGCGGATTTTCGTTACGCCTACTGGTGCGTGCTCGCCGCGCTCGCGGGCGCCGTTGCCGCCGTGCTGGCGCGAGACGGTGGCGGCGAGGTCCGCACCAGCGAGACTGCGGCGGCGACGGCGACGAAGGAGCCGAGCAGCGCGATCACGTCGCCACCCGCCACAACGAGGTGATGCTCCTCGGCGCGCAAGGTGTTGTGGCTCGAACCAGAAAGCACCCCGAGCCGCCATGCCAGCAGAGACGACGCGGCCGCGACTCCGACGCTGATGCCGCAAGCGCGCACCACGTTCAAAAGCCCGCCCGCTTCACCGGTCAGCCGTGCCGGCGCCGCGGCCATGACCGCGCTGTTGTTGGGCGAGACGAACAGCCCCTGCCCGGCCCCGAATACGGCCAACGCGAGCATCACCAGCGCCAGACTCGCCTGCGTGCCGTTCATGACCGCAAGCAGCAAGCCCAAGCCGACCAGGCAGAGGAGCATACCCGATACGGTCAGCGCCCGGGCGCCGAGCCTATCGTAGAGCGCGCCCGCGGCCGGCGCGACCAAACCCAGCATCACCGGCACGATGGTCAGCCGCAGCCCCGCGGCCAGGATCGAGTCGTGGTAGACGCGCACGAAGATGAACGGCATCAGAAAGAACAGCCCGAACAGTGCGGCGTAGGCCAGAAGGCCGGCAATATTGCCGGTCGCGAACGCCGCCTGGCGAAACAGCGCGAGGTCGATCAACGGCGCGTCGGCGCGCCGTTCGCAACGCACGAACAGGATCGACAAGATCACCGCCAATACCAGGCAGCCGACGAACATCGGCGATGTCGTGCCCCAGGCGTAGCCCTCGTTGAGCAACGCCACCGCGGCCGTGAGCGCGGGCGCGATCAGCAGCGCGCCCTTCCAATCGAAGCGGTCATCCTCCGGCAAGTCCTTGGTCGGCGGAAGCACGAACCAGCCCAGGACGGTGCCGGCGAGACCGACCGGCACGTTGATCCAGAACACCCAGCGCCAGTCGAGGACATCGAGCACGAAGCCACCGATCGCCGGCCCGGCGCTGAGCCCGACGGCTTGCGCCGCCGACAGCACGCCGAGCGCCCGGCCGCGCCGCTCCGGCCC
>JBKPUA010000171.1:0-8573 GCA_046735815.1 Pseudomonadota bacterium
TGCCGCGGCGCCGGTTCTGCTCAACCTGTCGATGATTGCAACGCTCGCGACCGCGGTGTTCTTTCCCACGCCGGGCCACGCTGCGGCGTGGGGCGTGCTGATCGCGGGGTTTCTCGAAGTGGCGTTGGTCGGCGGAGACGCATTGCGCCAGGGCGTGATGACCGTGTTTCGCTGGCCGCAATGGGACGACGACGTTCGACGTTTCTTCAAGGCGTTGGTGCCCGCGACCGTCGGCTCGGCCGGCGTGCAGATCGCGCTCTTCGCCGACACCATCATCGCAAGCTTCCTCGCCGCCGGAGCGTTGTCGGCGCTCTACTATGCCGACCGACTCAACCAGCTCCCCATCGGCGTCATCGGCATTGCCGTCGGCACCGTGTTGTTGCCGGAAATGGCGAGCCGGATCGCCGCCGGCGACGAGCCGGGCGCGCGCCGCGCGCAGGACCGCGCGATCGAGCTCACACTGCTGCTCTCGATCCCCTGCGTCGTGGCGTTTCTGCTGGTTCCAGAACTCATTATGCGCGCTCTGTTCATGCGCGGAAAGTTCAGCGCTGCCGATGCCACGGCAGCGGGACAGACACTCGCCGCTTATGCTCTTGGGCTTCTGCCGTTCGTCCTGATCCGCAGCGTGACGGCGACGTTTCTCGCCCGTGGCGACACCGCGACCCCGGTCAAGGCATCGCTGACCGCGGCCGCGGTCAATGTCGGATTCAAGTTTCTGCTGATGGGCTCGCTCGCGCAGGTCGGTCTTGCGCTCGCCACCTCGATCGGCGCCTGGCTCAATCTGGCGCTCGTCCTCTGGTTCGCCGTCCGTCGGGGCCTTTTCGCCTTCACGCCGGGCCTGCGCAGTGCGATGGCGAAACTCGGGGTCGCAGGTCTCGCCCTCGCCATCGCTCTATGGCTAGCACATGGGCCGGCCGCTCGGCTCTTTGCAGCTTGGTCCTCGGGGCGGGACGAGAGCACGCTGGCCGTGCTTGCCGTGATCGGGGCCGTCGTCTACGGCGGCATCGTGCTCGTGCTGTTTGGCCCGAAATGGCTAGCCGCCTTGCGGGCGCGAAAGCGCCCGCCGGGGTCGCGGTCACCGCCAATGCCGCCGACCGCGCGGCCTGATTGATCAGCTGTGGCGGGGGCGTTCGTCCGGCACCAGCGACAGCGTCAGTCGGCCGCCGTTGCGCAAGGCTTCGATTTCGACCCGCCGGCCGATCTTGTCGCCGGCGAGATTGCGGATGAGATCGTCGGCGCCGGTGACCGCCGTGCCGTCGAGCGCCAGGATGATGTCGCCGGCGACCAACCCGGCCCGTGCCGCCGGGCTGTTCGGCTCGACGCTCGCGATCATCACCGCCGTGTCCTGGACGAGGCCGGCGGCGTGCCGCCGCCGGCGCGACAGCGTGAATTGCTGGGCGGCGATCCCGATATAGGCGCGCCGGACGCGACCGTGGCGCACCAATTCGCCCAGCACGAAACTCGCGGTATTGGCGGCGACCGCAAAGCAGATGCCTTGCGCGCCCATGATGACCGCGGTGTTGATGCCGACGACCTCGCCGTGGGAGGACACGAGCGGGCCGCCGGAATTACCCGGATTGAGCGCGGCGTCGGTCTGTATCACGTCATCGATCAGCCGGCCCGAACGCGACCGCAACGAGCGGCCGAGCGCGGAGACCACGCCAGTGGTCACCGTCGATTCGAACCCGAGCGGATTGCCGATCGCGATCACCAGCTGGCCGCGTTTGAGCAGCTTGGAATTGCCCAGCGCCGCCGCCGGCAGGGTCACCGGGGCGTCGACCCGCACCAGCGCGAGGTCGGTGTCGGGGTCATCGCCGACCACGCGCGCGGTCAGGCTGCGGCCCTCTACGGTGGTGACACTGACGGCCGCGCCGCCGCCGACCACGTGGCTGTTGGTAAGGACGAGGCCGTCGGGTGCCACGATGACGCCCGATCCGGTGCCGCCGTGACGGCGGTCGTCGCCCGCCTTGACGTCGAGCCGCACCACGGCGGGGCCGACGCGGTCGACCACGTCGATGACGGCGCGAGAATAGGCATCGAGCAACGCCTCGTCCTCGGGCGGGACGGGGGGTGGGGTTGAAAGATCGGAGGTTGGTCTGTCGAGCATGGGACGAGTACCTCGGCGCGCCATGCATCGCCCGGCAGGACGCCGGTCGCCGCGCGCGCATGTTGAATGGACTTGGAGCTCGCCCACAGATATGGGGTGCGCGACGCTGCCGGGGAAGAGCACGGCCGCCGTTCACAAGTGCGCGACCTTGGAGCAGGGGCAAATCCTGCCCATATAAAGCCCGCATTCGCCAGGATCTTGCCTGCCAATCCTATGCCAGCATCCCTCCGAGCCGCAGCTGTTGTTGTCTTGATCGGTTTGGCGCCGGTCCTCGTCGCCTGTGGCCAGGGCCCGCAGCAGGCGGCGCCGCCGCCGCCGAAGGTGACGGTCGCCAAGCCGGTCAAGCGCACCATCGTCGATCAGGACGAATATGTCGGTCGCTTCGTGCCCATCGACGTGGTCGAGGTGCGCGCGCGTGTATCGGGCTACCTCGACAAGGTGCATTTCCAGGACGGCCAGATTGTCAAGCAGGGCGATCTCCTGTTCACCATCGACAAGCGGCCGTTCCAGAACACGCTCGATCAGGCGCGCGCCAATTTGGAAACCGCCAAGTCCAATGTGGTCTTCACCCAATCCGATCTTGCGCGCGGGCAGCAGCTGCTGCGCGACCGCACCATCAGCGAGCAGATTTTCGAGCAGCGCTCGCAGTCATTCCGCAACGCTCAATCCGCGGTTGCCGCAAGCGAAGCGATGGTACGCCAAGCCGAGCTCGATCTCGAATTCACCGAGCTACGGGCGCCGGTCACCGGGCGCATCGGCGACCGGCGCGTCACGACCGGCAATCTCGTCACCGGCGGCACCGGCGGCTCGACCACGCTGCTCGCCACCATCGTCTCGATCGATCCCATCCGGTTCGAGTTCACCTTCGACGAGGCATCCCTGCTGCGTTACGAACGGCTGGCGCGGGAGGGCACGACCGACGTAACCGGCCGCGGCAACGCGGCGGTGAGATTGAAGCTCATCGACGAGCCGGAATTCTCACACTACGGCCGGATGGACTTCGTCGACAACGTCATCGACCGCTCGACCGGTACGATCCGCGGGCGCGCGCAATTCAGCAATTCCGACGAGCTGTTCACACCCGGCATGTTCGCGCGCGTGCAGGTGCCGGCCTCGGCACCGTACGAAGCGCTGATGGTACCCGACGCCGCCATCGGCACCGAGCAGGTGCGCAAGTTCGTCTACATCATCGACAAGGACAATATCGCCCGCCAGCGGCTCGTCCGGCTCGGGCAGGCGGCGGACGATTTGCGCGTGATCAAGGAGGGCGTATCGGCCGACGACCGCGTGATCGTCAATGGTCTGATGCGCGTGCGTCCAGGGCAAAAGGTGACGCCGGAGGAGCAGCAAGCGGTGCCGCAGGCCTCCGCCGCGAAGCCCACCACCAATTGAAAGCCTCGATCGGCCGATGCGCATTTCGCATTTCTTCATCGATCGTCCGATTTTTGCCGCCGTCGTCTCGATCGTTTTCGTGATCGTCGGCGCGGTGTCCTTCACGCGTCTGCCGGTCGCGCAATATCCGGAGATTGCGCCGCCGATCATCAACGTGTCGGGGCAGTACCCGGGCGCCAGCGCCGATATCGTTGCCTCCACCGTGGTGACGCCGATCGAGCAGCAGATCAACGGCGTCGAGAACATGATCTACATGTCGTCCAATTCGACGGCGGACGGACGCTTCTCGATCGCGGTGACCTTCGACCTCGGCACCAACCTGGACGTCGCGCAGGTGCAGGTGCAGAACCGGGTTGCAATCGCACAGCCGCGACTGCCCGCTGACGTGCGCAATATCGGCGTCACCGTCACCAAGAGCTCGCCCGACCTGATGATGGTCGTGCACCTCTATTCGCCCGACAAATCGCGCGACAGCCTGTTCATCTCCAACTACGCCACGCTGGCAATCACCGACATCGTGAGCCGCATCGACGGCGTCGGTTCGATCACCGTGTTCGGCAGCCGCGACTATTCGATGCGGATCTGGGCCGACCCCGATCGTATGCAGATGGTCGGTCTGACCGCAAACGACGTCGTGCTCGCGTTGCAGGCCCAGAACGTGCAGGTCGCCGGCGGCGTGCTCAATCAGCCGCCGAGTCCCAAGCAAGGCGCCTTTCAGTTCGCGGTGCAGACGCTCGGACGCCTCGCCAATCCGGAGGAGTTCGCCGATATCGTGGTGAAGCAGACCCCGCGCGCCGTCGTCCGCCTCAAGGACGTGGCGCGCATCGAGCTCGCCGCCCAGGACTACACGACCAATTCCTATCTCGATCGCGATCCGGCGGTGGCGCTGGCGGTCTTCCAGCGCCCGGGATCGAACGCGCTTGCGACAGCCAAGACCATCATCGCCACCATGGACCAGCTGTCGAAGAGCTTCCCACCCGGCATCCGCCACGCCATCGTCTATAACCCGACCGAGTTCATCCAAGAGTCCGTCAATGCGGTGATCGAGACCATCGGCGAGGCCGTCATCCTCGTCGTGCTCGTGGTGATACTGTTCCTACAGACTTGGCGGGCGGCCGTCATTCCCATCGTCGCCATTCCGGTGTCGCTGATCGGCACTTTCTTCTTCATGGCGATGTTCGGGTTCACCCTCAATAATCTCTCGCTGTTCGGGCTGGTGCTCGCGATCGGCATCGTGGTCGACGATGCCATCGTCGTGGTGGAGAACGTCGAGCGTAATATCGAAGCTGGTCTGTCGCCGCGCGAGGCGGCCTACAAGAGCATGGACGAGGTCGGCGGGGCGCTGATCGCCATTGCGCTCGTGCTGTGCGCGGTGTTCGTCCCCTCTGCCTTCATCACCGGCATTTCCGGCCAATTCTACCGCCAGTTCGCCCTCACCATCGTCGGCGCCACGATCATCTCGCTGATCGTGTCGTTGACGCTGTCGCCGGCGATGTGCGCCTTGCTGCTCAAGGGTCGGCACAGGGACCAGCGCCACATATGGTGGATGTGGCCGATCCACGCCTTCTTCGGCGCGTTCAACTGGAGCTTCGAGCGGCTCGCCGGAGGCTATCATTGGCTCATCGCGCGCGCCGTGCGATTGGTCGTGATCATGCTGATCATCTATGTCGGCATCATCGCCTACGGGCTCAACGAATTCCGCAAGACGCCGACCGGCTTCATTCCGCAAGTCGATCGTGGCTACCTGATCGTGGTCCTCCAGCTGCCTCCGGGAGCGTCGCTGTCGCGTACCGACGAAATCCAGAACCGGGTCGTCGACGTCTGTCTCAAGACTCCGGGGGTCGCGCACGCCGTCAATATCGTCGGGTTCAGCGGAGCAACCTTCACCAACGCTCCCAATGCGGGCGCCATCTTTCTGACGCTCGATCCCTGGAACGAGCGTGGGCATGATCCGAAGCTGTCGGCCGCCGGTATCACCGGCGAGCTGTTCAAGCGCCTGTCCGGCTTCCAGGAGGCGTTGATCCTGGTGATCCAGCCGCCGCCGGTCGCCGGCATCGGCAATGCCGGCGGCGTGCGCATGATGGTCGAGGACCGCGCCGCCCGCGGCGCGCAGGCGCTGCTGGAAGCCACCACTGCGATGATGACCAAGGCGGCGCAGACACCGGGGCTTACCCAGGTGTTCACCCTGTTCGAGAACTCGACGCCGCAAATCTATCTGGAGATCGATCGCACCAAAGCGCAACTCCTTGGGATCAACGTCGCCGAGGTGTTCGCAGCGCTGCAAATCTATGTGGGTTCCGCCTACGTCAATGACTTCAATCTGCTCGGGCGCGTGTTTCGCGTCACCGCCCAGGCCGACGCGCCCTATCGCCGCGATCCCGACGACATCTTGAAGATCCGCGTGCGCAATTCGAGCGGCGACACCGTGCCGCTCGGCTCGTTCACCACGGTGCGCAACATCGCCGGCCCCTATCGAGTCCCACGCTACAATCTCTATCCAGCGGCCGAACTCGATGCCACGGCCATCCCTGGTTTCTCACAAGGCCAGGCCATCGCCGCGATGGAGAAGATCGCCGCGGAAACGCTGCCCGAGGGCTTCGGATACGAGTGGACGACGCTGGCCTTCCAGCAGATCAAGGCGGGCAGCACTGCGGTTTTCGCCTTTGCGCTTGCGGTGGTGTTCGTGTTTCTCGTGCTCGCGGCGCAATACGAAAGCATAACCCTTCCGCTCGCCGTGATCCTGATCGTGCCGATGTGCCTGGTCGCCGCCATCACCGGGGTCATCATGCGCGGACAGGACAACAACATCCTCACCCAGGTTGGCTTCATCGTGTTGATCGGGCTTGCCGCCAAGAACGCGATCCTGATTGTGGAGTTCGCCAAGCAACTCGAGGACCAGGGCCGCGACCGCTTGACCGCGGCGGTGGAGGCGGCGCGCCTGCGCCTGCGTCCCATCCTGATGACCTCGTTCGCCTTCATCTTCGGCGTCATGCCGCTGGTGTGGGCGATCGGCGCGGGCGCTGAGCTGCGTCAGACGCTGGGCACCGCGGTGTTCGCGGGCATGATCGGCGTCACCGCGTTCGGCCTCATCTTCACGCCGATCTTCTACGTGGTTTGCCGCTTCATCGCGGAAAAGAGCAAGCGGCGTCGGCCGGCGCCGGAACTGCCGCCCGCGCCGGCGGAATAGGCGAGCCCATGCCACCGGCCAAGTTCGGTTTCGGTGCCCCGGCGAGACGGAAAGAGGACGACGCGCTCGTACGCGGCGCCGGTCGCTACGTCGCCGACTGCGCGCCGGCGGGCGCTTTGCACGCGGTCGTGCTGCGCTCGCCCCACGCCCATGCGCGCTTTCGCATCACCGACGTCGCAAGAGCCAAGGGCATGCCGGGTGTGGCCCTGGTGTTGACGGCCGCCGATATCGCCTCGTTTGGCGATCTGCCTTGCCAGGGACTGATCCCCGACACCAAAGTCGCCGTTCCGCCCTATCCGATCCTCGCGCGCGAGGAGGTGCGCCACGTCGGCGACGCGGTGGCGTTCGTGGTCGCCGATAGCCTCGATGCGGCGCGCGACGCGGCCGAAGCGATCGCAATCGAATGGACCGCCCTGCCGCACGTGGTCGGTGCGACCGCCGCGCTCGCGCCGAACGCGCCGCCGGTGTGGCCGAAGGCGATCGCGCCCGGCGGCAACCTCGCCTTCGAGACCGTGCTCGGCGATGCCAAGACGACCGCTCGCGCCTTCGCGGCGGCGGCGCACACGGTGTCGCTCACGCTGCGCAACCAACGGCTGGTGACCAACTATCTCGATACCCGCGGCGTCGTGGCCGAGTACGACGGCGACCGCATCACGCTCACGCTGAGCAGCCAGGGCAGCCATAGCGTGCGCGACGTTCTGTGCGCCGAAGTGTTCAAGATCGAGCCCGAGAAGATGCGGGTGGTGACCCCCGATGTCGGGGGCGGGTTCGGCACCAAGCTCTTTGTCTACCGCGAATATGCGCTCGCCGGGATAGCGGCACAGCGCCTCAAACGCCCGGTGAAGTGGGTCGCGGAGCGCAGCGAGCATTTCCTCGGCGACGCCAGGGGCGCGACAACATCACGACCGCCAAGCTCGCGCTCGACGGCGACGGGCGGTTTCTCGCGCTCGATATCGACCTTCTCGCCGACATGGGCGCCTATCTGTCCCTCTACGCGCCATTCATTCCATTCATCGGCGCAGGCATGTCGCCCGGCGTCTACGACCTTCCCGCTTGCCATGTGCGCGTGCGCGGTGCTTTCACCAACACCGTGCCGGTCGATGCCTACCGTGGTGCCGGCCGCCCCGAGGCCGCCTACGTGATCGAGCGGCTGGTCGATGTGGCGGCGCGCGAGCTCGGCGTCGCGCCGGACGCGCTGCGGCGAAAGAATTTCATCAAGGCCACGCCCTACACGACGGCGACGGGCAAGACCTACGATTCCGGCGATTTCTCCGGCCATCTCGGGCGTGCGCAGGACGGCGCCGACTGGAGCGGATTCGAGCGGCGGCTGGCGCGCTCGCGCGAGGCCGGACGACTGCGCGGCATCGGCATCGCCACCTATGTCGAGGCGTGCGGAAACAACGGCCCGGACACAGCGCGCGTTCGCCTCGATGACGACGGCGCCGTGACCGTGCTCGCCGGCACGCAGTCGACCGGGCAGGGCCACGCCACTGCCTATGCCCAGATCGTCGCCGATCACCTGCGGCTGCCGCCGGAGCGCGTGCGCGTCGTGCAAGGCGACACCGACCTGATCAAGACTGGAATGGGGACGGGCGGCTCGAGCTCGATCCCCTGCGGGGGCGCGTCGGTGGCAGGCGCGAGCAAGAAGCTGGCCGGCCAGATCAAGGACATTGCCGCCGATGCGCTCGAGGCGGCTGGCTCCGATCTCGAATTCGACGATGGTGCGGTGCGCGTCGTTGGCACGGACCGGATGATTACCTTCGCCGAGCTCGCGGGCCGGGCTCAGGCGCGGCGACGGGCGCTTTCGGCCGAAGACGCCTTCGCGCCGGAGGCGGCAACCTATCCCAACGGCACCCATCTGGCCGAGGTCGAGATCGATCCGGAGAC
>JBKPUA010000172.1:0-2798 GCA_046735815.1 Pseudomonadota bacterium
AGCTTGCGCTGCCGCATCTCACGTCCGACGTCCAAGCCTTCTCGACCTCGATAGGTGGCCTTGCCCTGGTGGTAGCCGAGCGCCCACAGCGGCAGCATGGCCGGCCGGCCGGTCAGCTCGGTGAATTGCGAGAGGATTTCCTTCATGGCGCCGACGAACAGGTAGAAATCCATCTCTCCGCCGCTCGCCTTGAGCTGCAGCTGGTTCTTGACCGACGCGCCGACGTCGAACGTTGAAGGCCGGTAGTTGTGGAAGAACAGGCCGTAGCCGGCGCTGCTCATGTAGAAGGGCACGCTCTTGTAGCTCTGATTGGTCTCGCTCGCGAAGGCGTCGCGATTGACGATGTCGATCTTCCGCCCGCGTTGGTCCAAGGCCGCGCGCTTGTCGCCAAATCCATAGATGCGCTCGGCATTCTGCAAGTCGATGCGCGCGACTCGTTCGCCGTCGTCAATGTCCCAGTTGTTGATCAAGACCTTGTCGGGTCTGCGCAGCTCCAGCGAAAGGACCTCATCCTCCAGGGATAGCGTCAAGGTGGCCGCAGACGTGGTGAACGTCACTTTGTCCGGCTGCGCGTCGAGGCGCACGTCGACGGGTGGGTAGGACGAATCCGGTTTGGTCGTCACATATTCCGGAAGGCTCGAGGTCGCGGGCTCCAGTGGGAGGATCCGCACGCGCAACGTCGTCGGCGACAGGAACGTGACCAGCGCCTCCACCGACTCGACGCGGGTGATCCTGAATGAGCGATCGTCTTCCCGAGTGACGGATATGCGATCCACGTTGTCCCCGCGCTGAGCAAAGGCCGGAGTCGTCTGCGGGCCGGAAAGCAGAATGCCCACGGCAGCCGCAAGGCAGCCGCCAATTCGCAATGGCAGGTTCGACTGTCGCACGGACGATTCCTTGTGATTGAGGTATTACAGGCGCGCCGGGTGCCGATCGGCGCGTGCTGACTCGCGGACGGAGGAAACATGGCAGGTCGTACCGTAGAGTGGCGGAATGCGGATATTTTGATGCAGATATGAAGTCATTTTGCCGCATGGAACACGGTTCCACGGCGCGCGGCGCGCTCTCTAGGAGCGGACTGCGAGACGCTCGCGCACGAAATCGAGCAGGGGGAGGAGAAGCGTGGCGTTCGCGATCAAAGCCGAGATTTCCGATCCGCGGCCGAAGGCGTTCGCGTTCACCGCGCAAAAGACGATGTATGGCGGCAAGCATATCGCCGAAGGCGACACGGTTTTTGTGTTCGCGAGCGAGAACGAGGGCGGGCGAGGCCTCATCGCGCGCGGCGTCGTGACTTTCGCCGAAGCGATCGCGAAGAAGCGCGGCATCGCCCGGCAAACGCCGCGTGTGAGCCTCACCATCAGACCCACCGCGCTCGCGAAGCGTCGGTTGGGGCGCAGCGAGCTCAAACATTTCACTGATTGGAATGACGGCCGACCCGAGACCGAACTCAATTTCAAATTCTATCGTCAGGCAACGAACAAGGTCGTCGGCATCTCGGATGAAACGGCGGCGTTTCTCAGCGAATTCTTCTAGGACCCCAAAGAGGCACGGCCCTTCCTCTATCGCGAACGAGACCGTGTTCGAACCACGTGCTTTGAACCGCGAGCTTTTGTGGTCCGAGGTGCTGGGAAGTTGCCCGGAAGGTCTGGCGCCTCCAGCTGGAAGAGAGGCTGCGGCTCCGGCAGGCCCTGGAGCCGGTGAGCGCCTAGGCTGCGAAAGCTCACGTTGCGAGGAGCCGATGCCTCGACTGCTCGTACCGCGTCGCTCGAGAGCAGGATTTGACCGCCGTGACCGGCAGAGCAGATGCGAGCCGCAGTGTTCACCGCCAGCCCCACGTAGCCGCCGTCGGTCAGTGCGGGACGACCGGTATGGATGCCGATCCTGAGCCGCACTTTGGCGCCGGCCGGCCATGACCGTGAGCGGATCCTCCGCTGGATCGCCAGCGCAGCAGCGAGCGCACCCGACGGGCGCTTGAATACAGCGAATAGCTCGTCCGCGCGAATGTCGACTTCCTTGCCCCCCGACCGTTGCACGGCGCGGCGGAGGAGGCGACGCACGTCACCGAGGACGTTGGCGTACTTGTCCTCCAGAAGGCGGGATAGACCGGTAGAATCCTCGATATCGGTCAGAAGGAGGGTGACCTGACCGCTCGGCAGACCGCGCACCACCCCAGCGCGCGCGCTGGACTCGCCCTCTAGGCGTTCGGTCGCAAGCTGTCCGGTGATGAACCCGATCGGCACGATGCCGTACTTTTTGGCCGCGGTCAGTAGCCTCTTGCGTGCTCGCTCGCGCGCTGCATCGTCCTCGAATCTTGTCTGGTTGAAGCGAGCGAGCGCATTGCGAACGTGTGCCTCGTCGTGAATAGGTAAGCGTCGTCGACCCTTTGAGTCTACGTAGGCAAAGGCGGCGTTCCGTAGTTGCGCACGTTTCTTGGCGGTGAGCTGTGGCATCCGTCTTCCTCGACGCTATCCGATGCCGCTTGGGCGGGCAGCGCTCGACTTCCACGTCCAGCAAAGGGATCGACAGTACAAGGTTGGCGTGCTTGGCTCGCCGACGCAACCTCCGCTTGGCCCACACTCCTCGGACCTCCTGCGGCGTCTGCTTGCGCGCCGCTATCGGAGGCATAGCGGACGTCAAGTGCGCGTGATCAAGCGCCCCGATTTATGATGGGGTGGACGCCCCCCGACGGCATCGATGTGCCAAAGTGGAGTTGTCGAGCACCACTGAAGGAGGCGTCCGTGTCAGAGGTTAGCATAATCGGTCTGGATATCGCGAAGCATGTTTTTCACGCTCACGGA
>JBKPUA010000173.1:0-30346 GCA_046735815.1 Pseudomonadota bacterium
CGCCGATCAGCGCTCGGAGATTTTCTTCGCTCCGTTGCGCGCGGCGCGAATGGCGCTCCACAGGCGCTGCGGTGTCGCCGGCATGTCGATATGCTCGATGCCGATGTCGGCGAGCGCATCCATCACGGCGTTCATGAGCACCGCCGAGCTCGGCGTGATGCCGGCCTCGCCGCCGCCCTTGACGCGCAGCGCGTTGCCCTTGGTCGGGTCTTCCGTGAGCTCGACCTCGAGGTGCGGGAAATGATCGGCGCGCGGCATGCCGTAGTCGAGAAAGCTCGCGGAGAGGAGCTGACCCGAACCCGGCTCGTAGACCGCGGCCTCCAACATCGCTTGCCCCACGCCTTGCGCAACGCCGCCATGCACTTGGCCATGGAGGATGAGTGGGTTGATCGGCTGTCCGCCATCGTCGATCGAGGTGTAGCGGCGGACTTCGATCGTGCCGGTCTCGGGATCGACCTCGGCTTCGCACACCGCGGCGCCGGTAGGATAGGCGGGGATGCGTCCGGTGAAGGTCGCCTCAGCCGTGAGCGGCCCGCGCAGGTCGTCCGGCAGCGACGGCAGATCGTCGATGGCGCGGGCGATATCGAACAGGTCGAGCCGCCGGTTGCTGTTCGGCGCTGCAAACAGTCCATCGACGAACGAGATGTCGGCGGCGGCGGCATCGAGCATGATCGCAGCGATGCGGCGTGCCTTCTCGATCACTGTACGCGAGGTCTCGACCATCAACGAGCCGGCAAGCCGCATGGAACGATCGGAATGGGTGCCGCCGCCAGAGGCGAGCATCGCGCTGTCACCGCCCTGGAAATTGATCGCTTCGGGCGCGACCCCGAGCTGATCCGCCATGACTTGGCGGAAACTGGTCTCATGCCCCTGCCCGCTCGATTGCGTTCCGACGATGAGGTCGACGCTGCCGGCGGGCGATACTTTGAGCGCGACGCGTTCGTGCGGCATCCCCACCGGGGTTTCGACGTAGTTGGCAACGCCGATCCCGAGCAGCCGGCCGCGCCGCCGCGCCTCCTTGCGGCGGGCGGGAAAGCCGTCCCAGTCTGCGGTTGCGAGCGCGCGAGAGAGATTACCGGCGAAATCGCCACTGTCGTAGGTGAGCCCGGTCGCGGTGCGATGGGGCAGCTTGTCATGGCGGATCAGGTTGCGCCGGCGCAATTCTACGCGATCGATCTTCAGCCGGCGCGCCGCAATGTCGATAAGCCGCTCCATCACCGCGGTGGCTTCGGGCCGCCCCGCTCCGCGAAACGGCGCGGTCGGGACGGTATTGGTCATTACCCCGCGCAGCCGCACCCACGCCATCGGTACGTCGTAGACCGTGGGCGCGACGCGATAGCCGTTGCTCAGCGGCACATATGAGACGGTGTGCGCGCCGATATTGGCGGTGAGCTCGAGC
Source organism: Pseudomonadota bacterium (assembly GCA_046735815.1). Lineage (GTDB taxonomy): Bacteria > Pseudomonadota > Alphaproteobacteria > Rhizobiales > Xanthobacteraceae > VAZQ01. The sequence goes on from JBKPUA010000173.1 coordinate 1,400, forward strand.
GCGAGCGCCAGCACGCGGCCCTTGCGGTCGAACGCCAGCCGCGCCGCGGTCACGACGTCGCGCGCGGTGTAATCGGTCAGGAACGCCTCGGTGCGATCGCCGGTCCATTTCACCGGACGCCCGACGCGGCGCGCCGCCCATACCACCGCGACCTGCTCGGGATAGAGATTCGTGCGCGATCCGAAGCCGCCGCCGACGTCGGGGCAGATCACGCGCACGCGTTCCTGCGGCACCTGCAGGCAACCCGCCAGGGGATGGCGCACGCGATGCACGCCCTGGCATCCCGAGATCAGGGTGTATTCGCTTGCGGCCGGATCGTAACTACCGATCGCCGAGCGTGGCTCCATGAACGCGCTGGCGGTGCGCTGGTTGCGGATGGTCTGCTCGATCACGACATGCGCCTGCGCGATCCCGTGCTCGACGGCGGCGCGATCGCCGAACTCGTTGTCGAGCGCAAGATTATTGGGAGCGCCCGGCCAGAGCATCGGCGCGCCGGGGGCCAGCGCCTCCAGCGCATCGGTCACCGCCGGCAGCGTCTCGTATTCGATCTTGACCTTCTCGGCGGCGTCGCGTGCGGCTAGCAATGTCTCCGCCACCACGATCGCGACCGCCTCGCCGACATAGCGTACGCAGTCGAGCGCGAGGGGCAGTTGCAACTCGTCGAGAATCTTTTGCGCCGGCGTGGACGCGAAGCTCGGAAACTTGATGTCCACCGCATCGGCGGGATTGGGAAAATGCGCCATGCCGATGTGGCCGTCGGCGACGTAGTCCGCGCCGGTGAGCACCGCTAGCACGCCAGCGTCCGCGCGCGCGGCCGAAGTGTCGATCGCGCGAATGCGCGCATGGGCGTGCGGCGCGCGCACGAACACCGCGAACGTCTGCTGCGGCGCCGACACGTCGTCGGTATAGCGGCCGGCGCCGCGCACCAGGCGCAAATCTTCGAACCGCGGCAGCGGACGCCCGATGAAGCGCCCACGCTGCGGATTCCTCAACACGCGATCGTCGGATTGCATTCCGTTTCCGTCCCCATCCCCATAGTCACTTGCAAAGCGTACCGAACACCATGGGCCATTGCCAATTGGCCGCGGCCGCGATTTATGGTTGTCGCAGCGCATTCCGCTATAATCCATCGACCGGGAACACAACAGGCACGCATTGCAGCAATGGGCATCGTCGAAAAGACACAGACGGCGGCACCTGCGACGCTGGCGGATTGCGAGCGCTTCCGCTTGCGTCGTTTCGTGGAGACGCTGGGGGACGAGCTCGAAATCGTAGACGCGGCGACCGATCTCGCCGACGTCGCCATGATCCTGGAAGGCAACCCAAAAGCCGTGCTGTTTCGCGCGCTCGGGCCGGAGTGCCAGGAGCTCGTTGGCAACGTCGCCGGCAGCCGCGCGCGCCTCGCGCGCGCGCTCGAGGTCGAGGCCAGCCTGCTGCTGCCCGAGCTGCTGCGGCGGCTGCGCAACAAGCCGGACATCGTCGAGGTCGAACACGCGCAAGCCCCGGTGCAGGAGGTCGTGCTCACCGGCGAGGACGCCGACCTCACGACGCTGCCGGTGCATCTCGGGCACGGCGCCGACGGCGCCCCTTACATCTCCGCTTCGATCGACTTCGTCGTCGATCCGAAGTCGGGCTGGACCAATGTGGGGGTACGGCGCCTCATGCTGCGCGGACGCCGCGAGGCCGGCATCGACCTGGTTTCGCCCAGCGACCTGCGTGCGATCTACGAGGCGAGCGCCGCCGCCGGCAAGCCGCTGCCCGTGAGCTTCGTGGTCGGCTCCCATCCTATCGATCACATCGCCGCGGTCATGCGGCTCCCCGTCGATGAGCTCGGCCTCCTCGCCTCGTTGCGCGACTCATCGCTGCCGGTGGTGAAATGCGTCACCAACGGCATCCGCGTGCCGGCCGACGCCGAATGGGTGCTCGAGGGCTATCTCGATGCGCGCGGGCACGTGGAGCCCGAGGGCCCCTATGGCGAGTTCTTGGGCTATTACGGCGCGCTCAAGCGCAATCCGGTGTTCCACCTGACCGCGATCACGCGCCGGCGCGACGCCTTGTTTCAGACCTCGACCATCGGGGGCTGGTCGCTCGGCCGTACCGACACGGCCCTGCTCAACGCGCTTCGCACCGAGGTCATGATCTGGCGTGCGCTCGAGACCGCAGTGCGGGAACCGCTGGCGGTTCATGCCACCGCCTCGAGCGGCGGGATGTTCAACGTGCGCGTGGCTTTGCGCCAGCGCGTTCCCGGCGAGGCGCGCAATGCCATTGCCGCCTGTTTCGGCGCGCTGGTCAACGTCAAGAACGTGTTCGTCGTCGACCCCGACATCGACGTCTTTTCCGATGAGCAGGTGGATTGGGCGCTGGCCACCCGCTTCCAGGCAGACCGCGATCTGATGGTGGTGGAGGGAATGCGGACCTTGCCGCTCGACCCTTCGCTCACGGGTACTCGCACGGGCGCCAAGGCCGGCTTCGATCTCACCTGGCCGTTCGGCACCAATGCGCGGATCGAGACGCGCGTGCCCGAGCCGCCGCGCTTTCAGGGCCGCCGCTTTCCGTCGCTCGAAGCGGCGCTGGTCGACGGCCCCAAATTCTTCGAGGAGCTCATGACGGCGGTGGGCAGCCGCGATGGGCGGGAGATTGTGCTTGCGCTCGATGCGCTGCGCGAGAAGGGTCTCGATCGCGACGGCGAGGGACGCTATTTCATGCCATCCAAGTAGCGCGGTTACGCGTGCGGGGAGAGAAACGGATGAGTTCCATGCTTTGCCGCGGCCTGCTGGCTTGCCTCCTCACCATTGGTGCGGGGGTCCTGGACGCGCCTTTCGCGCGCGCGCAAGAGGTCACCATCAAAGTCGGCACCGTGCGCTCGATTTCCACCGCCACGATCCTGTGGGCGTCCGAGAAGGGCTATTTCAAGGAGTTCGGCATCAAGGTCGTGACCGAGACGCTGGACACCGCGGCCAATTCCATCGCGCTGCTCGCGCAGAACCAGTTGCAGCTGGTCGAGGGCGGGATCTCGGCCGGCTATTTCAACGCGCTCGAAAAGAACCTGCCGATCACCATGGTGCTGGATCGGGTGTCGAGCCCACTCGGGCACAACCTGATGCTGCGGCCGGACCTCAAGGGCCAGATCACGGAGCTGCGGCAGCTCAAGGGCAAGACCATCGCCACCAACGGCCAAGGCGCGGTGTCGACCTACGAGGTCGGCAAGCTGCTCGAATCGGACGGGCTGACCATCAACGACGTCGAGATCAAGGTCATCCCGTTCACGCAATACGCTGTGGCGTTCACCAACAAGGCGATCGACGCCGCCATCACCATCCCACCGTTCACCGCCCAGCTGCTCGACGGTGGGCACGCGGTCAACTTCAAGGACCCGGACGACATCGTGAAGCCGCACCCGCTCACCATCGCAGTGAGCATGATCAACACCGATTTCGCCAAGGCCAACCGCGACTTGATGCGCAACTATTACTTCGCCTATTTGCGCGCCATTCGCGATTACTGTCAGGCCTATCACGGCGGCTCCACTCGACAGGCGCTGATCGACCTTGCGATCCGCACCGGCACCGAGACCCGCCCGGAGCTGCTGCACAAATATCCGTGGCCCGCGCGCAGCCCGAACGGCGCCATCAACATCGCCAGCATGCTCGACATGCAGGCCTGGTTCGTGAAGAACAAAATGAGCAATCGCGAGTTTCCCGCCGAGCGCGTGGTCGATACCAGCTATGTCGAGGAGGCTCTGCGCAAGCTCGGCCCCTTCGTGCTGGAGAACAAGGACAGCACGCTCGCCGGCTGCCGCTGAAACGCGATCACGCGCCGCGGGGAGGACGTCAATGGCCGTTGAGCGGCGCGGCGCGGCGATCGACATCGTCGGATTGGGCAAGGACTATGTCAGCGGCGCCGGCCGCGTGGTCGCGCTCGACGACATCAACCTGCACATCGCGCCCGGCGAGTTCGTCTGCATCGTCGGACCTTCGGGCTGCGGGAAGTCGACCTTGCTGCGCATTCTCGCCGGGCTGGCGAAGGAGACGAGCGGCAGCATCAAGGTCGCGGCCTCGGGCTGGACGGTCGAGAACGCGATGGTGTTCCAGGAGAGCGGACTGTTCCCCTGGATGAGCGTCGAGGCCAATGTCGGCTTCGGGCTGGCGACGCGCGGCGTTCCCGCGGCCGAAACCGCGACGCGGGTCGAGGCAGCGTTGAGGCTCGTGGGCCTCACTAAGTTTCGGCGGCACTATCCCCATCAGCTCTCCGGCGGCATGCGCCAGCGGAGCGCGATCGCGCGCGCCTTCGTCACCGATCCAGGCATGCTGCTGATGGACGAGCCGCTGGCCGCGCTCGATGCGCAGAACCGCGTCATCCTGCAGGCGGAGTTGGTGCGCATCTGGGAGCAGACCCGCAAGACCGTGATCTACGTCACCCATTCCATCGACGAGGCGCTGCTGCTCGGCGACCGCACCGTGGTGATGACCGCGCAGCCCGGCCGCATCAAGGAGATCATCGACGTGCCGTTTCCGCGGCCGCGCGATCTCATGACTTTGTCGGCGTCGCCGGAATTCGGCCGGCTCAAGCTCGCCATCTGGCAGGTGCTGGAGGACGAGGTGACGCGCGCGCGGGCGGAGGAGGAGACATGAGCGGATTGTCCAGCAAGGCGCGCGAGCGGTTGCTCTATCTCATTTCGCCGATTGCGCTCATCGTGGTCTGGCAAGCACTTCTCATGTTGGGAATCGGCGACCGCCGCTTCGTCCCGGCGCCGACCGACATCGCCCGCCGTTTCGTCACGCTCACCGCGAGCGGCGAGCTCGAGTGGAATGTCGCGGTCACGCTCTACCGCGTCTTCGTCGGCTACTTTATCGGCGCGGTGCCGGCGGTCGCCGTCGGCCTGCTCATGGCCATGTTCAAGCCGGTGCGCATCTTCTTCGATCCGCTCATCGCGGCGCTGTTCCCGATCCCGAAGATCGCGCTGATGCCGCTGCTGCTGCTCGCCTTCGGCTTCGGCGATGCCTCGAAGATCGCGCTGGTGGCGATCGCCGTATTCTTCCCAGTCGTCGTCAACACCTATGTCGGCGCCGCCAATATCGAGAAGATCTATTGGGACGTGGCGAAGAACTACGGCGCGAGCCAGATGGTGATGTTTCGCCGCATCGTGTTCTTCGGGGCGCTGCCGACGATCTTCGCCGGGCTGCGCATCGCGCTCGCGGTCTCGTTCATCGTGCTGGTCGCATCCGAGTTCGTCGCCACCAAGAGCGGCATCGGCTATTTGATCTGGAATTCGTGGGAGCTCCTTCAGGTCGACGTCATGTTCGTCGGCATCGTGACCATCGGCGTGCTCGGGCTGATCACCTCGGTGCTGTTCCAGGAGCTCGAACGCTGGGCGGTGCCGTGGAAGACGGAGTGAGCGACAATAATCGCCGTGGTCCCCGCGCAAGCAGGGACCCATCGCGCCACACGCGCCGGTCTCTGAATATGGGTTCCCGCTTTCGCGGGGACGATAATTGACCCTACAACCCCGCCAGCGCATAGCGCGAGAAGTCGTAGCCTTCCTTCACCACCACCTCGAGCAGGAACGGAGCGCCGGATTGGGTGACGGCGACCGCCTCCTTGATCGCGCCCACGAGGGCGGCGGGCTTCTCGACCCGGGTGGCGGCGACGTTGAGGCCCTCGGCGACCTTGGCGTAATTGCCGCCCACGGTGAGCGCGCCGTATTTCTTGGTGGAGAGCTCGAGCACGTCGCGTTCGGCGGCCATGACGCCGTTGTTGAACACGACGGTGAGAATGGCGATGCGGTTGCGCGCCGCCGTTTCGATGTCCATGCCGGTCATGCCGATGGCCGCATCGCCCATGATGTTGACGCAGAGCTTGTCGGGGGCGGCGAGCTTGGCGCCCATGGTGATCCCGAGCCCGTAGCCCAGCTGGGTCGACTTGCCCCAGCCCATATAGGATCCCGCCGCCGTCGTCTCCCAGAATGGAATCAACTGCTCGCGTGGGCTGCCGGAATCGTGGGTGATGATGACGTTGTCGCGGTCGACGGTGCGCAGGAGGTCGCGGATCACCCGGTACTGGTTGATCGGTACCTCGTCGGAGTCGAGATGCTTTCCCCATTCCGCGAGCCAGGCCTTCTTGACCGCGGCGACCTCCTCCTTGAGCGAAGTCAGCGCGTTGCCGCCGCCACCGCGTTTCTGCCGCCCGACCTCCGCGATCAACGCGTCGAGCACCAGCGCGGCGTCGCCGACAACGGCATGATCGACGCGATATTCCTTGTTGATGTCGCCGGCGTCGTTGGTTGAATGGATGATGGTCTTGCCGGGCGGCACGCCCGGCCCGAACGGGGTCTTGGTGAGGCTCGAGCCGATGGCCAGCACGAGGTCGGCCTTGGCCATGAATTCGGTGAACATCTTCGGCCGCGAGCGGGTCGAGGCGCCGAGCGCCAACGGATGGCTTTCAGGGATAGCGCTCTTGCCGGGATTGGTGGTGGCGACCGGCGCGGGGATGAGCTCAGCGAGCGCCGCCAGCGCGTCGGTCGCCTGCGCATAGAGCACGCCCTGTCCGGCGAGCAGCAACGGGCTCTTGGCCGCGAGCAGCATCCGCGCAGCTTCCTTGACCGCGTCGGGATCGGGCGCGGTGCGCGGCGCCGGCACCGGCGCGTAGTCGAGCTCGCCCTGGTATTCCGCCTCCCACACCTCGGCCGGAATCTCGATCAGGACCGGCCCGCCCTTGCCGCTGCGCATGGCGTGATAGGCGCGACGCAGGAGCTCGGGCAGCTCCTGCACCGAATGCGCCAGCGCCGACCATTTGGTGACCGGGCGGTAGACATCGGCGGCGCGAAACACCGGCTGCACGTATTGCCGCGACAACGACAGCCCGGCCGGAATGATCAGCATCGGCACGTTCTCGGAATAGGCCTGGGCAATCCCGGGAAAGGCGTTCTCGATGCCCGGACCGGCCTGCGCCGCGAATACGCCGTTGCGCTTGCCGCGCTTGATGCGGGTATAGCCGTCGGCCATGCCGACACCGACCCGCTCCTGCCGGCAGAGAATCGGACGGATGTCGAGCGCCGCGCTGGCTTCGATCAACGGATTGCGCGGGTAACAGGCGAGAAACTCGGTCCCCTCGCGCTTGAGAATCTCAGCAACCAGTGCGGCGCCATTCATTGGTGTGTCTCTCCCATAGGTAGCCGGCATGGCTGCTGCTTTCCGGCCCGCTTACTCGGTGCGGCACGACCGAGCAAAGTCGGTCGTGGCAACAGTTATAGATGAGAAGGAAGATTAGTGCCCGTCGTCACGGGCGCAAAGGCCAGCCACCCAAACTTTGAGCGATGGGTAGAATCCCACTGGATTTCGATATTTTTGCATCCTACGATCAACACAAGTGGGAAGCGCGTGCTCAAAACTGCAGCCCCATGTCTAGGGAGAAAACGATGCGAAGCAAACGTCTATTGCTGGGCGTGTGCGCCGGCTTGGCCGTCCTGCTCCTGCCGGCGGCAACCTATTATGTCCGGGCACAAAACCCCGCCCCGGCCGCACTGACCGGGCAAGTCACCTCCGACGCGGAAGGCGCGATGGAGGGCGTCATCATCAGCGCCAAGAAGGCCGGCTCGACGGTCACCGTCAGCGTGGTGAGCGACGCGCAAGGCCGCTACAGCTTCCCGGCCAACCGATTGAGCGCGGGAAAATATTCGCTCAAGATCCGCGCCGCCGGATACGATCTCACCGCTCCGGCGAGTGCGGACGTCGCCGACGAGCAGACGACCACGGCCGATCTCAAGCTGCGCAAGACCAAGAACCTCCCCGCGCAGATGAGCAATGCCGAATGGATGATGAGTCTGCCCGGTCCGGAGGATCAGAAAGCCTTCCTGCTCAACTGCGTCGGCTGCCATACGCTCGAACGCATCGTGCGCTCGAACCACGACGCGGATGAATGGACCCATGTCCTCGCGCGCATGAGCGGCTATGGGCCGGTCAGCCAGCCAATCAAGCCGCAGCGCATGCTCGATCCGGCACGCACGGGCAGCCCCGAGCAGTACCGCAAACAGGCCGAATACCTCGCCAGCATCAATTTGAGCGAGGTCTCGCAGTGGGAATATCCGCTCAAAACCTTGGCGCGCCCGACCGGCCGCGCAACGCGAGTCATCGTCACCGAATACGATCTGCCACGGCCCACCACCGAGCCGCATGACGTCATCGTCGATGCGCAGGGTACGGTATGGTATTCGGATTTCGGCGAGCTGTTCATCTCCAAGTTCGACCCGAAGACGCTCAAGCTCACCGAATATCCGGTCAAGGAATTCAAGCCGGGCGCCCCGGTGGGCAACCTCTCGCTCGAGTTCGATAAGCGCGGCACGCTCTGGTTCGACACCATGTTCCAGGGCTCGCTCGGCAATCTCGATCCGAAGACCGGCGACATCAAATACTACCCGCTGGCGCCGGAATATAACGACGTGCGCGTCCAGCTGAACTTCGTCGGGCTGCGCCACGACATCGACGGCAAGGTCTGGACCAAGAGCGTGGGCACCCAGGAGGTCTTCCGGCTCGATCTCGCCACCGAGAAATGGGAGCGCTTCCAGCCGCTCAAGTCATTGGGCGGCGAACGGCACTCGATCTACCAGGTGATTTCGGACTCGCAGAACAACCTCTGGATGGCCGAGTTCACCAAGGGCCATATCGGCAGGATCGATGCCAAGACCGGCGAGGTCACCTGGCACATTTTGCCGACGGCCAATGCGCGGGCGCGGCGAATGAACATCGACGACCAGGACCGCATCTGGGTCACCGAGTATCGCGGCAACAAGGTCGCGATGTTCGACACCAAGACGCTGCAGGTGAAGGAGTGGCCGGTGCCGCCGTACACCTATCCGTATCGCGCCACGGTCGACAAGAACGGCGACATCTGGACCGGCGGAATGCACACCGACCGCGCGGTGCGGCTCGATCCCAAGACCGGCGCGACGGTGGAGTATCTGCTGCCGCGGGAGACCAATATGCGCAGCGTATTCGTCGACAGTTCGACGACCCCGGTCACCTTCTGGACCGGCAGCAATCACGGCGCCGCGCTGGTCAAAGTGGAACCGCTGGACTAGCAGCTACAAAGAAAACTTGAGAGCGCCCGTCGCACCTCGGTGCGGCGGGCGCTTCCTTTTTATGCAGCACGGCTACTCCGATCAGCGTCCCGCGGCATAGGCCTGCATGCCGCGCGGATTGGCCGCGGCGCGGCGGCGGCGGCCGTCGCGCGCGGCGGCGGTGAGCCGGCCCTCGCACCAATCGGCATCGACCTCGACGATATGGCCGCGGCGCTCGAGCTCCCGCACGGTCGCGGCCGGCAATCGGCGCTCGACCACCAGTACGCCGGGCCGCGCGGTGCGCGGCCAGAACGAGATTGGGAAATGCTCGGAGTGCCAAGCGGGCGCGTCGATCGCCTCCTGCAGATTCATGTCGGCGTGGACGTGGCGCATGAACAATTGCGTCGACCATTGATCTTGCTGGTCGCCGCCGGGCGAGCCCCAGGCGAGATAGGGTTCGCCGTCGCGCAGCGCGAGCGTGGGCGACAGCGTGGTGCGCGGCCGCTTGCCGGGCGCGAGCGAGGCGGGGTGCCCCTCCTCCAGCCAGAACATCTGCGCCCGCGTGCCGAGGCCGAAGCCGAGCTCGGGGATGACCGGCGAGGATTGCAGCCAGCCGCCCGACGGCGTAGCTGAAACCATATTGCCGGCGCCATCCACGATGTCGAAATGCACGGTGTCACCGCGCATCTCGCCAATGCGGCCGACGGTGGGCTCGCCGGCGCCCATGCCGCCGACGGCGCGCAGCGGACCCTCCTCGCGCCGCAGCTTCACCACCGCGCCGAAGCCCTCGACCGAGCCGGGACACAATTCAAGCGAGGCTTTGTCGCTCACGAGCTTACGGCGCTCGTCGTTGTAGGCGTCGGACAGCAGCGTCGCCATCGGCACGCCGACGAAATCGGGATCGCCGTAGAATTTTTCGCGATCGGCATAGGCGAGCTTGGAGCACTCGACCAGCAGGTGGACGAAATCGGCACTCACCGGATCGGCGTGCTCGAAATCGAAGCCCTTGAGCAAGGCGAGCTGCTGCAGCATCACCGGCCCCTGCGCCCAGGGACCTGCCTTGCACACGGTGTAGCGGCCGTAATCATAGGTCAGCGGCGCCTCGATGTGGGCTTGCCAGCGCGCCATGTCGTCGCCGGTGAGCACGCCGCGGTGGGGCTCGCCGCTCGTGTCCATCACCGCTTGCGTGCGGCAGAAGCGGTCGATCGCCTCGGCGACAAAACCTTGCGACCAGGTTTTGCGCGCGGCCTCGATCTGGCGCACGCGCTCGCCACCAGCGCTCTCGGCCTCGCGCAGCACGCGCCGATAGGTCTCGGCGAGTGTCGTGTTGGTGAACAAGGTCCCACTGTCCGGCACCTGGTCGCCGGGCAGGTAGACCGCGGCCGAGGTCGGCCAATGCTTGCGGAAGAGTTCCTCCACGGTCGCAATAGTCGCGTGCGCGCGCTCTACGAGGGGATGGCCTTGGCTCGCGTAGAAGATGGCGGGCGCGAGCACATCGGCGAGCTGCATGGTGCCGTAGTCGCGCAACAGCATCATCCAAGTGTCGAACATGCCGGGCACGCAGGCGGCGAGCAGGCCAGTGCCGGGGACCATGTCGAGCCCGAGGCTGCGGTAATGGGCGATGGTGGCCTTGGCCGGCGCCGGACCCTGGCCGCAGACCACCTCGGTCTTGCCCTTGCGGACGTCGTTGAGAATCACCGGCACGTCGCCGCCGGGCCCATTGAGATGCGGCTCCACCACCTGCAGTGTAAAGGCGGTGGCGACCGCAGCATCGAAGGCATTGCCGCCCTTTTCGAGTATGGCCATGCCGACGGCGGTGGCGATCCAATGGGTCGAGGTGACCACGCCAAACGTGCCTTCGATCTCCGGCCGCGTGGTGAACGGATTTGGATTGATGTTTTTCATCTATGACCTGCGTAAAAATAGGAGCGCACAATTAATCACAGCTCACGGGGGCAACCAATCCGACGAAAGTCGCTTTTTCGAGCGGTTCATTTCGACTAGAATCATAGCTGCTGGTTCTGTCAACGCACGGACCAAGGAGGAAAGCCCATGAAGAAGATCGCATTGGCGCTTGCCGTCTGCCTGGTCTCATCGGCCCCCGCATTTGCGACCTGCAAGTCCGACGCCGCCGACAAGAAGCTTGCCGGCGCCGCGCTCAAGAGCTTCATGACCAAGTGCGAGCGCGACGCAACCACGACCTGCGAGGCCGACTCCAAGTCGAAGAACCTCGCCGGCGCGGCAAAAGCCAGCCACATGAAGAAATGCGTGGGCGACGCGGTCGGCACGTAACATCATGCGGGAATGCGTAGCCCGGATGGAGCAGCGCAGATAGGTTTACGCAATCTGCGCAAGCTTGATTGCGTGCGCAATCCGGGTGACAGGTTGGTAGGGTGGGCAAAGGTGCGGATGAAGTTTTGGCGTGCGCACAAAGTCGCGCGCGCCTTTGCCCACGCGCTCCGAGCCAAGACGCCGAATGCCACAGCGAGACAGAACGGGTGGGCTACGGCGATGACGCCGATGCCCACCCTACCGGACCGGCTCAAGCCCCCGCCGAATAGCTCAGGTGATCGTAACTGCGGTCCTTGAGATACTGGTCGAGACCCCAGCGCTCGACCTGAGCCATGACCTCGTCGAACTCCGCGCGCGGGATCGGCTCATGGACGAAGCGCTCGCCGCGCCCGAACTTGCTGAAGTCCCAGGGGTGGTAGGTCTCGAATTCCGGCGGCACCGCGAGCTTCCATAGCGGCAGATATTTCGCGAGATCGGCATCCATCGCCTTCTCGGCGCGATCGAGCGCACGCAGATAGCCGCGCACGACCGCGGGCTCCGAATCCTCCGGGACCCACCACAAAGTATGGAACGTGTCGGCGATGATCTGGCGCAGGCCGAGTTGCTCGGCCATAGCGATCTGCGGCGGCAGCAGGCTTGCCGCCTCGACCTCACCGGCGATCAGCGCCTTGAGCCGCGCGCCAAAGCCGCCCGTATTCACGGTCTTGATATGCTCGAGCGGCAGATATTTCTCCAGCCGATAGGGCACGTTGAAATGGCTGCCGGCGCGCATGCCGACCGATACCGGAACGTCCTTGAGATCTTCCGGCCGGCGGATTTTCGAATCCGGACGCACGAAGATCGCCCACGGCGAGACGCCATAGGCGTCCGGCACGAAGCGGCCCATGCCGGCGCTGGCGTTGCAGATGCTGCCCCAGGCGCAAGCGCCCTGGATCACGTCGCGGCCCTCGGCATAGGGCTTGTCCTGCGGACGATCGAAATAGGCGAGATTCTTCCAGCTCGACTGGGTGCCGCGGAACGTCATCCAATCGAGCGTCACATCGAGCCCTTCGGCGGCGAAGAAGCCTTCCTGCTGGGCGACGAAGTCGTTGAGCCCCATACCTTTCGGGGCGACCGTTACCTGTTTGAGGCTGCTGGCCATGGCGATGTCCTCCCGGATGCGGCGGCGGTTACGGCCGCGCGCTGGACCGCACCTTGTTTAGCGCATCTCGCGCTCGGCATGAACCCGCCCAAGTCATGGACCAAGTCATGGCCCAAGTCATGGACCTCGCTGCGTCGCGTTGATACCGTGGCGGCCGGCACAAGAAGAAATCGCTATCGCTGCGGGGAGGCTCAATGGTGCGCGCGAACATCTTGGTCGCATTCGCGGCCGCGGCCCTATGGAGCTGGAGCGCTGGCGCGCAAACCACCGTCCTGACGCACGCCACCCTCATCGACGGTAGCGGCGGGCCGCCGCAGCGCGACGTCACCATCGTGATGGAGGAAGGACGCATCCGCGAGATAGGGTCCGGCCTCGCGGCGCCCCCGAGCGCGTCGGTGGTCGATCTCACCGGCAAATTCGTCGTGCCGGGAATCATCAATGCGCACGGCCATGTCGGTCCGCCCGCGCGCGATCCGCAATTGCGCCAATACGCGCTCTACGGCGTGACCACCACCACCAGCATGTATTTCGATCAGGATGATATCGCGGAATTCAAAGCCCGCCAGAGAAGCGGCGATCTGCGCGGAGCGCGCATCCTCACCGTCAAATACCGCTTCATGTCGCCGCCGTTCATTCCGGGATCGGAGGTGAAGACGCCGGAGAAGGCGCGCGCCAAGGTCGACGAGATCGTCGGCAAGGGCGCCGACTTCGTGAAGGTGTGGATCGACGCCCAGGGCGGCCGCCATCCCAAGCTCAGTCCGGAATTCACCGCCGCGGTGATGGACCAGGCGCGCAAGCACGGCAAGATCACAATGGCGCATATCGTCGAGCTCGCCGACGCGCGCAGGATCGTCGACCAGGGCGTCAACATCCTGGCCCACGACGTGCGCGACCAGGAGATCCCGGACGACTTCATCGCGATATTGAAAGCGCGCAACGTCTCGGTGATCTCCACGCTCGCGCGCGAGGAGGCGATGTTCGTGTTTGGGGAGAGCCCCGGCTTCACCGACAATCCATTCTTTCAGAAGGGCCTTACTCCGGAACGGCTGGAATTGTTGAAGACCAAGAAGCGCGACGAGCAGGCCAACGATCCAGCCCGTCCGAAGCTCAAGAACGCGTTCGAGATCGACAAAATCAACGTCAAGCGACTATCGGACGCGGGCGTTCGTCTCGGTTTTGGCACCGATTCGGGCGGCGAGCCCAATCGCTTCTTCATCCAGGGCTTCTTCGAGCACCGGCAGATGGAGCTGCTCAGGGACGCCGGGCTGACACCCATGCGGGTGATCCAGACGTTTTCGAAGAACAATTCGGAATTGCTCGGCATCGACAAGGAGTTCGGCACGCTGGCACAAGGCAAGGCCGCCGACCTTTTGGTGCTGGCGAGGGATCCGCTCGCGGACATCACCAACATGCGCACCATCGAGGCGGTCTATCTCGGCGGCAGGAAATTCGAATAGGAGAAAACAATGACCCGCTCGCTCCGGCTGGAGGCCTCTTGCGCGGTGCTGGCGTTCGCGCTCGCGCTTTGCCCGTCGCCGCTCGCCGCGCAAAGTGCACCGCGATATGAGGTCGACGCCACCTGGCCCAGGGATTTGCCGGAAGGCTGGATCACCGGCCAGCTCGGCGGCGTGTGCATGGGTGCTCAAGACAACGTCTACGTCGTCAACCGGCGCAACATCACCGACGAGGAGAAGGAGACTTCGATCTCCGCGCCGTCGATCATCAGGTTCGATCCCGACGGCAACGTGGTCGGCGCCTGGGGCGATCAGACCACGGTTCCCGGCTCGATCCACGGCTGTTTCGTCGATCACCAGAACAACGTGTGGGTCGCCGGCAACGGCGATGGCACAATCCAGAAATACGCGCCGGACGGCAAGCTTTTGATGCAGATCGGCACGCGCGGAAAATTCGACTCGGTGGATGGGACGCGGCGGGGCAAGGGCCTCAATGCAGCGCGCGACCAGTTTCACATGCCGGCCGGCATGGTGGTCGATCCCGGCAACGGCGACATCTACGTCGCGGATGGCTACGGCAACCGGCGCGTCGCCATGTTCGACAAGGACGGCAAGTTCCTGCGGCAATGGGGTCGGCAAGCGACCGACGAGGAAACCCAGAGCGCCGCGCCCGGCGTGTTCGCCGAGGTCGTGCACTGCATCGCCATGAGCAATGCCGGCCTGATCTATGTCTGCGATCGCCAGGGCAATCGCGTTCAGGTTTTCCAGAAGGATGGAACGTTTGTGCGCAACATCCTGATCCCGAACGCGACCGGCAAGCTTCCGGACAAGCGCGGCACCGCGTGGTGGGTCGCGTTCTCGCCCGAGCCGGAGCAGAAGCTGATGTACGTGATGAACGGCGGCACCGAGCAGGTACATATTCTCGATCACGCCAGCGGCAAGATCCTCTCAAGCTTCGGCCGGCCCGGCCATCAGATCGGCAATTTCACCCACGGCCATACGCTCGCGGTCGACTCCAAGGGCAATGTCTATGTGGCCGAGACCGACTGGGGACGCCGGGTGCAGAAATTCAAGATCGTGAGCGCGCCGTAAGGCGCGAGCCAGAGGCCCATGGGCGCCGTGCTGCTCACCCGCTGCTAAGCTCGACAGCCCCACCGATCCGAAAATAGCCGGATACCTGCGCGGCGCGTCGGTTGGCCGCACGGCGGACATATTGGCGTGCTGTTGCTGGGGCGGGGGCAGCGATTTGACGACGCCCGCGCAGGCGAGAATTCTCCGTGGGAAACCAAGCGCTTGAGCTTTGCGCCCGGGGCTGCCCATGAGCCGGCCCGTGCCCGGGTATTTCGACCTCGAACTCAAGCCGACGCCCGCGCTCTACCTCGCGGTGGGGCTCGAGGCCGGCGCCGTGATCGCGCTGCAGATTTGCATCATGCGCATCTTCGCGGTCGGGAGCTGGGCGCATTTCGGCTCGCTGGTGGTGAGCCTCGCCATGCTCGGCTTCGGGCTGACCAGCGCAGTCATGTGCATCAGCAAGGGCTTCTTCGACCGCCACTGGCGCAGCGTGGCGGCGACGGCGCTGCTGCTGTTCGGACCCCTCACCGTCGCCTCGAACCTCCTCGCCCAGCAGATTCCTTTCAACGCCATCTTCCTCGTTTCCGACCCGATGCAGAAGTGGCGGCTCGCCGGCAATTTCCTGCTCTACATGCTGCCGTTCCTCGCCGGCGCGCTCTACCTCGGCACCGTGTTTCTCAAAGCCAACAAGATTTTCGGGCGGGTCTACTTCGCCGATCTCTCCGGCGCCGGGCTATGCGGGCTCGCCTTGCTGGTGGCGATGTATCTCCTAGCTCCCGAGAATCTCATCGTCGTGCCGCTGATCCTGTGGTTCCTGGGCAGTGTGCTCTGGTTCTCCGGTCTCGCCGATCGTCGCGGCGTGTTGTGGCTCTCCGCGATCGGCATCGCGACGATCGCCGCGCACCTCGCGCTGCCGCCGCTCCTCGATATCCCGAAGCTCGCGGTCTCCGACTACAAGGGCGTCGCCTACGCGCGCAAATTTCCCGACAGCCAGCGCGTTTACGCGCGCGCCTCACCGTTCGGCTACCTGGAAGTCTATTCCAGCTCGTACCTGCACTTCGCGCCCGGGCTTTCCGACAACGCCGCGTTCGCGCTGCCGAAGATGCCCGACAACGCCTATCTCGGCATGTATATCGACGGCGAGGGACCGAGCGGCATCATCCGCGATCTGCCGGCCGAGCAGACGGTCTACTACCGCTTCCTGCCAATGGCCTATCCCTACCTGCTCAAGCAGGCGCCCGACACTTTCGTGGTGCAATTCGGGGGCGGCATCTCGACCTCGGTCGCGCTGCGCAACAATTCGAGCAGCGTCACGGTGGCGGAGGGAAACCCCGCGGTGCTCGACGCCTTTCGCACCGACAAGGGGCTGCGCGATTTCACCGGCGACGTGCTGCACAATCCCAAGGTGCGCGTGATCGACTACGACGGCCGGCTCTACCTCGCGCAAACCTCGGAGCGCTACGACGTCATCGACCTGAGCCTCGCCGATTCCGCAGGACTGTCGAGCCCGGGCGGCTTCGCCATCGTCGAGAAGTTCTCCTATACGCGCGAAGCGATGACGAGCTACATGCGCGCGCTCAAGGACGGCGGGATCCTTTCCGTCACGCTGTGGAACAAGGAGGAGCCGCCGAAATCGGTGCTCAAGCTCTATGCCACCATGGCGGCGGCGGCGCGCGAGGTCGATGACGGCGAAATCGCCGAACGCTTCTTCGTTGTGGCGAGCTATCTGTCGACCGCGACTGTGCTCTACAAACGCGGCGGCTTTAGCGCCGATGAGGTCGCCAAGCTTCGCGAGCACACCCGCGCCATGTCGTTCGACGAGATCTACTCGCCCGGCTTCGAATACGATTCCACGCAGACCGCCAAGGTACTGGAGGACTACGCGCGCCAGATCTTCGAGGCGGACTCGCCCGCCGAGCCCAAGGGTTACACCGGGGACGAGCTCAAGGACGAGCCGAAGCCGGGAGAGTCATCGGAGCAAATGCCGCCGGCCGAGCCGGCGGGCGAGCCGGCGCAAGCCGAGAAACAGGACGGGGCGGTGCCCGCAACGGTCATGGGACAATTGGCCTGGCACTATCTCGTGCACGGCGGCTGGGAGGAGATTGCGCAGCGTTACGTGTTTGACGCGCGGGCGCTCACCAACCAGCGGCCGTACTTCGCGGCCTACGTCAAACCCGGCGATCTGCCGCGCGTCACCGACCGGCTCGAGCTGGTGCAGGACGAGTGGGGATATCTCTTGCTGTGGGCCACGCTGGCCATTGCCTGCCTGGCCGCACTGTCGCTCGTCCTCATCCCGCTCGTGTTCGGCTGGCGAACCATCTTCAGCCGCAATCCCGGCAAGTTCCGCACCATCGTCTATTTCGCCTGCCTGGGCGCCGGCTACATCATGGTGGAGGTGGGCCTCATTTCCTATTTCATGCTGGCGCTGAGCAACGCCATCGTGTCCGCTTCGGTGCTGATCACCGGCATGCTGGTGTTTTCCGGCCTCGGCGCCTTCGCGTCCGAGCGATTTCTCGATCGCGCACGCAGCCTCATGCCGAAGATCTTTCTCGCCATCGCCGTGCTGCTGGTCGGCTACGGCTTCCTGCTCGACCGTGTGCTCGACCTGATCGGCACCTTGCCTTATGCGTTGCGCCTCCTCTGCTGTTTTGCCTTGATCTTCCCGCCCGCCTTCCTAATGGGGTTCCCGATGCCGACTGCCATGACCACGCTGGCGCGGCTTGGCAAGGACCACATGTTCCTGTGGGCATGGGGCATCAACGGCTGCTTCTCCGTCATCGGCGCGGCCTCCGTTCCCATCATCGCAACCCTGTTCGGGCTCAACGCGGTGCTGATGATCGCAGGCGGCGCCTATGTGTTGGCGATCCCCGCGTTCTTCGCGGTACTGCTGCCGCTGCGGCGCTCTGCAGCGCCTTCGCCAGCGCCGGTTGCCGACGCCCGCATGAGACGAACCGCGGCAATGATGATCTTGCGATCGCGCACCTTCGTTGCGCTTGTCGTTGCCGCGCTCGCCTTGCAGACCTCCACTATGGCGGCGCCGGCGCCCAAACGAGAGCTTGCGCCATTGCCGGCGTCGAAGACCGCGCTGGTGCCGTTCGAAGTCTCCCCATTTCCCTATCGCGGCGAGTTGCCGGAGAAGAAGCAGCCCTTCCTGGACGTGGTGGACGGGGAGCGCCACGGGCACAGCACGGCGCGCGGCGGGACTTACTGGGAGGACGAGACCTACAGCGACCAGCGGGTGCTGCTGCACATTCCGAAGGGCTTCGATCCGCGCCGGCCGGCGCTGATCGTGGTGTTCTTCCACGGCAACGAGGCGACGCTGACGCGCGACGTCCGCAATCGCCAGCAGGTGCCGCGGCAGGTCACCGAATCCGGGCTCAACGCCGCGCTGGTGGCGCCGCAATTCGCGGTCAACGCGCTCGATTCGAGCGCCGGCCGGTTCTGGGAGCCGGGCGTGTTCGCGCAATTCCTCAATGAAGCCGGCGAGCGCTTGACCGAGCTTTACGGCGATGCGCGCGCGCGCGGCGCGTTCCACGGCGCGCCGGTCGTGCTCACCGCCTATAGCGGCGGCTACAATCCGGCGGCATTCACGCTCCGACACGGCCGCGCCGACGATCGCCTGCGCGGAGTCGTGCTGTTCGATGCGCTTTACGGGCAGTACGACAAGTTCGCGGATTGGCTCGCCAAGCGGCCGCCGGCCTTCTTCGTCAGTACCTTCGGCAAGGCTTCGCGCGAGGAGAACACGACCTTGCAGCACATGTTGCGCGAGCGCGGCGTGCGCTTTCAAGACGCGCTGCCGTCAAGCCTCGCGCGCGGCAGCGTGGCGTTCGTGGCGGCGGATGACGAGGTCAAGCACGTCGACTTCATGACCGAGGCCTGGATCGACGATCCGCTCAAGGTGGTGCTGCGGCGGGTGCCGGGATTCGCGCGTGCGGCGGTCGTCCCGGCGGAAGCGATGCCGAAACCGAAATAGCGCGGAGTTCAATCCGGCTTCGCGCTCGCAGCCAGGAAACCCGACGTGACGAGATCGACGAGTCTGGGATTGAGGGCAGTCGCAATGAGCGGGGCACAACACCAGGCGAGAGCGATCCAGGGAATCACTTGGTATGCCCCGGGCTGGGGTGGGTAGACATTGACCCACAGCGTGTAGGCGATCGCCACCGCCGCCAGCGTGGGAATGAGCAGCGCCCAGCGCATTCCCTTCGCCGACAGGCGCAAGAGCGCGCCGGCGGCACTGGCGACGACGAGGAAGTAGGCGACGAGCAGCGCCAGCGCTCCGAGCGTGGAGGCCCAGAAAAACGCGTCCGATCCCGACGCGTTGAAGACGAAGCGCATGGCCGCGTATCCCACCAGCGTCGCCAGGAGGACGCAGAAGGCGGCGTTGCGCGGCGTGCCGCTCGCCTCGGAAATGCGCCCCACCGGGCTCGACGGAAGGAGATCCCGGCACAGCGCGAAGAGAATGCGCGAGGACGCCACGATCGACGCCAACGCGCCTCCGAGCGCAGAGCAGATGGCGAGCACATCGAAAACGTCGCCGGTCCAACCGCCGAAATAGCGACTCGACAGATCCGCCAGCAGCGACGTGGATTTGGTGAACTGGCGCACGCCCTCCGGATCGGTGCCGAAGCCGAGCGTCTCGGCTGCGGTCACGAGCGTGAAGACAATGCCCGCGCCAATGACTGTCCCGATCAAGACGTGGGGGATGGTAAACCGGGAATGCTTCACTTCCTCGCCCAAGGTCGCGACCTGCTCGAAGCCGGCGAAGGAGAGCAGCCCGAACGAGAGCCCCATGGCGATGGCTGCGGCCCCAACACCCTCGGTCGGGATGAAGAGGTCGCGCAGCGGCGGGTCGCCCTGCGGTCCGTGTCCGCCTGCAACCAACACCAATACCGCGCAGGCCACGACCAACATGGCGACGACCGCTATGCCTTCGAGAATGATCAAGACGAGGCCGGCGCGCCGCGTGGGGATGATGCTCAGCGGCGCCACCACCAGGATCGCGAGCGAGGTTAGCCAGAAGTTCGAGGCATCGCGCCAGAGATCGAGCCGTTGCAGCAGATTGGCGCCGAACAGACCGACAGCGGCGAGACCTAATACCGCAAAGCAGAGATAGGTCCCGAGCAGCGTCCATCCCGCGACCAGCCCGGCGCGGGGGCCGAGGATCGCCGCAACGAAGCCGTAGGCCGAGCCGGCGTTGGGATGGTGGCGGGCCAGACGCGCGAAGCACCAGGCCACCATCAGCACGATGACAGTGGAGATTGCGAACACGAGTGGAATCACGCGGCCGACATGCTCCGCCGGCTCCTGGGGATTGAGATTCATCCCCAGCGTGGGCGCCATCCCAGCGACAGCGATGGCGATGGCATCCCACGTGCCGACGCCCTTGAACAGGATGACGGAGGGATCGAGCGGAGAACGACGATTCATGGGCCGGAAACTGGCACGCGCCCAATCTCGGGTCGAGTCACCAACGCCGAACGACACAAAACCGTTGCCGCGATCATCCCGCCCCTTCAGACTGGCGCGCGGCGCATCTCAGGGAGGCAGTAAGCATGAAGCGGAGCACGGATCGGATTCTCACCACCCATGCCGGGAGCCTGTCGCGACCGGCGGACCTCATCGCATTGAACCGCAGCCGCGCCCAAGGCGAAAAGGTCGACGACGCCACCTATGCGAAGTGCCTCGCCGCGGCGGTCGCCGCGGTGGTGCGCAAGCAGCGCGAGCTCGGCGTCGACGTTCCCGACGACGGCGAATTCGGCAAGCCCATGGCCGCCAACTACGATTACGGGGTGTGGTGGAACTACGCCTTCGCCCGCATGGAAGGGTTCGTCCCCGCCGAGTCGGTTCCGGAATCGAGCCACAAGAAGTCGAGCGTCGCCGAGATGGCGTTGACGGCGATGAAGAACCGCCGCGACTGGCAGAAGTTCAGCGAATTCTACCAGGATCCGGAATCGAGCGGCACGCTGCTCGGGAGCGCCGCCCGCCGGCCCACGCGGCGCCCGGTCTGCACGAAGCCGATCAAGTACACGGGCCAGGCTACGATTGCCGCCGACATCGCCAACCTGAAGCAGGCGATGGCCGCCGCCGGGGCCGAGGAAGGCTTCATGTGCGCGATCGGGCCCGGCAGCTTCGCGCGCGGCGAGGATCTCTATTACAAGACCGAGGAGGAATTCGTCTTCGCCGCTGCCGACGCGATGCGCGAGGAATACAAGGCAATCGTGGATGCTGGCATCGTGCTGCAGATCGACGATCCGAGCCTCCCGGACAATTGGGATATGGTCAATCCCGAGCCGCCGCTCCAGGAGTTCAAGAAATTCGAGCGCGTGCGCATCGAGGCGTTGAACCATGCGTTGCGCGGCCTGCCTTCCGATCGCATCCGTTATCACATCTGCTGGGGAAGCTGGCACGGTCCGCACACCACCGACATCCCTCTGAAGGACATCCTCGATCTCGTGCTCAGCGTTAATGCCGGCGCCTACTCGGTCGAGGCGGGCAACGTGCGCCACGAGCATGAATGGCGCGTGTGGCAGGACGTCAAGCTGCCGGACGGCAAGCTGCTCATTCCCGGCGTGGTGAGCCATGCGACCAACATCGTCGAGCATCCGCAGGTGGTCGCCGACCGCATCGTGCGCTACGCGAAGGTCGTGGGGCGGGAAAACGTCATCGCCGGCACCGACTGCGGATTTGGCGGACGCATCCATCCGCAGATCGCGTGGGCGAAGCTCGACGCGCTGGCGCAAGGCGCGAAGCTCGCGACCAAGGAGCTTTGGGCATAGGAACCTCCACGGCGCGCAGCAAGACCCTCGCATCCGTGGACTGGGACGGCCAGCATGGTGGCATCGAGCCGCGCGTCGGTTCTGGTAGACTTCGCGCTGCAAGGCGGCGGCGCCCACGGCGCTTTCACTTGGGGCGTATTGGACCGCCTGCTCGAGGAGCCCTGGCTGCACATTGATGGCATCTCCGGCACCTCGGCCGGGGCGATGAATGCCGCGGTACTGATCGACGGCTATGCCCGCGACGGCGCCGCCGGCGCGCGCGTGGCGCTGGAGGGCTTCTGGCGCGGCGTATCGCGCGCAGCGGTGTTGAGCCCGCTGCGACGCACGCCGCTCGACGTATTGCTGGGCCGCTGGACGCTCGACCATTCGCCAGTCTTTGTCGCCATGGATCTCATGGCGCGCATGTTCTCGCCCTACGATCTCAGCCCGCGCGGAACAAATCCCCTGCGCAGCATCCTCGCTGAGAGCATCGACTTCGATCGGCTGGCGCAAGCGTCGATCAAGCTTTTCGTCACCGCGACGAATGTGCGCACCGGACGCGGGCGGGTATTCCGAAACAGCGAGGTCACGCCCGACGTGCTGCTCGCATCGGCCTGCCTCCCCACCCTGTTTCACGCCATCGAGATCGACGGCGAGAGCTATTGGGACGGCGGCTATTCCGGCAATCCCACCATCACACCGCTGGTCCGGGAATGCAGCTCCAAGGACACGATCCTGGTGCAGATCAATCCGGTCGAGCGCCCGGGCCTGCCGCGCACCGCCCGCGACATCCTCAACCGGCTCAACGAGGTCTCGTTCAACGCGGTGCTGCTGAAAGAGCTGCGCATGATCGCCTTGCTGCGCCAAGTCGCGCAGCCCGATACCTCCGAGAGCGCAAAATGGGCGGATATGCGGATCCACCGCATCGCCAGCCACGTGATGGTCGCCCTCGGCTATTCCTCGAAGCTGAACGCGGAATGGGAGTTTCTGTGCATGTTGCGCGACGAGGGGCGCCGCGCCGGTGACGCATTCCTGCGCGAGCATCAGCAGGATCTGGGCCAACGGTCCACGTTCGATCTCGACGAGTTGCTCGAGGGCGTCTGACACGATGGGTCTCTGACGCGATGGGTCTCTGACGCGATGGGTCTCTTGGGGATCCTGCTCGGCTTGGCGCTGCTGATCTCCCTCGCGCTGCGTGGCTGGAGCGTGCTGCTGCTTGCTCCCGTCGCCGCCCTCCTCGCCGCCGCGTTCGCGGGCGAGCCGCTGCTCGCCAACTGGACGCAAATTTTCATGACCAGCGCGGCGACCTTCCTGGCGCAGTTCTTCCCGTTGTTTCTGCTCGGCGCGCTGTTCGGCAAGCTGATGGACGACAGCGGCTCGGTCTCCGCCATCGCGGCCTTCATGACCGAACGGCTGGGCGCGCGCCGCGCCGTGCTCGCGGTCGTGCTCGCCGGGGCGCTCGTGACCTATGGCGGCGTGAGCCTGTTCGTTGCCTTCTTCGTGCTGGTGCCGATGGCGCAGGCGTTGTTTCGAGCGGCGTCCATCCCGCGCCGCCTGATGCCGGCTGCGATCGCGCTTGGCACCTCGACCTTCACCATGTCGGCGCTCCCGGGAACCCCGGCGATCCAGAACGCAATCCCGATGCCGTTCTTCGGCACCACGCCGTTCGCGGCGCCCGGCCTGGGGCTGATCGCGTCGGCGATCATGCTGGGGTTCGGCCTGTGGTGGTTGGAACGCGCGGAGCGCTCCGCGCGGCGATCCGGCGAGGGTTACGGCGCTCCGGACAGTGCACCGGTCGACGCCGCGGCCGACGATCTTCGCGTGCGCGAGCTCGCCACCACCGCGCGCGAATTCGATCCCGCCGAGATCCATCGCGGGCAGCACGGCGACGCCACGCCACCGGTCGCGCGCGCGGTTCTGCCCCTGGTCGTCGTGATAAGCGTCAACCTGCTGATGTCGCTGATCGTGCTGCCGCGTCTCGACTTTTCGTTCCTGGCGGAAGAGCGTTGGGGAGCGACCTCGCTGACGGCAGTGGCCGGCGTATGGGCGGTGGTCGTCGCGCTCGCGTCCGCGGTCGTCACGCTCGTTGCCGTGAACTACCGCTACCTTCCGTCGTTGCGCGCCAGCATGGATGCTGGCGCCAACGCCTCGGTCCTGCCGGCCTTCAGCGTCGCGAGTCTCGTAGGCTTCGGCGCGGTGGTGGCGGCTTTGCCCGCCTTCGCGGCGGTGCGCGATTGGGTGCTTTCGATCGAAGGCGGACCGCTGGTGTCGTTGGCGGTCGCCACCAACGTGCTGGCGGCGCTGACCGGCTCCGCCTCGGGCGGTCTCACCATCGCGCTCGACGCGCTTGGCGATACCTACATGGAGATCGCGGGCGAGACCGGTATCGATCCCTCCCTGCTGCATCGCGTGGCGGTGATCGGCGCGGGAACGCTCGACAGCCTGCCGCACAATGGCGCGGTGGTGACGCTGCTCGCCCTCTGCGGTGCGACCCACCGCGAGAGCTACTTCGATATCGTCATGGTGGCGATTGTCGGGGCGATCATCGCCCTGGTCACGGTGATCGCGCTCGGCTCCGCCATCGGCTCGTTCTAGTATCGTGCGTCACGTCGTCGGTGCTGGCACGAACGGAGTTAGCATGATGGGCCGAGGCGCATTGACTATGCTGGGGCTCTGCACCGCGGTCCTGGTCTTTCTGGGCCTTTACTTCGCGCGCTCGATACTCGCGCCGGTCACATGCTCGCTCTTTGTCATCGCCATTGTCTGGCCGCTGCAGCGCGTCCTGCAGGCCAGGATGCCGAAGGTTGTGGCGCTGGTGGCTGCGCTGCTGGTGACGCTTCTCACCGTGGCCGTGCTCGGCTTCCTGATCTGGTGGGCCTTCGGAACGGTCGGGCGCTGGCTCATCGACAATGCGCTGCGGTTCCAGGCGCTGTACATGCAATGGACCGATTGGCTTGAGGAGCACGGCGTCTTGGTGACCAGCCTGCTGGTGGAAAATTTCAACGCCGGCTGGCTCATTCGCGCCGTCCAGGAAGTCGGCGCAAGGTTTTACGGGCTGGTGACGTTCGTCGTCATCACCTTCATCTTCACCGCGCTCGGCCTGCTTGAGGTCGACATCGTCCAGAAGAACATCGCGAGCCTCCGCAACAAGGAGGCGGCGCGCACCATCCTCCAAGCGAGCACGCAAATCGCCGGCAAGTTTCAGAAATACATGCGGGTGCGTAGCGAGATGAGCGTGCTGACCGGATTCGTGGTCTGGGCCTTCGCGCTCCTTGCCGGTCTCGAGCTTGCGACCGCGTGGGGCGTGATCGCATTCGTCCTGAACTACATCCCGTTCATCGGCCCGCTGGTGGCGACCGTGTTTCCAACCCTTTTCGCCCTGGCGCAGTTCGGATCATGGCAATTGGCCGTGATCGTGTTCGTGGGCCTCAACCTCATCCAATTCCTGATCGGAAGCTATCTGGAGCCGCGCATCGCCGGCGCCGCGCTTTCGGTCTCGCCGTTCCTGGTTCTGTTCGCGGTCTTTTTCTGGGCCTTCGTCTGGGGCATTCCGGGCGCATTCATCGGCGTGCCCATTGTGATCGCCTGCCTCACGTTGTGCGAGCAGCACGAGTCCACGCGTTGGGTCGCGACCCTGCTGTCGGGGCGCGAGCGGCAGTAAAGCTTACGCGCTCGGGTGTCCTTCGACGGTGATCCGCTGAGGCGGCAACAATCGCAAGCGCTTGTCAGGGCCGACTGCCAAGGTGTGGATGTAGAACCAGGTGGCGATGTCGTCGGTCGCTTCCATCACCGGCGACGGCGCAGAGATGATGGGCATGCCGCCGCACTCCCCGATCCAGTCGATGTGTCGGTGACCATGCATCAACACTACCCGGCCGACGAGCGGCTTGAGCTTGCGGACGAACCAATTGCCGTTGACGAGCGCGGTCCCCACACGCACCGACAGCTTCTTGGCCGGCCGCGGATACTCGACGACGTGGTGGTGGAGCACGACGAGCCAGCAGGTGTCTGGATATTGCGCACGCGCAATGTCGAAGCCGCGCGCCTGGTCCGCCGTGATCATCCCGAGCGCGTTGGTGAAGGAGAAATGCGTGTCGGCGTTCGAATCGAACAGGATGATGCCGAGCCCGTCCGGCGCATCGGGGGGCAGCACCAGCGGGAAAGCCCGCGTCCATAGGTCGGCCAGGTCTTTGGATAGCCATGGCCTGCCGACGTCGGCAAACCTGATCATCTTCTCGCGATAGGGGGCAAGCGTCTGCGCCAAGCTCACGCCCAGGCGCTTGCGCGCACGATCCACCACCTGGACGCGCTCGCCCTGAAGCAGGTCCATCGCCGACAGCACCCGCAACTTCCGCAGCCGCTTGTTCGGGCTGGTCGGCAGATCAAGGCGCGCGGGATTGGCCCGATCCACGATATTCAGATCGTGATTGCCGGGAATGATCAGCATGCGTTCGGCGAGAACCGGATGCTGGCGAACCGCGTCCAGGAATTCCGCCCACTCGGTGGAGAGGCCGGCATCGGTCATGTCGCCGCTGACGAGGACCACATCGAGCGGCTCGCGCGTGTGCAGCGCCTCCAACTGCGCGAGCATGCGCCGAAGGCGCTCGTTGCCGCGCGATCCCGCCCGGCCACATTCGAGGCGGAAGCCGTAGCGCTCGCCCACGGTATGCACGTCCGACAGATGCACGATGCGCCAGGTGCGGCCGCCCGTGGGGCGCTCGTCGAAACGCTCGAGATCGTCGGGCTGCGCCATGGTGGCATCGGCGATGGCCCAGACCACCGCTGCGACGGCGAGATAGGCAGCGATCAGGACGATGGCATTGGCCAACGCCACGGTCGCCAAATGGCTCACCCCGCCCACGCCCGCGGCACCGCGCAGCAGGTCCGCATGCGGCAACACCGCCCCCACCACCAACACCGCGACGCCGCAGATCAGGCCGCCCGACACCAGGGACGCGATGGCGCGCAGCCGCGCGCGCTGGGTCTTGCTGGCGGTCGCCGGCAGCCAGCGCTCGGCGATCTGGCGTAGCGCCTCGCGCACCATTGTGTAGGCGGGCTGGATGGCGAGCGAGTTGAGCGACCAGAAGCTTTGCTCCGCCAGGCGGAATAGCGGGCGGCCGCCAAACCAACCGACGACGATCACGATCACCAGCAGGATCGCGGGCCAGAAGCCCACGAGCGCGTCCGCGAGCCCGCTCGAAAGCTTGCCGAACCAGATTGCGGCCAGGATCGGCGCGATGCCGAGCGCCAAGCCCGGCACGATGATCAGCAGGGTGAAGGCGATCGCCAGCTTCGGCAGGCTGATCTCGGCGAGCAGGCTGCCGGCGAGCGACAACAGCGAGCGATGCCTGGGGCTCGACGCATCGTCCTCGATGTCGCCGCGCCGAGGATCGATGATCGGCTGCATCACCCGCCTAGCGCATGTTCCGGCGAAAGCCTGCCCCGGACTCGATCCGGGGCGGGCACCGGTTCGCCGACAAGAACATGCGCCACTCCATAGCTGCTCTAAGCATCGAGCGCACTCGCCCGTCCGGTGCCGAGCCCACGCATGAAACGCTGGCGAATGAGTGTAGGGTCGCGCGGGGTCTGCACCGTGCCGCCCTGGTCGTCGATCTTCGCCGCCAGCAGCACGGGCCCGCCCTCGTCGAATCGCCGCACGATCAATTTCTCGAAATGCTTATCGTCGCGCACCCAATGGCTGTTGGCGATGCCGGCACCGCGCGCGATGGCGACGATGTCGGCGCTGCCGGCGGTCGCCGCCGTCTGCTTGCCGGTGATCTGGTAGATGCCGTTGTCCATGATCACGATGGTGAGGTTGCGCGGCCTGACCATGCCGATGGTGGTGAGACAGCCGAGCGCCATCAGGATCGAGCCGTCGCCCTCGAGCGCGATCACGCCGCGCTCGGGCTGGGCGAGCGCCACCCCGAACGCGATCGGGCACGCCAGCCCCATGCTGCCGAGCATGTAGAAATTCTGCGCCCGATGGCCGGCGGCGTAGAGATCGAAATTTGTGTTGCCGATGCCGGCGATCACGGCTTCCTCGCGCGTGAGCTTGGCCACCAGGCGTTTCGTCAACTCGGCGCGGTTGAGCACCTTGACGTCCGCGGCCTCGATGGTGGGAGCGGCCATGATCGTCGTCCTCACGTCAGCTTGGACGCCGCCAGCGGATTGTCGCCGGTAAGCAGTGGCGAGAGGATGAACACCACCGGACTCTGGGTCGTGAACGCCTGCTTGATCGACTTGTCGACGATGAACGGCATGGTCGCTTCGTCGGTCAGCGTGTGGTGCGTCACCGCAATGGAGTCGAGCACCGGCCGCACGGTACGCGCGACCGCGACCTGGCCGATGTTGAACTCCCCGAGCGTGCCGCGCTCCGAGACCACGATGATTGCCGGGATCTGGTAGGGCACGATCAGCGACGCCAGCGCATTGGCGATGAGCGCGAAGCCGCTGGTCTGCATCATTGCCACGCCGCGCAGCCCGCCCATATAGGCGCCCGCCAAGGTGCCGACCGCCTCGTCCTCGCGCGTGGCGCCCACCGCCACGAAGTAATTGTCGGTAGTGGCGCCGCTGATCAGCGGCGTGAGCACGTTGTCAGGGACGTAAGTGACGAGCCCGACGTCGTTGTCCTTCAGCGTGTGGAGGAAGCGATCAGCCCAGGTCATTGCGTCCCTGCCATTGCAGCCGCGACGTCGCACCCCGGCCTCACGACACGCGTAACGACGCATGGCGCCGCCGCATGACCCCTAGCCTATCCCCGCGCTGGTTGCCAAGATGGCGAAGGGGCGAAGATGCGCACTGGCGGATGATGGCCGGGAGGATATTCATGTTTCGCGGGTTTTCCGCCCGGCTCGCGGCCTTCGTCCTGGTTGCGGCATTGGGGCCTGCCGCGGCGGAGACCTATCCGGCACGCCCGATCACACTCGTCGTCCCGTTCGCACCGGGCGGCAGCGCCAGCACCGCGGCGCGCAGCGTCGCCGACAAGATGAGCGAGACGCTCGGCCAGCAGATCGTCATCGACAATCGCGGCGGCGCCGGCGGCACGGTGGCGACGCGGGCGGTCGCCAAGAGCGCGCCCGACGGCTACACGATCCTGGTGGTCACGAGCGCCACGGTCGGAACCTCGCCCAGTCTTTTTCAGAACCTCGGCTACGATCCGCGCAAGGACTTCGCTCCCGTCGG
>JBKPUA010000174.1:0-13248 GCA_046735815.1 Pseudomonadota bacterium
GGGTCACAGCATCGACGTGACGACGGGCTTGTAAGGGAACGGCGCCATGGCACTCAAATCCTACAACCCGGTGACGCCGAGCCAGCGCCAGCTCGTTCTGGTCGATCGCTCCGGCCTCTATCGCGGCGCGCCGGTGAAGACGCTGACTGAGGGCAAGACTGCGACCGGTGGACGCAACAACAGCGGCCGCATCACGGTGCGCTTCCGCGGCGGCGGCCACAAACAGGCGTACCGCAAGATCGACTTCAAGCGCCGCAAGTTCGATGTCCCGGCCAAAGTCGAGCGCATCGAATACGATCCCAACCGCACCGGGTTCATCGCCCTGATCAAATACGAGGATGGCGAGCTCGCCTATATCCTGGCGCCGCAGCGGTTGTCGCAGGGGGATACTGTCGTTTCCGGCGAGCACGTGGACGTCAAGCCCGGCAACGCCATGCCGGCCGCCAATATTCCGATCGGCACCATCGTGCACAATATCGAGATCAAGATCGGAAAAGGCGGCCAGATCGCGCGCTCGGCCGGCAGCTACGCCCAGATCGTTGGCCGCGACGGCGATTACGTGGTCCTGCGGCTCAATTCCGGCGAGCAGCGGCTCGTGCATGGCCGCTGCATGGCGGCGATCGGCGCGGTGTCCAATCCCGACAACATGAACGTCTCGATCGGCAAGGCCGGGCGCAAGCGCTGGATGGGGCGCATGCCGCATAACCGCGGCGTGTCGATGAACCCGATCGACCACCCGCACGGTGGCGGCGAGGGCCGCACCTCCGGCGGCCGCCACCCGGTGACCCCGTGGGGGTTCCCGACCAAGGGCAAGAAGACCCGCCGGAACAAGTCCACCACCAAGTTCATCGTTTCGAGCCGCCACGCGCGGAAGAAGAGATAGGCGAGGACGGCATCATGGCGCGTTCGGTTTGGAAAGGCCCGTTCGTCGACGGCTATCTGCTCAAGAAAGCGGAGGCTGCGCGCGCGTCCGGGCGCCACGAAATGATCCGCATCTGGAGCCGGCGCTCGACGATCCTGCCGCAATTCGTCGGGCTCACCTTCGGCGTCTACAACGGCCAGAAGCACATCCCGGTGCTGGTGACGGAGGAGATGGTCGGTCACAAGTTCGGGGAGTTTGCGCCGACGCGCACGTTCTACGGCCACTCGTCCGACCGCAAGGCCAAGCGCGCGGCGGGCCCGGCGGTGCCGGCGGCACCATCCGGCCCGGCGGCCGGCAGCTCGTAAGGGTTGAGAGGCGACCATGAGCAAGAAGAAGAGGGAACGCGCGCTCGCGGACAATGAGGCCAAAGCGGTCGCCCGCATGCTGCGGGTGAGCCCGCAGAAGCTCAACCTTGTTGCGCAGCTCATCCGCGGCAAGAAGGTGGCGACGGCGTTGGCCGATCTCGAGTTCTCGCGCAAGCGCATCGCCCGCGACGTGCGCAAGTGCCTGGAATCGGCGATCGCCAACGCCGAGAACAATCACGAGCTCGACGTCGACGATCTCGTCGTCGCCGAGGCTCATGTCGGCAAGGCGATCGTGATCAAGCGGTTTCACCCGCGCGGCCGCGGCCGCATGGGGCGGATATTCAAGCCGTTCGCGAACCTGACCATCGTCGTGCGTCAGGTCGAAGCGGCGGCGTCTTGAGAGGTTGACGAATGGGTCAGAAGGTCAATCCGGTCGGTTTGCGGCTCGGCATCAACCGCACCTGGGATTCGCGCTGGTACTCCGGCAAGAACGAGTACGGCCAATTGCTCCACGAGGACATGAAGATCCGCGAGGAGCTAATGAAGGATCTCAAGCAGGCGGCGGTGTCGAAGATCGTCATCGAGCGCCCGCATAAGAAGTGCCGCGTCACCGTCCAGTCGGCGCGGCCCGGCGTCGTGATCGGCAAGAAGGGCGCCGACATCGAGAAGCTGCGCAGGAAGGTCGCCAAGCTCACCCAATCCGACGTGGTGATCAATATCGTCGAGATCAGGAAGCCGGAGCTCGATGCCCAGCTCGTCGCCGAATCGATTGCGCAGCAGCTCGAGCGGCGCGTCGCCTTCCGCCGCGCCATGAAGCGTGCGGTGCAGTCGGCCATGCGATTGGGCGCCGGCGGCATCCGCATCAATTGCTCGGGCCGTCTCGGCGGCGCGGAGATCGCGCGCATGGAATGGTATCGCGAGGGCCGCGTGCCGCTGCACACGCTGCGCGCCGATGTCGATTACGGCGTGGCCACCGCTTTCACCACCTATGGCACCTGCGGCGTGAAGGTCTGGATATTCAAGGGCGAGATCATGGAGCACGACCCGATGGCGCAGGACAAGAAGATGGCGGAAGGCGAGGCGGGACGTCCGCGTCGCGACGCGCCCTGAGCGGCCGGATCGGACCTAAGAAAGGCGAAACGCCATGCTGCAACCGATGCGCACCAAGTTCCGCAAGGCGCACAAGGGACGCATCAAAGGGATTGCGACCTCGGGCGCCGAGCTTGCCTTCGGCCAGTTCGGGCTCAAGGCGCTCGAGCCCGAGCGCGTCACCGCGCGCCAGATCGAGGCGGCGCGGCGCGCGCTCACCCGCCATATGAAGCGCGCCGGCCGGGTGTGGATCCGCATCTATCCGGACGTGCCGGTCTCGAAGAAGCCGCTCGAGGTGCGCATGGGCTCGGGCAAGGGCGCGCCGGAATTCTGGGTCGCCCGCGTCAAGCCCGGGCGCGTGCTGTTCGAGGTCGACGGCGTCTCGGTGGCGCTCGCGCGCGAGGCGCTCGGGCTCGCCGCCGCCAAGCTGCCGATCAAGACGCGCTTCATCGAGCGCATCGCGGAATAGGAGTGAACCCATGAAGCCGGGTGATCTCAGGGCCATGACGGTCGATCAGCTCGACGACGAGGCGCTGAAGCTAAAGAAGGAGCGGTTCAACCTGCGCTTTCAGCGCGCGACCGGACAGCTCGAGAATACCGCGCGGGTGCGGCAAGTCCGCCGCGATATCGCCCGCATCAAGACGATCGCGGCGCAGAAGCGCGCGAAAGCCAAGCCGGAGTAGGGAGAGATGCCGAAGCGCATGCTGCAGGGCGTCGTCGTCAGCGACAAGCAGAACAAGACCGTGGTGGTGCGGGTCGAGCGCCGCTTCACCCATCCGGTCATGAAGAAAACGGTGCGGCGCACCAAGAAATACTACGCTCACGACGAGACCAACGAATACCACGTGGACGACATCGTCTGGATCGAGGAGCGGCGCCCGCTCTCCAAGCTCAAGCGCTGGGAAGTCGTCCGCGGCGAGAAGAAGCAGGTCGTGTGAGTGCAATGCGCGCGCGCAGCAACAGGACGAGGGTGGCGTCATGATCCAAATGCAAACCAACCTCGACGTGGCGGACAATTCCGGCGCGCGCCGCGTTATGTGCATCAAGGTGCTGGGCGGCTCGAAGCGCAAATACGCCACCATCGGCGACGTGATCGTGGTGTCGGTGAAAGAGGCGATACCGCGCGGACGCGTCAAGAAGGGCGACGTGATGAAAGCCGTCGTGGTGCGGATCTCGAAGGACATCAAGCGTCCCGATGGTTCGATCATCCGTTTCGATCGCAACGCCGCAGTGCTCATCAATCCGCAGATGGAGCCGGTCGGTACCCGCATCTTCGGACCGGTGCCGCGGGAGCTGCGCGCCAAGAACCATATGAAGATCATCTCGCTCGCGCCGGAGGTGCTGTGATGGCCGCGAAAATTCGCAAGGGCGACAAGGTGATCGTTCTCGCGGGCCGCGACAAAGGACGCACCGGCGAGGTCATCGAAGTGCGTCCGGTCGAGGAGCGTGCGCTGGTTCGCGGCGTCAACCTGGTCAAGCGCCATCAGAAGCAGAGCCCGCAGCAGGAGGGCGGCATCGTCTCCAAGGAAGCGACGGTGCATCTGTCCAATCTTGCGCTCGCCGATCCCAAGGACGGCAAGCCGACGCGCATCGGCTTCAAGTTCGTCGGCGAAGGCGACAGCCGGCGGAAGGTGCGGGTGGCCAAGCGTTCGGGAGTTGAGATCGATGGCTGATACCGAAGGCAAAGCCAAGCCGGGCAAGCCCGACAAGGCGGAAAAGGCCGCGCGTCCGGGCAAGGGCGATAAGCCTCAACAGGGCCAGCCCCAGCAGGCGCAAAAGGGCGCCAAGCCGGAGAAGGATGGCAAGGCTGCCAAGGGCGAGCCCGCGGCGAAGGCGCCGGCCAGAAAGCCGGAGGAGCGCGTCACCCCGCGCCTGAAGACCCATTTCGAGGAGGTCGTGCGCAAGAAGCTGTCGGAGCAGTTCGGCTACAAGAACCGCCTGCAGGTGCCGGTGCTCGAAAAGGTGGTCATCAACATGGGTATTGGAGAGGGGGTCAACGACCGCAAGAAGGTCGAGGCCGCCGCCAATGATCTCGGCCTGATCGCCGGCCAGAAGGCGGTGATCACCAAGGCGAGAAAATCGATCGCTACCTTCAAGGTGCGCGACGGCCAGCCGATCGGCTGCAAGGTGACGCTGCGAAAGGCCCGCATGTACGAATTCGTCGATCGGCTGATCAACATCGCGCTACCGCGCGTGCGCGACTTCCGCGGCCTGTCGCCGAAGAGTTTCGACGGCCGCGGCAACTTCACGATCGGTATCAAGGAGCACATCATTTTCCCCGAGATCGACTACGACAAAGCAGCCGACGTCTGGGGGATGGATGTCACGGTGTGCACCAGCGCGAAGACCGACGATGAGGCGCGCGCGTTGTTGAGCGCGTTCAACTTTCCGTTCCGGCAGTGAGGGCGATCCTCAAACGCGGACAGCCAGGAGATATTGATGGCGAAGAAAAGTTCGATTGAGAAGAACAGCCGGCGACGCAAGCTGAGCAAGAAATATTCCGGCCGGCGGTCGCGGCTGAAGGCCATTGCGCGCGATAAGACCAAACCGATGGAGGAGCGGTTCGCGGCGACGCTCAAGCTCGCGGAGCTGCCGCGCAACTCGTCGGCCACTCGCGTGCGCAATCGCTGCGAGCTCTCAGGACGGCCGCGCGGCTATTACCGCAAGCTCAAGCTCTCGCGCATTGCGCTGCGCGAGCTGGGCTCCAAGGGGCTGATCCCCGGTCTGCTCAAGTCGAGCTGGTAAGGAGGGCGGAGGATGGGTGTCAACGATCCGCTCGGCGACATGATCGCGCGCATTCACAATGCGCAGATGCGCAACAAGCCGAAGGTGTCGATGCCGGCCTCGCGGCTGCGCGTGAGCGTCCTCGACGTGCTCAAGACCGAGGGTTTCATCCGCGGCTACGCGGCGGTTGATCACGCGAATGGCCGCAAGGAGCTCGAGATCGAGCTCAAATATTTCGATGGCGAGCCGGTCATCCGGGAGATCTCGCGGGTGTCGAAGCCGGGGCGACGGGTCTATGCCTCGGTAAGGGCGCTGCCGCGCGTGAACAACGGATTGGGAGTTGCGATCCTCTCCACGCCGAAAGGTGTGATGGCCGATCACGATGCGCGCGACAACAACGTGGGCGGAGAAGTCCTCTGCACGGTGTTCTGAGCCGCAATCAACGGAACGATAGCCATGTCTCGCGTTGGAAAGAAACCTGTTGCCATCCCCTCTGGCGTCACCGCCAGCGTGGAAGGCCAGACCGTCAAGGTGAAAGGCCCCAAGGGCGCGCTCTCGCTGGTGCTGCATGGCGACGTCGTGGCCAAAGTGGAGGGCAACGAGGTCAAGGTCGACCCGCGCGGCGATACCAAGCGCGCGCGCGCCATGTGGGGGACCTACCGGTCATTGCTCGCCAACGTCATGGCGGGCGTGACCAAGGGCTTCGAGCGCAAGCTGGAGATCACCGGCGTCGGCTATCGCGCTGCCGTCCAGGGCAAGAACCTGCAGGTGCAGCTCGGGTACAGCCACGACATCGTCTATCCGATCCCGGAGGGGATTACGATTGCGGTGCCCAAACCGACCGAGATCATCGTCAGCGGCATCGACGGCCAGAAGGTCGGTCACGTCGCGGCCGAGATTCGCGCCTTCCGCAAGCCCGAGCCCTACAAGGGGAAGGGCGTCAAATATTCCGACGAATACGTCTTCCGCAAGGAAGGCAAGAAGAAGTGATGGGAGCGCAAGATGGCGACAGTTGCTGATCGCTCGCTGCGGCGGACCGCCAAGGTGCGGCGGAACATCCGTCACGCCGCGGGAGATCGTGCTCGTCTTTCGGTGTTCCGTTCGTCGAAGCACATCTATGCGCAGGTGATCGACGACGCGAATGGCCGCACGCTGGCGTCGGCTTCCTCGCTCGAGAAGGAGATGCGCGACAGCTTCAAGACCGGCGCCAACATCGAAGCCGCGAAAGCGGTAGGGAAGCGTGTCGCCGAGCGCGCATCGGCCAAGGGCATCAAACAGGTCGTGTTCGATCGCGGTGGCTATCTCTACCACGGCCGGGTCAGGGCGTTGGCGGATGCGGCGCGCGAAGGCGGACTGGATTTCTGAAACACAACAGCTAAGGCCACACAGGATAAACGGTAATGGCACGTGAACCACGCGAGCGCCGCGAGCGGGAAGAGCGCGAGAGCGAATTCACCGACAAGCTCGTCCACATCAACCGCGTCGCCAAAGTGGTGAAAGGCGGACGCCGCTTCGGCTTTGCCGCGCTGGTCGTCGTCGGCGACGAGAAGGGCCGGGTCGGCTTCGGGCACGGCAAGGCGCGCGAAGTGCCGGAGGCGATCCGCAAGGCTACCGATGCCGCCAAGCGCGGCCTCATCCGCGTGCCGCTGCGCGAGGGGCGCACGCTGCACCACGACGTGGCCGGTCGTCACGGCGCCGGGCGGGTCTACCTGCGGGCGGCACCGCCCGGCACCGGGATCATCGCCGGCGGCCCGATGCGGGCAGTGTTCGAAACGCTCGGCATGCAGGACGTGGTGGCGAAGTCGATGGGCTCGTCCAACCCCTACAACATGGTGCGGGCGACGTTCGACGCGCTCAAGCGGCAGGATTCGCCGCGTTCTGTCGCCGCACGGCGCAACATCAAGGTATCGACCCTGCAGGCGCGCCGGCGCGATGTGGGCGAGGGCGAGCAGGCCGCCGACTAAGCGTCGTTAGGCTGCCAAGAGGCCGACATGAGCAAGACCGACAAAGTGATCAAGATCGAACAGACCGGCAGCCCGATCCGCCGCCATCATTCCCAGCGTGAGACCCTGATCGGGCTTGGGCTCAACCGGATCGGGCGCGTCGCGCAGCTGCCGGATACCCCGCAGGTCCGCGGCATGATCGCCAAGGTCAGCCATCTGGTGCGAGTGGTCGAGGGCAAAGGAGAGGGCGGATGAAACTGCACGAACTCGCCGATCGTCCGGGGGCGCGCAAGAAACGCACGCGCATCGGCCGCGGCATCGGCTCCGGCACCGGCAAGACGGGCGGCCGCGGCGGCAAGGGCCAGACCGCGCGCTCGGGCGTGCGGATCAAGGGCTTCGAAGGCGGCCAGATGCCGCTCCACCGCCGGCTGCCGAAGCGCGGCTTCAAGAATACGGCGTTCGCGCGCAAGCTGAACGAAGTCAATCTCGATAAGGTTCAGGCAGCGATCGACGCTGGCAAGCTCGACGCCGGCGGCACTGTCGATGCCGAAGCCCTGGTGAAAGCGGGCGTGATCCGGCGCGCCAAGGACGGGGTGAAATTGCTCGGCTCCGGCGAGATCAAGGCCAAGGTCGCGTTCTCGGTCTGGGGAGCGTCCAAGTCAGCGGTGGCAGCCGTGGAGAAGACGGGCGGCTCGGTCACGATCCTGGCACCAAAGCAGGAAGCGGGCGAACAGGCCGCCTGATCCCTATATAGGGCGGGCGTCCACAACCACGCGATTGCGGCGCCAACCGGAGCGTCAAACCGATGGTCTCTGCAGCAGAACAACTCGCCGCCAATCTCAATTTCTCTGCGCTCGCCAAGGCCGAAGAGCTCAAGAAGCGCATCTGGTTCACCCTCGGCGCCCTGCTGGTCTATCGCTTCGGCACCTACATCCCGCTGCCCGGCATCGATCCTTCGGCCTGGGACCAGATCTTCCGGTCGCAGGCGGGCGGCATCCTCGGAATGTTCAATATGTTCTCCGGCGGTGGCATCCACCGCATGGCGATCTTCGCCCTGAACATCATGCCGTATATCTCGGCCTCCATCATCATCCAGCTGATGACCACCGTGTCGCCCACGCTCGAGCAGCTCAAGAAGGAGGGCGAGCAGGGCCGCAAGGTCATGAACCAATACACCCGTTACCTCACGGTGCTGCTCGCGGCCTTCCAGTCCTACGGCATCGCGGTCGGCCTCGAAGGTGCAGGCAACGTGGTGACCGACCCCGGCTGGTTCTTCCGCATCGGCACCGTGATCACGCTCACCGGCGGCACCATGTTCCTGATGTGGCTTGGCGAGCAGGTCACCTCGCGCGGGATCGGCAACGGCATATCGCTGATCATCCTTTCCGGCATCGTGGCGGAGCTGCCGTCGGCCATCGTCGGCACGCTCGAGCTCGGCCGTCAGGGCGCGCTGTCGACCGGTCTGATCATCGTCGTTCTGGTGATGGTGGTCGCGGTGATCGCCTTCATCGTGTTCATGGAGCGGGCGCAACGGCGGCTCTTGATCCAGTACCCCAAACGCCAGGTCGGCAACCGCATGTTCGAGGGCCAGTCCTCGCACCTGCCGCTCAAGCTCAACACCTCCGGCGTGATCCCGCCGATCTTTGCCTCCTCGTTGCTGCTGCTGCCGACGACGGTTGCCAATTTCAACGCTGGCCAAGGGCCGGATTGGTTCGTCGCCATCACCACTCAGCTCGGGCACGGTCGGCCGCTGTTCCTTGTCCTTTACGTCGGTCTCATCATCTTCTTTGCGTTCTTCTACACCGCGATCGTGTTCAACCCGACCGAGACCGCGGAGAATCTGAAGAAGCACGGCGGCTTCATTCCGGGCATTCGGCCGGGCGAACGCACGGCCGAATACATCGACTACGTGCTCTCGCGCATCACGGTGATCGGCGCCGCCTATCTGGCGCTCGTCTGCCTGTTGCCGGAGATCCTGATCTCGTATGCGGCGGTGCCATTCTATTTCGGTGGCACCTCGCTCCTGATCGTGGTCAGCGTTACCATGGACACGGTGGCGCAGATCCAGGGCTACTTGCTGGCGCATCAATATGAAGGTCTGATCAAACGGTCGAAGCTGCGGGGGCGGCGTAGATGAGATTGATACTGCTCGGCCCGCCGGGGGCCGGGAAAGGTACCCAGGCCCAACGGCTCGTGGCCAAGCATGGGCTGGTGCAGCTTTCGACCGGCGACATGCTGCGCGCGGCGGCCAAAGCCGGTACGCCGGTCGGGCTTCGGGCCCAGGAGATCATGGCGCGCGGCGAGCTCGTGCCTGATGAACTTGTGGTGGCGATTGTCGCCGATCGCATCGACGAGCCGGACGCGCACAAAGGCTTCATCCTCGACGGGTTTCCGCGCACCGTGCCGCAAGCGCACGCGCTCGACCGCATGCTCAAGGAGAAGGGCCTCAAGCTCGATGCGGTGATCGAGCTCAAGGTCGACGAGGGCGCCCTGCTCAAGCGGATCGAGAGGCGCATCGCCGAGACCAAGGCGCGGGGGGAAGCTCTGCGCTCCGACGATCATCCGGACGTGCTGCGGCGCCGGCTCTTGGCCTATCGGGATCAGACTGCGCCGCTCGCTACCTATTACCAGCTGCAGAGCGTGCTGCGGTCGATCGACGGCATGGCCCCGATCGCGGAGGTCTCGCGCGTCATCGACCAGGTGCTTGCGCCGGCTCCTAAGAAGGAGGCGCCGGACGGCAAGGCGCGCGCCAAGAAATCGGCCGCCGCTCCACCCGCCGGGAGCGGTAGGCCGGTCACCAAGAAATCAGCTGGCGCCACTCCCCGCCGGGCCGAGAGCGGCTCCAAGCGGGGAGGCCAGGGTGCGAAGGCCAAGGCCAAGCCGAGCCGGAAACCTTCGAAAACCCGGGCGAAGGCCCCCACATCCCGGGCGCGGGCGGCGTCCGGGGCGAGCAAAAGGAATCGCCAGCGGAGGTTGACGAAACGCCGTTGAATCCATTAATAACCCGCATCCAAGTCGAGAGGTCGAACGATACCGGGCCCCGGGGAACGGGGAGGGTGTCGCGTTATCGTTTGCGAACCGCCCATCGGATGGGAGACCGCCGGCCGTGAGCCGGGAACAGGAGTGAAGGACCGTGGCTCGCATCGCCGGCGTCAACATACCGACCAATAAGCGCGTCGTTATTGCGTTGCAATACATCCATGGGATCGGGCCGAAAAAGGCCAACGAAATCATGGCGAAAGTAGGAATCCCCGACGAGCGGCGAGTGGCCCAGCTGACCGACCAGGAGGTGCTGCAGATCCGCGAGATGATCGACCGCGACTACGTGGTGGAGGGCGACCTGCGGCGCGAAGTCGCAATGAACATCAAGCGGCTGATGGACCTTGGGTGCTACCGCGGGTTGCGGCATCGCCGCGGACTGCCGGTTCGCGGCCAGCGCACCCATACCAATGCCCGCACCCGCAAGGGG
The DNA here is from genome assembly GCA_046735815.1 of Pseudomonadota bacterium. Lineage (GTDB taxonomy): Bacteria > Pseudomonadota > Alphaproteobacteria > Rhizobiales > Xanthobacteraceae > VAZQ01. The sequence continues at coordinate 10,453 of JBKPUA010000174.1, forward strand.
CCGGCCAAACCCATCGCCGGCAAGAAGAAGTAAGTCCGACCACCGACCACGGACCAGTTTCGGCCCGGTTGCTGCAGCACCGCGCCCGCAAGAGGATCGAGAATGGGCAAAGAAGCCACCCGCGTTCGCCGACGCGAACGCAAGAATATCGCCTCCGGAGTCGCGCATGTGAACGCGAGCTTCAACAATACGATGATCACCATTACCGACGCCCAAGGAAACACCATCGCCTGGTCGTCAGCCGGTACCATGGGCTTCAAGGGCTCGCGCAAGTCGACGCCCTACGCTGCCCAGGTGGCGGCCGAGGACGCCGCCAAGAAGGCGCAGGAGCACGGCATGCGCACGCTCGAAGTCGAGGTCGCCGGCCCGGGCTCCGGACGCGAATCGGCGTTGCGCTCGCTGCAGTCGGCCGGGTTCACCATCACCTCCATTCGCGACGTGACGCCGATACCGCACAACGGCTGCCGTCCACGCAAGAGGCGCCGAGTATGACCGACGACATTCTCATCCGGCGGACATCCGATGAGTCCGCCACGGAAAATTCCCACAGGGCGGAGTGGGGTGCGCGGCCCGCCGCCGCGCCGCTCAAAGCGATGGGTGCCAACGTGACGATCCAGAAGAACTGGCAGGAACTGATCAAGCCGAACAAGCTGCAGGTGAGCGCAGGCGGCGACCCCAAGCGCGAGGCCACGGTGGTCGCCGAGCCGCTCGAGCGCGGGTTCGGCGTGACGCTCGGCAACGCGTTGCGACGCATCCTGTTGTCGTCGCTTCAGGGTGCCGCGGTGCAGTCGGTGCATATCGACGGCGTGCTGCACGAGTTCTCGTCGATCCCGGGCGTGCGCGAGGACGTGACCGATATCGTGCTTAACATCAAGGACATCGCCATCAAGATGCAGGGCGACGGGCCCAAGCGCATGGTGGTGAAGAAGCAGGGGCCCGGTACCGTCACCGCCGGCGACATCCAGACCGTGGGCGACATCGTCGTGCTCAATCCGGACCTCGTTCTCTGCACGCTCGACGAGGGCGCCGAGATCCGCATGGAGTTCACGGTCAATACCGGCAAGGGCTACGTTCCGACCGAGCGCAATCGGCCGGAGGACGCGCCCATCGGCTTGATCCCCGTCGACAGCCTGTACTCGCCGGTGCGCAAGGTCTCCTACAAGGTCGAGAACACCCGTGAAGGACAAATCCTCGACTACGACAAGCTGACCATGCAGCTCGAGACCAACGGCGCCGTCAGCCCGGAGGACGCGGTCGCCTACGCCGCGCGCATCCTGCAGGATCAGCTCAACGTGTTCGTCAACTTCGAGGAGCCGCGCAAGGAGGTGGTCGCCGAGGCCATTCCCGATCTTGCCTTCAATCCAGCCTTCCTCAAGAAGGTGGACGAGCTCGAGCTGTCGGTGCGTTCGGCCAACTGTCTCAAGAACGACAACATCGTCTATATCGGCGACCTCGTGCAGAAGACCGAGGCCGAGATGCTGCGCACGCCGAATTTCGGACGCAAGTCGCTCAACGAGATCAAGGAAGTGCTGGCCCAGATGGGACTCCATCTCGGCATGGAGGTGCCGGGGTGGCCGCCCGACAATATCGACGAGCTGGCCAAGCGCTTCGAGGATCATTACTGAGTCAGGGGTCGATAATCAGCGGTCGGTAATCAGAATTCCGCACTGACCACTGATTCCTGTCTCCGGAGGAGACGTGCATGCGTCATCGTAACGCCCACCGCAAGCTCAATCGCACGCCCGAGCATCGCCGTGCCATGTTCGCCAATATGGCGGCGGCGCTGATCAAGCACGAGCAGATCGTGACCACGTTGCCGAAGGCGAAGGATCTGCGGCCGATCGTCGAGAAGCTGGTCACGCTCGGCAAGCGCGGCGACCTGCATGCACGCCGGCAGGCGATCGCGCAGATGCGCGATCTCGCCATGGTCAAGAAGTTGTTCGAGGTGCTAGGTCCCCGTTACAAGGACCGCAATGGTGGCTATACGCGCGTGCTCAAGGCCGGCTTCCGCTATGGCGATTCCGCGCCGGTCGCGGTGATCGAGTTCGTCGATCGCGATACCGAGGCGAAAGGGAAGGATTCGGGGCCGGTGGCGGCGAGCACCGCCGAGCAAGCACAAGCTCCTGCGCCGGCCTGACAGCGTCGGCAAGACAGAGGATACAAAGGGGATAAAAGGCAGCGCGCGGCGCTGCCTTTTTTGTGGGACACGGCAGGTTCGTTTTCTGGTGATAACGCGTTGGCTCATCCGGCGAAGGGGTTATGGTGCCGCCGGGCGATGAGGGTCGCGGCTCGCTCGCGCGAGCCGATCACGAAGGAGGGCTGGCAATGAACCGTGGCGCGTTGATTGGACCCGTAGCTCTGCTCGCAATGCTGCACGCGACGACGACGATGGCGCAGACGCCGATCGAGCGCGGGCGCTACCTCGTCGATACCATCATGACCTGCCACAACTGCCACACCCCGATGGGGCCGAACGGCCCGCAGTTCGACAAGGCGCTCTCCGGCGGATTGCGGTTCGACGAGCCGCCGTTCGACGTCACCGCCTCCAACATCACGCCCGACGCGGAAACCGGTATCGGCAAGTGGGGCGACGCCGACGTCAAGAAGGCATTGCTCGAAGGGGTCAGGCCGGCGGGCCATCACTTGGCTGAGGTTATGCCAACGGGCTTCTACAAGATTCTGACGCCGGGCGATCTCGATGCCATCGTGGCCTACCTGCACTCGCTTCCGCCGGTGAGCAACAAGGTGCGCGATCCCGTCTACAAGATGAACATTCCACACCAGATCTTTCCCGGC
>JBKPUA010000175.1:0-5561 GCA_046735815.1 Pseudomonadota bacterium
TCAGGTCTTCGGCCCCCATGCGGGCGAGCTGCGGCGGCACCTTGCGGCCGCCGCGGAAGCGCGGCAGCGCCAGCGCCACGCCGATCACCCAGCGCCAGCGCGTGACGAACATGGGCGCGTCGAGCAGCGCTTGGATCAGCAAGGGCCGGATGGTGGCGGAATGCAGGTAGCGGGAGACGTCGGCAAGCTCGAAGCTGTGCGCGGTGGTGAGCGACAGCACGATATTGTCCTCGGTCGCGGCCGCCTGCAGCTCGAAATTGAACTTGCGGCAGAAACGCTTGCGCAGCGCCAAGCCCCACGCGCGGTTGATGCGGCTGCCGTGGGGCGAATGGACGACGAGCTGCATGCCGCCGACCTCGTCGAAGAAGCGCTCGAGCACGATGGTGTCGTGGGTCGGCAGCATGCCCAAAGCGGCGTGCGCGGCGGCCAGATACTCGGCGAGCTGCTGGGCGGCCGGCGCGCCAATGCCGACCTCGTCCACGAGCCAGCGCAGCGCGCGTTCCCCGCCGGGATCGCCGGCAAGGCGCGCGGCCATCTCGCCGCGCAGGCGCGACACCGCGACCGACAATTCGTCGCTGCGACCCGGCGCCTCCCCCAGCCAGAACGGAATGGTGGGCGGCGCGCCGTGGGCGTCCTCGACCCGCACCATCCCGCGCTCGACCCGGATGATGCGATAGCTCTTGTTGCCGAGCTGGAAGATGTCGCCGGCCATGCTCTCGACCGCGAAGTCCTCGTTCACGCTGCCGATGACATGGCTTTCCGGCTCCAGCAGCACCTGGTAGTCGGCGTTGTCGGGGATCGTTCCGCCGCTGGTCAGGGCGGTGAGCCGCGCGCCGCGGCGGCCGCGCAGCACGTGATTGACGCCGTCGTAGTGGATGAGCGCGCCGCGCCGGCCACGGCGGGTGCTGAAGCCCTCGGCCAGCATCGCGACCAAAGCTGCGAAATCCTCCCGGGGGAGCGCGCGATAGGGCCAAGCGCGCCGGACGAGCGCATAGAGCTCGTCCTCGGTCCACTCGCGCGCGGCCACTTCGGCCACGATCTGCTGCGCCAGCACGTCGAGCGGCTGCTCGAGAATCGCCAGCCGATCGAGCTCGCCGCGCGCGGTGCTGTCGAGAAGGGCGGCGCATTCCACCAAATCGTCGCGGGAGAGCGGGAACAGGCGCCCTTTTGGCGTGCCGGCGATGGCATGTCCCGAACGCCCTACCCGCTGCAGCAGGCTCGCGATCGAGCGCGGCGAACCGAGCTGGCACACGAGATCGACCTCGCCGATATCGATGCCGAGCTCGAGCGAAGCGGTTGCCACCAGCGCCTTGAGCTTGCCGTGCTTGAGCCGCTGCTCCGCATCGAGACGCAGCTCCTTGGCGAGGCTGCCGTGGTGCGCCGCCACGTGCTCGGCGCCGATCCGGTCGGAGAGCTGGCGCGTCACCCGCTCCGCCATCCGCCGGGTGTTGACGAAGATGAGCGTGGTGCGATGCGTCTCGATCAGCGCGGCGAGGCGTTGATAGACCTGCTCCCAGACCTCGGCCGACATCACCGCTTCGAGCGGCGAATCCGGGATTTCGAGTGCAAGGTCGCGCGCGCGGCGGTGGCCGGTGTCGATGATGGCGCAGTCGGCGGCCACATTGTCGGCAGGGCCCGCGCCGAGGAGAAAGCGCGCCATGGTCTCGATGGGCTTTTGCGTGGCCGAGAGGCCGATGCGCAGCAATCGCCGGCCGCAGAGCGTGTCGAGGCGCTCGAGCGACAGCGAGAGGTGGGTGCCGCGCTTGTTGGGGGCGAGCGCGTGGATCTCATCGACGATGACGGTGCGGGTGGTCGCGAGCATGGCGCGACCCGACTCCGACCCGAGCAGGATGTAGAGCGATTCCGGCGTGGTCACCACGATATGCGGCGGGCGGCGGCGCATGCGGTCGCGTTCGCCGCTGCCGGTATCGCCCGTTCGTACCCAGGTGCGGATCTCCACCTCCGGCAAGCCCTGCGCCTGCAAAGCCTCGCGGATGCCGGCGAGCGGCGCTTCCAGGTTACGATGGATGTCGTTCGAGAGCGCCTTGAGCGGCGAGACATAGACGACCTGGGTCTCGTCCTTGAGGGTGCCCGCAAGCCCCTGCCGCACCAAGTCGTCGATTGCGGCGAGGAACGCCGCGAGCGTCTTGCCCGACCCGGTCGGGGCCGCGATCAGCACATTCCGGCCCGCCTGCAACGCCGGCCACGCTTGCGCCTGCGCCGCCGTGGGCGCGGCGAAGGTGCGATCAAACCAGACGGCGACGGCCGGATGAAACAAGGATGCTGGCGTCATGACACCGGAAGCTGCGGCGGCCGACGCGATGATGATACCGGCGGCGCCAGACCCAATGGCAGACGCTCACCCGTGCGACTGCCGCGATTCCTCGAACGACGAATATTGGGTCTCGGTGACGGCGAATCAATCGCCGGCACCGACCAGGGCTAATTCATTACCAGGGTGTTGATGCGCTTGGGCACTTCGCCCACAGGGATGACCGCCTTCACCTTCATGCTCCCCGTGTCGATGGCGGTCACGGATTTGATCGCGGCATTGGAGATGTAGATCGTCTTGCTGTCGGGCGTGAACGTCACCCAGTTCGGCACCGAGGCGATCGGGCCATGTCCCTCGAGCTTGAGCGCCGGCAGCGCGACCTCGCCGATGAGCTTGAGGTCGGCCAGCGAATAGACGAACACCGCGTTGTTGGGGATGCTGGTGACCCACAGCGTCTTGTTGTCGGGCGTCACGCCGATGCCGTGCGAAGGCGAGGTGGCGCGCCCGGCGTCGGTCTCGAATTCGGTCGCGGTCGCCGGCAGCGTGATCCGCGCCACTTCCTTGCGGGCGGCAAAATCGACCACCGCGAAGCCGTTGGTGTCGGACAGCTGCACGAAGATACGCTTGGTCGCGCCGTCGGGGCCGGCCTCGATCGTCATTGGACGCACGCCCAGATCGAACGGCAGCTCCCAAACCGGAACCTCGCGCTCCAGGTCGATCACGGTCATGAGCTTGCCCGGGATCGAGCCGGTGATCAGGTGCTTGCCGTCGGGGGTGACATAGATGTTGTGCAGGCGCCCCTTCACCAGGATGCTCTTGGTCCGGGTCAGGGTCTTGGCGTCGATGACGTCGACCGCGCCGCTGCCGCGCGCGATCCCAACCAGGATGCGGTCCCCCTCCTTGGTGACCGCGATGTTGTTGGGATGATTGCTCAGCGGCACCTTCTTGATCAGGGCCCCGCTTTCGCGATCGAACACGTCGAGCGTCTTGTCGGCCTCGTTGCTGACATAGACCCGCGAGCCGTCGGGCGCCGGTGCAATGCCATGGGCAGCCTCGATGCCCTTGATCTCCTGCACGACCTTGTTGGTCGCGGGGTCGATCACATGGATGCTGTCGCCGGCGCTGTTGGTGACGTAGATCAGCGCCCCGCCGGCCCGTGCCGGGAGCGAACCGAGCGCCAGTGCCGATAGTGCAGCAAACGACGCGAGCGCCAATACGCGCCCCACCTGCTTAAAGCTGCGACGATGGGCGGCCATGGGTGTCTCCTCATGCCTCGCTATTTTCCATCAGCGTACGCTCAACCCTCGGTAAACATCAAGGCAGGGTCACCGTGGGAATGGGGGACTTCGAGCGGGCGGGCGTGCTATAGCTGCGGACCGATTTCGGAGCGGGCGAGCGCCGCCCGCCAAGGAGACAAGCGATGCCCCGTCACGCCCATTATGTTCCCCACGGCGTCATCCCGGCCGTGCTGCTGCCGTTCAACGAGGATCTCTCGATCGACGAGAAGAGCTTCCGCAGCCATCTGCGCGACGTGGCGGCGACGCAGGGGCTCTCCGCCATCACCATCAATGCCCACTCGACCGAGGTCGCTTCCTGCAGCTTCGATGAGCAGCGGCGCGTGCTCGACATCGCGATGGACGAGGTCGGCGACCGGCTTCCGCTGGTCAACGGCGTGTGGGCGGACGGCAGCATCGAGGCGGCGAGAATCGCGCGCATGGCGGCCGATCGCGGCGCCTCCGCCCTGCTGGTGTTCCCGCCGGCGCCCTTTACCCTGGGCCAGTCGCCGGAGATGGCGGTCGCCCATTTCAAGCGCATCGCCGACGCGACCGACCTGCCGATCATCGCGTTCCAGTACCCGCTCGCCACCGGCCAGGGCTATCCGCGCGACACGTTGCTGAAGATGATCGAGCTGGTGCCGAGCATCCGCGCCATCAAGGACTGGGCGGGGAACGTGCCGCAGCACGAGATGCATATCCGCACGCTCCAGAACCTGCCGCGGCCGGTCAACGTGCTCACCACCCACAGCGCCTGGCTGCTCTCCTCCCTCGTGCTTGGCTGCAACGGGCTCCTCTCCGGCAGCGGCAGCGTGATCCCGGACCTGCACGCCGAGCTGTTCCGCGCCGTCAGGGCCAACGACCTGGCCGAGGCGCGTCGCCTCAACGATCGCATCTATCCACTGGCGCGGGTGTTCTACGCCGACCCCTGGGCCGACATGCACAACCGCATGAAGGAGGCGCTGGTGCTGCTCGGCCGGCTGCCGCGCGCGGTGGTGCGGCCGCCGCTGGTCAAGCTCGGCCGCGCCGAGATCGAGCGCATCCGCGCGGCGCTGGTGGAGGCCGGCCTGCTCGGCGCGAAGGCGAGCCGCGACGCCGCCTAAGCACGACCGGCCGCGACACTAGTGGTCCGATTCCGAAGTTCGCATCATTCGTGCGGCACCCTCGTTTGCGAACTTCGGAATCGAGGACCACTAGCAACCTTATGATTCTAGTGCCCCTTTGAACCCGAAGTTCGCGGTCGAACTCGCGGCACGATATGCGCGAACTTCGGGTTCGGGGCACTAGGCCGGCCTTGATTTGGCCGATGCTTTCCCCGAGATTGCCGCCGCCAAGAGGAACGATGTCATGACGCCCTCCCCGACCGGCCAGCGCAGGATCGCGTGGCAGAACGTGCTGACCGTCGTCAGCGCGGCGATCCTGATCGGTGCCGAGGTGTTCGGGGCCGCCTTCGCCGGCGGCTGGGCCGTCGGCAGCATGCTCGACCTCGGCCCCTACAGCGTGCACATCATGCAGGGCCTGTTCTTTCTCTGCGGCATCGCGGTGATGGTCGCCTTCATCCGCAGCGCTCAGCAGGTCGAGCCCTTCACCACGCGCGACTGAGCGACACGGTTCGGCCGCGCCAGCGCCGCACCTTCACCTCGACGTGGGTGCGCTTCGCACCCGCGACCGTGATTCTGAAAAAAATTCTTGTAATGCGCTTGCACTTCGCTTATGTGCGCAATTGCCCAATTTCGCACGTGCCTGTGGCCGTGTGTCGGTCGGTGGGCATCCGGACAAGAGGCCGGACAGCCGCCCGGAGCGAGATCGCAGAGTGAGTGCACACTTCAGTCCTGCGATCGTCTGAGCTCCGAAACCACTTGACCGGCAGCCGGAGGCGAAACCGGCGCACCCCGCGCTCAACGGGGGACGCGGCTTAAAGCAACGACGGAGCGGGCTTCCTTGGTCTCTGCCGGCCTTCCACCAGCCGGCGTGGCTACCGAAGAGGCTTGTTCAATCATTGCCGGCCGTGCGGA